>JADKHO010000001.1:670000-989611 GCA_016721765.1 Bacteroidota bacterium
ACAACATGACGAATAGCAAAATAGCAGTCATTGGAGGAGGAAGCTGGGCTACTGCAATCGTAAAAATGCTGCTCAACAACAACGAGAAAGTGGGTTGGTGGATGCGCAACAAAGATTCAGTAGAGTTTATCAAAAAATTTAAACACAATCCGCATTACCTCAGTTCAGTTGAGTTTGACCTAAGTAAACTGGAGGTGCAATTTGATTTAAAATACATTGTCAAAAATTTTGATGTATTGATTATGGCTGTTCCGGCTGCCTTTTTAGAAGATGCCTTAAAACAAATCACTAAAGAAGATTTAAAAGATAAATTGGTTTTTAGCGCCATCAAAGGAATTGTCCCCGACGGAAATTTAATTATCGGTGATTTTTTTCATAAAAAATTTGATGTTCCGTTCCAACATTTCGGTGTAATTTCAGGACCCTGTCATGCAGAAGAAGTGGCCATGGAAAAACTATCGTACCTCACCATTGCTTCTCAGAGCCCTGAAAATGCTAAGCTTTTGGCGCAAAATTTAAATTGCCGTTACATCAAAACAACTCCAAGCGACGATATTTATGGCACCGAATATTCAGCAGTATTAAAAAACGTTTTTGCTATCGCCAGCGGAATTTGTCACGGCTTGGGCTATGGCGATAATTTTCAAGCAGTACTTATCTCTAACGCCATTCAAGAAATTAAACGCTTTGTAGATGCAGTGCATCCGATAAATCGCGACATAAAAAGCTCTGCTTATTTAGGCGATTTATTAGTAACCGCTTACTCCCAATTTAGCCGTAACCGTACCTTTGGTAACATGCTGGGCAAGGGCTATTCAGTGAAATTTGCACAAATGGAAATGGAAATGATTGCAGAAGGCTATTATGCTGTAAAATGCATCCACGAAATAAATAAAACCTACCAAGTTAACATGCCCATTACCTCGGCCGTTTACAACATTATTTACGAAAAAATTTCACCTACAATCGAAATCAAATTACTCACCGAAAAGCTGAGTTAAAGCTAAATCCCTGTTCGCAATTTGTCCCTATCAGTTAATTTTCAATAAACCAATCTTACTTAAAGTTAGAAATGAACTAATATGGATTTTAATTCAATTCTAAAGGGACCGGCCTATGAGAAATTGACATTAAGAAATTCAAATTCATTTTTGCGCAGGCCCCGCGCTAGCAACCCTCGAGCGAGAACGATAAAAAAGCATCATTAAAAACCGAAATGGAACGGCCTATGAGAAATTGACGTTAAGAAATTTGAATTCATTTTTAAGCGTGGGCCCTGTGTAAGCAACCCTCGAGCGAGCAACAAAAATATTTCGCGATTACTGAACAAAATCGAGCGCTTGGGTTGCGTTGCAAAAATGAATTTAAATTTTAGTCAATTTATCATCAGCCTTGATTTTTTGTTGACTTTTTGATCAAGCAAAAAGTCAGAATACATCATAAAGAAATGTACCTAAAAATGAAAAACAAGTTTAATAGCAACCCCAAAAAACATCATTAAAGACCAAAAAGTAAGAAAATTCAATAGGGGAATGGTCAACAATCTAATTGTACAGTTTTTGTTTTGAAAAATTAAAAAATTACTTCCACTATTCTTGCATAAAAAGCCTATTCCATTTTGTCTTGAGGAGTATCTTGCTGCTTAAAATGCTCCGCCACAAGCTTCGCTTTCGATTTTCCTATAACTTCCACCAGTGCTGCTTCAGGAGTGGCCTTAATGACTTTAACCGATTTAAATTTCCACAATAATTTTTGCGCGGTGTTATAGCTAATCCCTTTTATGTCGGTTAATTCCGACTTTATAGTACCCTTATCTCTGCGGTTTCGATGATGCGTAATTCCAAAGCGATGCGCTTCGTCACGGATGTGTTGCAATACCTTTAAGGTCTCCCCTTTCTTATCCAAATACATCGGAATGCTGTCGCCTGGGTAAAATATTTCTTCCAATTTTTTTGCAATCCCAATAACCGTAATTTTTCCGCGCAAGCCCAATTTATCCAAGCTTTCCATCGCCGAACTCAATTGACCTTTTCCTCCATCTATCACTATCAATTGAGGCACTTCCTGCTCTTCCTCAATCATGCGTTTATAGCGTCTATAAATCACTTCTTCCATAGATGCAAAGTCATTCGGACCCTCTACCGTTTTAATATTAAAATGACGATAATCCTTTTTACTGGGTTTGGCATCCTTAAAAACCGTCATCGCCGAAACCGGATAGGCTCCCTGTATATTCGAATTGTCAAAACACTCAATGTGGCGCGGCTCTTCCTGCAAACGCAAATCCTTTTTCATTTGCGCTAAAATGCGCTTGCTGTGCCTTTCGGGATCTACCAAATCCGATTGCTTTTGCTTTTCCTTGCGGTAATACTCCACATTTCGCTCACTCAGTTCGAGCAATTTCTTTTTGTCTCCCCTTTGCGGGACGATAAATTCGGTTCCCGGAATTTCTACATCCGGAATAAAGGGAACAATTATTTCTTTAGCATTACTTTCAAAGCGCAGCCTTAATTCGGCTATGGCAATCAATAATAGTTCTTCAGGACTTTCTTCCAATTTCTTTTTTAACTCGATGGTGTGTCCTTGTATGATTGAACCATTCACGACTTTCAAAAAATTCACATAGCCAAAATTTTCATCCGTAGCAATCGAGTATATATCTACATTGGTAATACTTGGATTTACAACAGTTGATTTGCTCTGGTATTTTTCGAGCTGTTCAATTTTTAATTTTATCTGATGTGCTTTTTCATATTCAAAATTCTGAGCAAACTCATGCATCAGTACTTTTAAGTGTTTCTCCACATCATTCACATTTCCTTTGATGATACTTTTTATATCTTCAATTTGTTCGTTATAATCCCGCAACGTTTGCAATCCTTCACAGGGTCCTTTGCAATTTCCCAAATGATATTCGAGGCATACTTTAAATTTTCCCTTTTCAATGTTTTCATCCGACAAATTATAATTACAATTTCGCAAGGGATACAAGTGATGAATCAAATCCAATATGGTATGCATCATTTTACCGGAGCCATAAGGTCCAAAATAAATGGAGCCATCTTTTACGACATTTCGGGTAGAAAATACTCTTGGAAACCGTTCATTTTTAATGCAGATCCAAGGATAGGTTTTGTCATCTTTTAATAAAACATTGTAGCGCGGTTGGTATTTTTTTATGAGGTTATTTTCGAGCAATAAAGCATCCAATTCGGTTTCAACAAGAATAAATTTAATGTCGCAAATATGCTTTACCAGAATTTGAGTTTTATTGTTTTCATAATTATCTCGATTAAAATAAGAACTCACCCGCTTCTTTAAACTTTTGGCCTTGCCTACATAAATAATCTTCTCTTCTTTATCAAAATACTGATACACCCCCGGCTTATCGGGCAATGATTTCAGTAGTTGTTGAAGTTGTGCTTCTATCTCTTTAGCCATTGCGGCAAAGATAAGTGCTTTAATGGTGCAGATGTAAGTTGCGCAGCGAAAAATTACAAAAGACTAGGCTGCTTTCAATAAAATTAAATAGTTTTAAGCAGCAATGTAACCATGAATCAAAACCGAAAATCCATTTTCAAATCCTGGCCTAAGGTGTATGCCTTGGTAATTGTACTTCTTGTGCTCCAAATTGTGTTTTATTTTTGGCTAACTCAACACTATCAATGAGCACACTCGACTGGATTGTATTAGCGCTTACCTTAAGTTCTATTGTGCTTTTTGGAATATGGAAAGGCCGTGGAAATAAAGATATCGACTCCTATTTATTAGCTGGGAAGCAATTACCCTGGTACCATGTGTTATTAAGTGTAATGGCTACACAAGCCAGCGCCATAACCTTTCTTTCGGCGCCCGGACAAGCTTACACGGATGGAATGCGCTTTGTGCAATTTTATTTTGGCTTGCCTTTGGCGATGATTGTGTTGAGCATGACCTTTATTCCCATTTTTCACAATTTGCGGGTATTCACGGCTTATGAGTTTTTAGAAAAGCGCTTCGATCATAAAACCCGCCGCCTCACCGCTTTTTTGTTTTTACTGCAAAGAGGCGTTTCTACCGGTATTTCAATTTATGCCCCTGCAATTATTCTATCTACCATTTTGCATGTTAATATTCAAATTACAACCGTTATCATTGGCACACTTGTAATACTTTACACGGTGTATGGCGGCTCCCGCGCAGTTTCCTATACACAAGTGCTACAAATGGGCATTATCTTTTTAGGCATGTTAACCGCAGGAATAGTGGTGCTCAACATGTTGCCACCGGGCGTAAATTTATCCACAGCCCTGCACATTGCCGGCGATGCAGGCCGCATGAATGTGATTGATTTGCATTTCGATTGGAACAACCGCTACAATTTGTGGAGTGGAATTATTGGCGGATTCTTTTTGCAACTCGCTTATTTCGGCACCGACCAATCGCAGGTGGGACGCTACTTAACAGCTCACAGCATTACCCAAAGTCGTATGGGTTTGCTCATGAATGGACTGCTAAAAATCCCCATGCAATTTTTAATTCTCTTGCTTGGGATTTTAGTTTTTACCTTTTATCAATTCACTACCCCTCCGCTTTTTTTCAATAAGGCCGAAATGCCTAAGACTGAAAATAGTGCAGACAATTCTGCCTTCAACCGCATACAATCCCAATTTGACAGTGCTTCTCAAGTAAAGCAAAAAGCCGTGTATGCTTTGGCAATTGCCTATCAATCTCAAAATGAAACACAATTAGCTATTGAGCGAAGTAAATTCAAGACTGCATTTCAACATACCGAAGAACTCCGTAAAAAAGGCATAGCCCAATTACAAGTGCAAAACGCTGCACTCGATAAAAATGATGGCAACTACATCTTTCTCACCTTTGTGATGCAACATCTGCCGAAAGGCTTAATAGGCTTACTCATTGCTGTAATTTTTTTAGCCAGCATGGGTTCCTTGGCATCGGGATTAAATTCCTTGGCTTCTACCAGTGTTATCGATATTTACAAACGCTCCATCAATAAAACCGCCAGCGATAAACGTTATTTAAATGCCTCCCGATTGGCCACCTTGGGCTGGGGTGTATTTTGCATTTTGGCTGCCTTATACGCCGGCAAAATGGGCAACTTATTAGAGGCCGTGAATGTACTGGGCTCCTTGTTTTACGGCACCATTCTGGGCGTTTTTATAGTTGCCTTTTATGTCAAAACAGTTTCCGGAACTCCCGTTTTTATTGCGGCAATACTTACTGAACTTTTTGTAATGTATTGCTGGTATTTTGATGTGATGGCCTTTTTGTGGCTCAATGTGTTGGGCTGTGGGATGGTGGTGGCAATTGGATGGGCAATAGAAAAATTAGGTCCAAAAACAAAAACAAGCACAGCTTAAAACAATGCACTTTTTCTCAAAAACACACCACTCGCTCGCATCCTGCGAGTGTGGCTATTACCAGGCATCCTGCCTGAACAAATATTAGCGCGCGATTGTAGCGCGTGGTGCCACATTCGCTGCTTACTCCAAAAACGAGCTCCTAAAACAAAAAAAGGAGCCAAGCGTCATGCTTGCTCCTTCTTTTAATAAGTTTCATATAATAACCTTACTCCGTCAAATCAAAACTCTCCAAAAATTTAGTAGTATAATTCCCTTCTCTAAATTGCTCATCTTTCATCAAACGCAAGTGAAACGGAATGGTGGTTTTTACGCCTTCAATCACAAACTCACTCAAAGCGCGAATCATTTTTGCAATTGCTTCTTCACGGGTTTGCGCAATGGTAATAAGTTTGGCAATCATACTGTCGTAATTGGGCGGAATGGTATAGCCGGCATACACATGGGTATCTACGCGCACTCCATGTCCACCGGGAGTATGCAAGTTGGTAATTTTGCCCGGTGAAGGACGGAAATTATTAAAAGGATCTTCCGCATTAATACGGCATTCGATGGCATGCAATTGTGGAAAATAATTTTTTCCGGAAATGGGTGTGCCTGCTGCCACTAATATTTGTTCCCGAATTAAGTCGTAATTAATAACTTCTTCAGTAATGGGATGCTCCACTTGAATACGGGTATTCATCTCCATAAAGTAAAAATTGCGGTGCTTATCTACCAAAAACTCTACTGTTCCTACCCCCTCATAACTTACGGCCAAGGCTGCTTTAATGGCTGCTTCGCCCATTCTGTCGCGCAACTCATCCGTCATAAAAGGCGAAGGAGTTTCTTCCGCTAATTTTTGATGCCGGCGTTGAATCGAACAATCTCTTTCCGATAAGTGACAGGCCTTTCCGTATTGATCGCCCACAATTTGAATTTCGATGTGACGCGGTTCCTCAATGTATTTTTCCATGTACATGCCGTCGTTTCCAAAGGCTGCACTGGCTTCTTGTCGGGCACTGTCCCACAGCGGAAGCAAATCTTCTTCTTTCCACACAATGCGCATCCCGCGTCCACCACCACCGGCAGTAGCTTTTAGAATGACCGGATATTTAATTTTTTTTGCAATCTTCTTGGCCTCATCCAAATCCGTAATCAATCCATCAGAGCCCGGAATGGTGGGTACACCTGCCTTTTTCATGGTATCTTTGGCAGAGGATTTATCGCCCATGCCATCAATCATGGCAGGGGATGCACCAATAAATTTAATGCTATGCTCCCCACAAATGCGCGAAAACTTTGCGTTCTCACTCAAAAATCCATAGCCCGGATGTATCGCATCGGCATTTGTAATTTCACAAGCCGAAATAATGCTGGCAATATTTAAATACGAATCCTTACTTGGCGGAGGGCCTATGCATACCGCTTCATCGGCAAAACGCACGTGCAAACTATCTTTATCGGCAGTAGAATAAACTGCAACCGTATGTATACCCATTTCTTTACAGGTACGAATTATACGTAAGGCAATTTCTCCACGATTGGCAATCAATATTTTTTTGAACATACTTAGTTTAGTTTGATTTTTTAGTTTAAGGTTTAGCGGTAACAGCTTTTACTTTAAACAATCCACAATAACTTCGATTAAGAAGGATCTACCAAAAATAGCGGTTGATCGTATTCTACCGGCGAAGAATCTTCCACCAACACTTTTACAATTTTTCCTGAAATTTCGGATTCAATCTCGTTGAACAATTTCATGGCCTCAATAATACAAGTGGTTTTTCCGGGTGTAACCTCATCGCCTATATTCACAAAAACAGGTTTTCCTGGTCCGGCCGAACGATAAAATGTTCCAATCATGGGTGATTTAATGGTTATGTATTTAGCGTCAGCAGCCGGTGCAGCTGGTGCAGGGGCCTGAGGAGCAGCCGGTGCGGCAACAGGAGCAGCTGCCATTGGCAGAATTGGTGCAGCGATAGGTACTGGTGTATGTATTATGGTTGGTTCTCCGCGGTAAGCATCGCTACCATTTCCGGTTTTGATTACAATTTTAAATCCTTTGCTTTCCAATTCCACTTCACTCACGCCACTCTTCGCAACGAATTTAATTAAGTCTTGTATTTCTTTTAGTTCCATATCTATTGATTTTGATAATTTCTTTTTTAATTCAGAAAGATAAAAGTATTAATTTTTTTTTATCGGCATACATTTAATCAGTAGGCCCACTTAAGATAAATGGCTCCCCAAGTAAATCCGCCACCAAAGGCAGCAAGAATAAGGTTATCACCTTTCTTTAGTTTGCTTTCATAATCCCACAAACAAAGGGGCAAAGTGCCTGCTGTGGTATTTCCATATTTTTCAATATTCATCATTACCTTGTCACTTCCAATGCCCATGCGTTCAGCGGTGGCATCTATAATTCGGCGGTTGGCCTGATGGGGTACTAACCAATTAATATCCTCCGATTTTAAATTATTACGTTCCATAATTTCAGCCGAAACTCCAGACATATTGGTTACCGCAAATTTAAAAACCGTTTTTCCTTCCTGATACACAAAATGTTCCCGCGCATCAATCGTTTCATAGCTTGGCGGCTTCAAGGAACCTCCAGCTTTTTGATGCAAAAATTCACGGCCTGCACCATCCGACCGCAACACCGCATCTACTAGTCCATTGCCTTCCTCGTTAGGTTCTAACAAGATAGCGCCAGCCCCATCGCCAAATATGATACAAGTAGCACGATCGGTATAATCAATAATACTCGACATTTTATCACCACCCACCACTACAACTTTTTTATGAGCACCTGTCTCAATAAATTTAGAAGCAGTAGCCAAGGCATATAAAAAGCCGCAGCAGGCTGCATTCAAATCGTATCCCCAGGCATTTTTTGCACCCACTTTATCACAAATAATTTGTGCAGTTGCCGGAAAAATCAAATCTGCTGTCACCGTTGCGCAAATCAATAAATCAATTTCTTCTGCCTTAATGCCGCGCTTTTCGAGCAATCCTTTAACTGCTTCGGCACACATATCAGAAGTTGCCTTACCCGGTTCCCTTAAAATTCGGCGTTCGGCAATACCGGTTCGACTCAGTATCCAATCTTCGGTCGTATCTACCATTCCTTCCAACTCCTTGTTGGTGAGCTTATATTCGGGGACATAACCATTAACGGCAGTAATGGCTGCAAGAGTTTTTTTCACTTGTTTGATTTAGTTTTCGTAAAAAAAAGAATCACAATATTAATTTTTTTCTGCGAACAATGCGGATTTTTTTTCTAACCCACATTTTTCAGGATTGACTGTAAAGTGTTTTAGTAAACGTTCACACGCATTTCATCTGAATCTTTGGGCTGTTAAACAACTATTCAAGCGAATTTCACATTTCATTTAATCTACTAAAAATAAGTTGTTCCCTATTACAAGATATTTCGCCCATCCTATTTGCACTTTTCAGTCATCTCATAAAAACCGAAATATATAAGCAAGAGGATATGAATAACCTGTTGATAAAGTATCTCAACCACAAAAATTGAATTATGTAAAATAACTTATATTTGAAAATTAAAATCAATTCAAAATTAAAAGAATGAGAAAATTTTTTCTACTAATCAGTATTGCTTTTATCCGACTTTCAGCGGCCTATGCTGCTGCACCACTAGCCGGAGATTCGTTAAATCAATCTGATGCTGCCGGTTTAAAACAAGGTCATTGGGTAGTACTTAATGCAGATGGACGCTTAGAGGATTGTCCGGCCGACAAAAAAGTGGAAGAAGGAAATTTTGTTGACAGTAAAAAGAATGGTACCTGGTATCAATTTTATTGCAACGGAAAAACAAAAAACGAACTCATTTTTGTGAACAATATTCCAAGTGGTTACGCAAAATTTTATTACTCCAACGGCAAACTTTCTGAAGAAGGATTGTGGCAAAACAATGTGTGGGTAGGTGCTTATAAATACTATTACGAGAATGGGCAAATGGCCTACGAATTCAACTATAATCCTCAAGGAAAAAGAGAAGGCGCTCAAAAATATTACCACGAAAACGGCAAAGTAAAAATTGAAGGAAATTGGGCCGACGGACAAGAAGCCGGTGTACTAAAAGAATATTACGATGACGGCAGTCCTAAATCTGAAAAAACCTTTAACAACGGTCGTTTGGATACCAACAAAGTAAAAATATTTGTAGAGAAAAAAGTAGAAGCACCAAAAGAAGAAGTGAAAGTGGAAGAGGTAAAAGTAGAAGCTCCGAAAGTTGAAACCCCTGTGGGCTATTTAAAAGACGGGTTTAACAAAACCTACAACTCAAAAGGCAAATTAGCTACCGAAGGAACCTACAAAAACAGCGTTTTAATAGATGGGAAAAAATACGAATACGATGGCGCAAAATTGATAAAAACCTCCATTGTGAAAGAGGGAAAGGTGGTTGAAGTTAAAACCGAAAAGTAAAACTTCATGCTCCTTCATTTTCTGCAACCCTTTCCTTTTCTTGTCTGTTGCTAGTTTCGTTCACTATTTTCTAGCATTTTCTTATTATTTTAATCCATTAACCTTACTTGGCCTATGAACCAGCCATTGGAAATTTACAATACACTGTCCCGAAAAAAGGAAATTTTTAAACCTATTAATGCACCCTTTGTGGGTTTGTATGTGTGCGGACCTACTGTTTACAGCGATGTACATTTAGGCAATTGCCGCACTTTTATATCCTTCGATTTAATTTACCGTTACCTCGTGCATCTCGGATTTAAAGTAAGATATGTGCGCAACATTACGGATGCCGGGCATTTGGAGGGGGATCGCGATGAGGGCGATGATAAATTCAGTAAAAAAGCAAAGCTGGAGCAGGTTGAACCTATGGAAATTGTGCAACGCTACACACTTGGCTTCCGCGATATTATGCGGGAATTTAATGCCCTTCCGCCCAGTATTGAACCTACTGCAACTGGCCACATTATTGAGCAAATTGAAATGTGCAAAAAAATAATAGCCAATGGTTATGCCTACGAAGTGGATGGTACAGTTTATTTTGATGTAGATAAATATGCCAAAGAGCAAGACTACGGCATCCTTACTAATCGCAAACTGGAGGACTTATTGGATAATTCGCGCGAGTTGAATGGGCAAGACGAAAAGCGTGGAAGATTGGATTTTGCCTTGTGGATAAAAGCAAAGCCCGAACACATCATGCGCTGGCAAAGCCCCTGGGGCGAAGGCTTTCCGGGATGGCACATCGAATGCAGCGCCATGAGTAAAAAATATTTAGGCGATACCTTCGACATACACGGCGGAGGAATGGACTTGGCCGCCACTCACCATACAAACGAAATTGCACAATCTCATGGTTGTAACCACACGGCTCCTGTAAATTATTGGATGCATGCCAATATGCTTACTGTAAATGGAGTGCGCATGAGTAAGAGTGCCGGCAATGGTTTCCTTCCGGGGGAATTGTTTACCGGCAATCATCCCTTGTTGGAAAAAGGATACAGCCCAATGGCCGTGCGCTTCTTTATGATGCAAACGCATTACCGCAGCACACTCGATTTTAGCAACGAAGCCTTGCAAGCAAGCGAAAAGGGATTCGCTAAATTAATGGCAGCTCTCGAAACACTGGAAAAGTTAAAGGCCGGGGATAAGTCAACGTCAAACATCAGCCAACTCAGCGCAAACTGCTATGCTGCTATGAACGACGATTTTAACAGCCCCATTGTAATTGCCAATTTATTTGAAGCGGTGCGCATCATCAATTCAGTAAATGCAGGTACTGAAAGCCTTTCGGCCGATGATTTATTGGCACTCAAAAAACTGTTGCAGGATTTTGTGTTTGATATTTTAGGTTTAAAATCAGAAAAAGCCGGCAGCGATTCTTCTTTGGTGGAAGACGTAATGCAAGTGGTGTTGGCCTTACGTAGCGAAGCTAAGACTAAAAAAGATTTTGCCACTTCCGATAAAATTCGGGATGAATTGCAAAAGCACAACATCACTATTAAAGATACCAAGGAAGGAGCGGTTTGGAGCGTAAATCCTTAATATAATAGGCACTTCAATTTGGGCGTTCCCATTTAGCACTTTTATCAAAGTGCTAAATGGTCGGGCTTTTCGCTCCAATCTTTTTCCGAAAAAGAAAAAGGATTTCCACTGCAATCCCTAACGCAATTGGCACTAAATAATATGCTCATCATCCAAAGAACCAACACTGAAAATACAAGCTTTCACCAACTTGTTGCGCTGCTCGATAAAGACTTGCAGCTGCGCGATGGAGAGGATCATTCTTTTTATGCACAATTCAATAAAACGGACAACATCAAACATGTTGTAATTGCATTTGAAAATGATTATGCCATTGGTTGCGGGGCAATAAAAACCTACGATACGGATACTATGGAAGTAAAAAGAATGTATGTACTTCCCTCCCATCGTGGCAAAGGAGTAGCGACATCTATTTTAAAGGAATTAGAAAAATGGGCAGCCGAGCTTTCGTACACCAAATGCATTTTAGAAACCGGTGAAAAACAGCCTGAAGCTATTGCGCTCTACAAAAGAAACGGCTATTTAATTATCCCAAATTATGGGCAGTATGAAAATATAAAGGAGAGTGTTTGTTTTGAGAAAAATTTCAATTCAGCCAATTTTATTTAAATCTAAACCCAATTGTTGATTCAATATGGACAACAAAACAATAATTGACTGCTAAAAACAAATCAGTGAAAATCTGCAGAATCCGCTTCATCTGCGTCCCATTTTAGTAACATAAAAGTGTATACACAATTAACTTTCAATTGGAATTAATACAGGCTTCGCTATTTTTCACTTATTTTGCAATGCTTTAAACAATATGATAAAATCCATTTCTAAACTTTGTATAGCTTTTATCCTGTTGCTTTCGTCCTGCTCAAATCCTACCAAAGAGCCCGAAAACAAAACACCGGAAGCACCCCAAACTGAAGTAATAAAAATAGCTTCTCCTGATTTTAATGCAGACAGCGCATACGCATTCCTCAAAAAACAAGTCGATTTTGGACCACGTGTGCCCGGTACCAAAGCACATGCAAGCTGCGCCAGTTATTTTCAAAATAAACTTAAATCCTACGGACTAAAAGTTGATTTGCAACAAGCTCCCATCACGACATTCGACGGCAACACTTACACCCTCAAAAATATTTTTGCTTCCTACAAACCCGAATCAAAAAACAGAATTCTGCTTACCGCACATTGGGATAGCCGCCCCTTTGCTGACGAAGACACTAAGGATATTGCAAAAGCAATCGACGGCGCTAACGATGGTGCAAGCGGAGCAGCTGTTTTGCTCGAAATTGCGCGTTTACTTTCCGAAAACAAACCCGAAATAGGAATTGATATTTTTCTTAACGACCTCGAAGATTATGGTCAGCCCGACAATACCATGGGCCAACGCAAAGAAGATACCTGGTGCCTAGGGACACAGTATTGGGCAAAAAATAAACCTGCAGATTATACCCCTAAATTTGGAATTTTATTGGATATGGTAGGCGGTCAAAACCCCCTGTTTCCAATGGAAGGAACCTCCATGAACTATGCGCCAGAAATTGTACAAAAAGTATGGGATGCTGCAAGCAGGCTGGGATATGGGAATTATTTCATCTCCGCTCGCACCGGGCAAACTACCGATGATCATTTGTACTTGAATGCAATTGCAAAAATCCCCACTATCGATATTGTGCACATGGATCCCATTACCGGCACTTATCCCGCCTTTCATCACACTCATGCCGATAACATCAGCATCATTGAAAAAAGCACTTTAAAAATGGTAGGGCAAACGGTAATGCAGGTGATTTATGAGGAAATCCCAACCACTTCTCCGGCTGAGTAAATTACTCTTAGCGAATTATTGCTTAAGGATCTTTCCGGATATTTCACATAATTTTTCAGGATTGGATATTCTGAAAAAATAAATACCCGCTGGAGAATTACCCAGATTAATTTCAAATTTCCCATATATGGAATTGCTGAAATATCTTGTTTCAGAACTTGTCACATTTCCCAATCCATCATAAAGTGTAAGCAAATAATTTCCTTTTGCGTTGAGTGGAAAAACTATGTCCGCATTATCTTTCACCGGTTGAGGGATGACGCTTTCATTGGGTGTTGATGTTGAAACCTCTGCAAATCCTACATTTATGCTAGTAACCAGGGTGTTAAAAACGGTATTGGTTCTTATTGGATAATTATAATCGAAGTAGATATCAGCAATATTATAAACTTGAGAACCGTCAGCTAAATTTTGTTTCGGATTGATCTTATATTTTACAAACCCATGACTGGCGGGTTCATTTACATCATCGTTGGGAAGTAATGCATTTTCGAAACGGAAAGTAGCAAGTCCGTTTTTATCAATTGAGGTCATAACCGGTGAACTGTAACCTGTCACATCCAGACTATTCCAATCGAGCAGGTTGCTTAATGAATCTTTTATTACTACCGTAAAAGCAGTATCAGTACCTAGGTTTTGAAAGCGGATGGTATATTCGAATTGAGCAGTTTTCAGAGTAAAATGTTCACCGGTTATTCCTTCTGGTTCTACTGCCTTATCATTTGGATCAGCGGAACAGGTGAGTGTAGAACAGATACTGTCTCCCTCTTCAACAATAAACTGTATACCTGATTTTCTGCTAATCTCAGCATAATTGCACAGCTGCCCTGAAGCAGTAAGTGGAGCTTGCAGGTAAATCACAATATGTCTTTCCTCATCCGGATATAAGTTTGTAAAATTCCACACAGATGTATTCCCCACTACATTATTCACAGCTTGACTTGATGACATAAATTGAAAACCCTGATCATGAGATAAACTAACTGTTCCATCACAGATTGTGGTTCCTGTATTTTTATAATTCAGATGATAAGGGATAGTAAAGCCACAACGTACCGGGGCACCATTTGTAACATTAATGGAAAGATCATCCTGTAAAACAGAAGGTATGGTTCCGAAATTATAACAACACTCCGGTGAATTATAGTGGATGTTATAACCGCTAAATGCAGAAGTCTGGTTCCAGTTCGTTTTGGGAATAAAAATAATGCTGTGAGCCAAGGTGTCGGCATTGATGCTGTAGTCACCGGTAGCATTTGACCAGCAGGAAATGCTATCCGGCAAGAGCATTACTTTTTGATTAGCCAGTCCCACTTCAGTGGAATCGTACATCCCATCCAGATCGGAATCATAATAAATCTTTCCTTCCGAAACCTGGTCCTTATAAAGCGAATTGAAAGTTACGCCCTGTCTCGACTCATTGTACACATACACAAAACCATAATAGCAGAAATAAATGTTATTATGCGAATCACAGAAAAGGTGAAAATTAAGAGTATTAAATGAATTGGAAGAATAGGGGAGGGCCGTAAAATTCGTCCATGTGGTATCATTAAAAACATTCATCGTCCCACCAGATGACAAGCTACTGCTGGCGACATAAAGTTTCCCATTGTTGTCCATCACAGAACAATTTACTCTGTCTGAGGAAATGCCTGAATTAGCTGTGGTAAAGTTTGTCCAGTTTGTTCCATCAAACTTATACAATCCGTGGTCAGTGGATATCCACAGTTTATTACTGTTATCAATCGTAAAAGACTCTGCATTACAGCTATCGGGAAGTAGATATTGTGTCCAGTTTATACCATCATATTTTATTACTTTAGAGGTTATGTTAGTGAAACTATTCGTAACTGCAATGCCCCATATATTGTTGTTATGGTCTTTCTTAATGGATTTAAATATAAATCCGTTATAACCAATTTGAAAAGCAGGAAAGCTGAGAGAGTCATAAACTACCCATGAATTTCCATTGTATTTTCTGATTTTTCTATCATCAGAAGTCCAGACATTATTAAAAGTATCCACCAGGAGTGAGTTTACGTAAGTATAGTCCGGGAATTTATATATAAGGGAAAAATTCTGACCATCATATTTATAAAGAAAATTTGTATCCTGGCTACCTGATCCATCATATAAATACTTCACTGCTAACCATAAATTACCTTGGTCATCCTTGTCCATTCCAATAATACCATCACTCTTCAGGGAGCTGTTATATTTAATGTATGTTTCCCAATTTTTACCGTCAAAACTCCCGAGCCCACTCCACCCTTCCAATTCCAGGTATGACCCCAGCCATAATTTGCCAAAAGCATTTTCCACGAAGGCGCAGGTATTGGTCCAGGCGGGAGGAAGGCCTTGATAATAAAGCACGCTGACTTTTGTTTGCAGGTCAATTTTTTGAAGTCCCCAGTATTGACCCGTCCAATAATTATTATAACTATCAAAACAAGAGGAGACAGGATATAAACCTATATTTTTTTCAAAATTTGTTGTGATCACACTAATTGTAGTGTCTCCTGTTGCTGTATTATACTTTTCCACTTCCTGGCACCAATACGAATTCGAGTTTATGTCATATCTTAAAGAACTGTAACTTGTCCAGACATTTTGTTGCGCATCGATACTTAGCCCTGCCAAAGTGTAGTATCCATCTAAGCCAACAAGTTTATGCATACTCGTATCAAAGTGATAGAGATAATAAGAATCAGAAAAATAAAGATTTGAAGAGGAATCTAAGGCAAGGGCCTCAATACTGTTAAAGGTAAGCAACGAATTGGTTTTATTGTAAATTGTCCATTGCGTACCATTATAATTAATCAGTCCTTGTCCGTTAGTACCTGCCCACACTTTACCCGCCTTTGTAACTTTTACTTTAATATAACTATCATTGGGTATTGTGGTATTGGAGTAGTTGTAATAGGTAAAGTTGCTCCCGTCAAATTTCGCTAAACCATAATATCCCATCGCGATCCATACATTTCCAAGGGTATCGGCACTAATGTCTTTGGCCTGACGTGGACCAAAACTCAAAGAAGGCCAGGTGAGGCTATAGCGGGTGAAGGAAGTACCATCATATTTAATTAAGCCGCTATCGCATCCTATCCACAATATATTTGATTTCTCATCTATGGCCAGAGCATATATCCATTTTAAAGAAACACCGGAATTTTCATCAGTAAAGGTTTGGCATTCGTTTGTCAAAACATTTCTTTTGATCAGGCAAGACTCAGTTCCATACCACAGAAAATCACCCTGTGGAACCATACACACTGCATGGTTGGCACTGTTAAAAGTAACATGATGTGGATTCTGAGCCTTAAGTAAAAAGGTCATTGAAGAAAAAACAAGAAGGAGTAGAATTTTTTTCATTGTATAGTGCTTTTAACAAATGTAAATTTTAATTCTTGCACAAGGCTTTACATTTCGATGAAGAGATGTTTGAGCGAACTCTTTTTAATGGATATTCTTTCCTATTTTTGTTAAGCAATTATTCCTCTTCAAATTTATGACCCTTAAAGCAAAACCCAGTTTTGACGATATATACATGGAACTCGCTTCCAACCTCGCGCTTAAATCACATTGCGTGAAAGCTAAGGTTGGCGCGGTGCTTACAAAAGACACACGCATCATTTCATTGGGTTATAACGGCCCCCCCGCCGGTACACACAATTGCGATGAAGTATGGCCGCAAGAAGGTTGCCCGCGCGATAGCAAAGGAAGTTGCTCACTTGCCCTGCACGCCGAACAAAACGCCATTTTGTACGCGGCAAAAAATAATGTTTCAATTGAAGGTTCTACCTTATATGTTACGTTATCTCCTTGTATTTCCTGTGCCCGTGTGATTTACACCATCGGTATCAAAAAAATTATATACCTCGATTCGTATGCCGAGTATAAAAAAATGGGCGTGGATGAAGGAGTTGAATTTTTAAAAAAATTCGGCGTAAAAGTGGAACGTTATCAAAAGACATAGTTGCATGTCGCACAAAGTTCTTTTTTCACACTCCTACTTTCTCCGCTTCGATCCCAAACAATGGAAGCTGGGTCAGCCCTATGCACCACTAGCTACTATTACCGCTGCAGCATTTTTGCGTGAAAAAGGGTATGAGGTAGATTTATTCGACACCATGTTTGCCGAGGCAGCTGAGGATATTTTTCCGCTACTTCAAAAAACAAAACCTGCCTTTTTTGTGCTCTATGACGATGGCTTCAACTACCTCACTAAAATGTGCCTTACCAATATGCGGGAGGCTGCATTTAAAATGGCGAAAGAAGCTAAAAAGCACGGCTGTAAGGTTATTTTCTCAAGTTCCGACTCCACCGATAGGGTAGAAACTTATTTAGATAATGGAGCCGATTTTATCATCAAAGGGGAAGGAGAACAAACGTTGTTGGAATTGCTTGATGCACTTTCAAAAAATAATTCCGACCTAAAAAGTATTCAGGGAATTGCCTTTCGAGAAAATGGAAATACCATTACCACTTCTAAACGTGAGGTAATGCGCGATTTAGATGCGCTTCCGATGCCCGCATGGGACTTGGTAAATATGTTGGAGTACAAAATGCATTGGCTGCAAAAAAACGGCTACTTTTCGATAAACATGAGTACCACCCGTGGCTGCCCATATAAATGCAATTGGTGTGCTAAACCCATTTATGGAAACCGTTACAATTCACGTTCGGTAAATCATGTTATTAAGGAATTAAAATACCTGAAACAAATTTTCGACTTTGATCACATTTGGTTTTGTGACGATATTTTTGGATTGAAACCGGGCTGGACAAACGAATTTGCAGCAGCTGTAAAACGTGAAAACCTTAGCTTTCAATTCAAAATTCAATCGCGTGTGGATTTACTTTTGGAGGAGAATAATATTGAAGCATTGGCTAGAGCAGGATGTGAAACTGCTTGGGTAGGCGCAGAAAGTGGCTCGCAAAAAATTCTCGATGCCATGGACAAAGGAACAAAAGTGGCGCAAATTTATGAGGCGACTCGGCTCTTAAAAAAGTTTGCTATTAAACCGGCTTTCTTCCTGCAGTTTGGCTATCTGGGCGAAACCCAAGAAGACATTGATATGACCATTCATATGTTGAATGAATTATTGCCCGATGATATTGGTATTTCAGTTTCCTATCCCTTGCCGGGAACCCTTTTCTATGATAAAGTAAAAAACGATTTAAAAGATAAAACAAACTGGACGGATTCAGACGAAATGGCCATGCTTTTTCGGAGCACATATCCTTCCTCCTTTTACAAAGCCTTGCAACGTTATGTGCATCGAAATTATCGAACCAAGCAAGGAATTGCAGAATTGAAAACAGTATTTACACAGCCTTCCCTGATTTCTATTTCCCGCTTAAAAAGAATTGCAGCAGTTCCCTTTCATTTAGCAGGGCGCCAAATGCAAAAGCGGAAACTGAATCAATATTCAGTCTCCGCTTCTGATAACAGTACAAAAAAATAGTTGTTTAACTTTCTTGTTGCCTTATTTCACTACAAATTTTTGAAGTGATTTCTTAGCATTTACTTCGGTTTCCAATACATAAATACCGGGAGCTAATTTAGTATCCGGTTTGATGAAAATTCGGTTCTCTTCTAATACTCCGCTTGTGATTGCAAACACTTGCTCTCCAATCATATTGTAAATTTTGCAACTTACTTTTTCATTTACATTGCCTTTGTATCCATTCAGTTCCACATAAAAATCAGTACTTACCGGATTTGGATATAACTTAATAGATGGTGCTGCTGCTACATTTGAATTGTTGATGCCTAAAGGTGGAGTTTGAATAGAAACTGCCATTATGTTCACAACGCCGGCAGTAACACTTGTTTGAGTAACCGTAATGCCGGAAATCAACTTGGTGTAATTTGCAGCATTTAAGGTAAGCGCTTTTTGATACAAACGGGGATCAGTTGGGGCAGTCAATCCTGTGGGTTGAGAATTCAATGGATTTACACGACCTATTCCTTGGATGGCGAATCCTGTTGAATTAAACCAATCGGGCAATGATTGTGCAGTAAAGGTTTGGCTTGTTAAATCAGTAAAATTAACAACTACTGTCATGGTTGCCGCACCGCTTCCTGTTGCTCCCAATAAAAATACTTGAGAGGCACTTACCGGTGTCACAAAACTTAAGGTCTTAGCAGAATTATTTACATCAATTCTTAAACTATTTGCCCCACTAAAACTTGCTAATTGAAAATCCAAACCCGGAGTTCCAACTACTACACTGTGAATTAAACCAGCCGGCGATAAAGCATGTGCGGGTAGCACTGCGGGCAAGGTTGGATAACGATAAGTTGAATCGAGCAAATAAAAACCGGCTTTGTCAAAAGTACTATCTGTTGTACTTTGCGGATATCCGAGTCCGTTTGCTACCACATCGGCAGTAAAACCGGTACAAGGCACGGTTACATAACCGGCCTTAACATCAAATGCAGCAAAAGCGAGTGATGCAGCAATAAAAAGCGCATAAATTCTGGTGTAATTTTTTTTCATGTTTTTGAATTAAGGGTTTTGAAAAGACTTGAACTACTTGTCAATATTGACTGCCAAATATAAAAAGAAGCGGTTATCCTAAGGGCTGAACTTCGATAAGTGGTATCCCTAATATTAGGGGTTCTTGATTTTAGCCTGAATCATATCTTATATTTCATTACAACCCACTAAACTTATCGTATAATTAGCTTTGATATGTTTTTAACGTTAGATGTTGTTATACTAACAAGGTAAACACCTTGGGCTATATCAAGCAACACATCTGCTTTGTTAGTGATATCAGTGATTTTTGAAAAGACTACATTTCCTAGCACGTCAATTATTTCAATTTTTGCCGCTAATTGATTTCGAGCCATTTGAATTGTAAACGCACCAGTACTAGGGTTTGGATAAATTTGGGATATTGAATCAGAATTAATATTTCCAAGAAAAGTAATGGTATTGTTGAATATATTAGAAAGAGATGAGCTATAAATTGATGCCATCCGCAATGTTGGTGTGCAGGTAATGTTCCATTGTGTTCTTACTCTCCAGGATCCAGTATTTTGATAAATTACATAAAGAGGATCACTCACAGTTTGTTGTGTTCCAGAAACACTGCTTATATCGTGCCATTGACCGTTGCTGTTATCGTCTCTCATAAGCACATAACTCGATACAGGATTTTGGCCATTCTCAATGGAATATGGTTGCACCCAATAAAATGTTCCAGCATTGTTCTGAATAAAAATTGTGTTGTGATAAGGACTTAATGAACTATTACTGCCGCAGGTACTTTTGGCCTGCAATTTATATCGATAAGTTCCGGCATTGGGATTTCCCGTATTTGGAAAATACTTTGTTCTAACTGTATCAATAAATTGGCTTAATGAATCAAATGGAATTGAGGCTATTGGCTGATAATTCCCTAAAGCAATTTCGCGATATACAATAAAAGTATCAACAGAATTAAATACAGTCTTATCCCAAACTATAATATTATTCTGAGAAATTGAATCTACGGAAACGAGGCAAATGTGAGCAGAATCTGCTGGAGGTTCGGTAATTGCAACCAATTCAGTTTTGGCACAACCATAATCATCGTGAATAATTATGAAATAATTGCCTGCTGCGAGATTACTTACTGAAGATGCAGTTGAGCCGTTACTCCAGGTGTAGGTAAACGCTGGACTTCCACCACTTAACGTTATCACCGCAGCTCCATCATTACCGCCATTGCAGGTAACATTTGTTGAAAAAACTGAGGACGAAAAAGCATACGTATTTGCAATAAAAACGCTTCTTGTATTGTTAAATGATAAAACTTCATTTCCTATACTCATTGCTGAGCCGTTAAAATACCCTGTTATAAATACATGGTCTCCTAAAGTAACTGCAATACTTCTGGCATAAGCATTGCCCGTAGAACTTTTTCCCCACATTGCATTTCCTGTCAAGTCATATTTTACAAGGAAGGTATTTGAACTGGAAGTGCCACTATTTATTAAATTTACACCATCAAATGCAATTGAAGCGCTTTTAAAGTATCCTGTTAGATAAAAATTTCCAGATTTGTCAGCAATAATACCATAGGCATTGTCATCATTAGTTCCTCCTGCCTTCTTTGACCACAGTACTGTCCCATTTTCATTAATTTTACAAATGAACAAGTCGTTCGATCCTGCTGAAACAAGTGGAATTCCTCCAAAATTAATGTCACTGCCAAAACTTCCAGCTACAATTACATCATTTCCAACGGTAGTTAAGCCATATATACTTCCAACGACACTTCCACCGGTAGACCCCACACCACTCTTAGCCCATAGGGTGTTGCCCAAAGGATCGAATTTAACAATAAAAGCCGCTTTATTTCCCATGCCACGATAAATAGTAGCGTTACCGAAATTTAATGAGTCGCCATTAAAATCTCCAGCAATAAATATGTTGTTTGCAGAGTCAACCGCTATTGCCCTAGAAAAACAATTATTTTTAGCAACAGCGCACCTACCCCAAATTGCATTCCCTGCTGAATCATATTTGACTACAAAAACACTACTTCTAGTACTTGTTCCAATTGGCGGATTATAGAGAGCTACGTTTCCAAATAATAGCGTGTCATTGCCAAAGTAACCTGTAATATAAACACCATTCAATTTGTCTGTTGCAATGGCATAGACCTGATTCCCACTCATACCGAATGCAGGAATTGTCGAGCTTGATTTTTTAGCCCAAATAATGTTTCCATTTTCATCTAATTTGACAATGAAAATGTCCGGTGAACTGCTACCTGTTGATTTTGTTAACGTAATTGTTCCGAAGGTGATTGAATCTCCTAAAAAATTTCCGGTAAAATAAACGCTTCCGGAAGAATCAACAGCAACTGCCCTTCCAGTTGACTTACCATTAAAATTTTTTGCCCACAACACATTACCCTTTGGATTATATTTTACAATAAAGGCTTGTTGTTCAGTATTAACCGTAACGGAATGTTCAGTTAAGATTATACTTCCAAAAGTTATCGAATGATCCTTAAAGTATCCTGCAGCATAAACATTTCCATCTTTATCCACTGCGGTGCAATAACTATCCGCATCATTACTTCCCGCACCCTGCAACCAAAAACAGTCTTGGGCATAGGTAGCATAATAGAAAAAAACAAGTAAAATGAATAGGAAATTTTTTCTCATGGTTTCTTGAATTTTGGATAACTATTATAAAAATACAATTTTCTGATATGGAATAAGCGATTTCAAACAAAAAGAGCCCCGCAATGCAGAGCTCTTTTAAAATATCAATATAAATAAATCTTAGCCTTCCAAAGCTTCCGCTCCACCCACAATCTCCAATATTTCATTAGTAATCGCAGCCTGACGGGCTTTGTTATACATCAGTTTCAATTCTTTGATTAGTGCACCAGCATTATCGGTTGCTTTGTGCATCGCTGTCATACGCGCACCGTGCTCACTGGCTAGCGAATCTAAAAGCGCTTTGTAAAGCTGTGTTTTAAGCGATTTGGGGATTAAATTTTCAACTATGGTCTCTTTATTGGGCTCGTAAATGTAATCGGCCGTTTTGCCCTTCTTTGCATTTACGTCTAATTTGGGTTTTTGAACCGGCAAGTAATTTTCGGTAGTTAAAACTTGTACTGCTGCATTTTTAAATTGATTGTAAATCAACACCACCTTATCAAACTCACCATTTTCGAACGATTTCATGATGCGTTCAGCTATAGGAGCAGCATTTTCGAATTTTAATTTATCAAAAATCGAGTTTAAGTTTGCTGCATTTTCGCCATCTACCACCTTCACATCCGATTTACGGAAATAATCGGCACCTTTTTTACCAATGCAAAACACGCTTACTTTTGAAGCTTTGTAATCTTCTTTCATTAAGCGATTAGCTGTTTTAATCACGTTCGCATTAAAAGCACCACATAATCCGCGATTGGAAGTAATCACAATCAACAACACATTTTTTTCAGCTCTTTGTTTTGCAAATGCACCACCTGCACTGCCTTCCAATGTTGCGCTCACATTTTCTAGAATTTCGCGCAATTTCGAAGCATAGGGTCGCATTTGAGTTACAGCGTCCTGCGCACGTCGCAACTTAGCTGCCGAAACCATTTTCATGGCCTTGGTAATTTGCTGTGTGCTGGATACAGAAGCAATGCGTAATCGAACCTCTTTTAAATTTGCCATCTTCTAACAAGAATTAAGAATTCAGAATGTAGAATTCAGAATTATTTATTTATTTTTTTGACGAATTAAGAACTGCTGCGAATAAACCTTTTCCTTTATAGAAAAATTAAAGCTGCATACTTAATTCTTCATTGCATTTATGCCTTATACTTGGCTGAAATCTCTTTTGCAACACTTTCCAATGTACCGGTAATTTCATCCGTTAATTTTCCTGCCTTCAAATCGTTCAATACATTTTTGTGCTTCAATTCCATAAAGGATAAGAATTCCGTTTCAAATTCTCTTACACGAGTAGTTGGCACATCACGCAACAAACCTTTTGTTCCGCAATAAATAATTGCTACTTGTTTCTCTACTGTTAAAGGAGAATATTGTCCTTGTTTCAAAATTTCCACGTTACGAACTCCTTTATCCAATACCGCTTTAGTAGCAGCATCCAAATCAGAACCAAACTTAGAGAAAGCTTCCAATTCACGGAATTGTGCCTGATCTAATTTTAAGGTACCTGCAATTTTCTTCATGGATTTAATTTGCGCATTACCTCCCACACGCGATACCGAAATACCCACGTTAATTGCCGGACGTACACCCGCGTTAAATAAATTCGATTCCAAGAAAATTTGTCCGTCTGTAATCGAAATTACGTTAGTCGGAATATACGCAGATACGTCGCCTGCTTGTGTTTCGATAATTGGAAGTGCCGTTAATGAACCGCCTCCTTTTACAATACCTTTGATGGTATCCGGCAAATCGTTCATGTTTTTTGCAATCTCGTCAGAAGCATTGATTTTAGCCGCACGCTCCAGCAATCTGCTGTGTAAGTAAAATACGTCACCCGGATAAGCTTCACGTCCCGGTGGTCTTCTCAACAACAAAGAAACCTCGCGATACGCTACTGCTTGTTTAGATAAATCATCGTATACAATCAAAGCAGGTTTTCCAGAATCGCGGAAAAACTCTCCGATGGCAGCTCCTGTAAAAGGTGCATAAAACTGCATTGGCGCAGGATCAGAAGCAGTTGCAGCAACTACAACCGTGTAAGCCATTGCTCCGTTTTCTTCCAATGTTTTAACGATGTTTGCAACGGTTGAACCTTTTTGTCCAATAGCAACATATATACAAAATACAGGATTTCCTGCTTCAAAAAATTCTTTCTGGTTAATAATGGTATCAATCGCCACAGCCGTTTTTCCGGTTTGACGGTCACCAATAATCAACTCACGCTGACCACGGCCAATTGGAATCATCGCATCAATCGCTTTGATACCCGTTTGCAATGGCTCATTTACCGGCTGACGGTAAATTACTCCCGGTGCTTTACGCTCCAAGGGCATTTCATAGGTTTGACCTGTAATCGGACCTTTTCCATCAATAGGTTCACCTAAGGTATCCACCACACGACCCAACATTCCATTTCCTACATGCACCGATGCAAT
Organism: Bacteroidota bacterium; assembly: GCA_016721765.1. NCBI lineage: Bacteria > Pseudomonadati > Bacteroidota > Bacteroidota bacterium. Next base: position 694,829 of record JADKHO010000001.1, read on the forward strand.
TCTGCGTGTACGTTTAGCTACATCTCCTTCTTTAATAGAGTTAGAGCTACCAAGCAATACGGCACCCACGTTATCCTCTTCCAAGTTTAACACGATTCCTTTTAATCCGTTATCGAATTCAATCAACTCTCCGGATTGCACATTGCTTAAACCGTAAATACGGGCAATACCATCACCCACTTCGAGTACGGTACCCACTTCTTCCAATTGTGCTTCAGATTTGAAACCTGCCAATTGTTGTCTTAAAATTGCAGATACTTCTGCCGGTCTTACTTCTGCCATTTGTTGTTATTTATTAACTATTTACTGAAATTCTTAATTTTTTTAACTCTTCATTACTGTATGTGATGTGTGCCTTTCAAAACTTAATTAAAACTCCCGCACATAAGGATTCTCACTAAAGTTTCTACGTAGATTTTTAATTTGTCTTAAAACACTTGCATCCACCTGTGTATCTCCAATGCGTAACACAAAACCGCCCAACAAATCAGCCTTCACTTTTTCTTCCAATTCAACCTCAGATTTCGCAGCTGCTTTTACCATACTCATTACTTTGCTTCTTGAAGCTTCGTCTAAGGCTGTTGCGCTCGATATTACCGCAGTAGCAATATTCTTGTTTATTTTGTATTGGTTCACAAACTGCTCTGCAATATCAAGGATATAGCTTTCGCGGGATTTTACACTCAGCAAGTTCAAAAATTTTTGTGTGAGTGGACAAATTTGTTTCCCAAACAATTCATTTAAAATGCTTAATTTTTTATCCGACTTTATAATGGGACTTCTTAAAACAGCTACCAATTCTGAATTTTCAGAACATACACTGTAAATCATTTTCATATCTGCCAACACCACTTCCAGTGATTTTAACTCGATGGATAAATCAAGAACAGCTTTTGCGTATCGGGCAGCTACTTTGGTATCTTTCATTTTTTTTAGATTAAGCTTGAAGTGTTATTCGGTATAGGGTTCTGATAAATATCCAATTTTGAATAACGATTAGCTAAATTTTTAGTTCAATTTTACCTCGTCCAGCAATTGCTTAACATAAGCCTTTTGCTTTTCATCGGAGGCCAATTGTTGACGCAATACTTTTTCTGCAATTTCAATGGATAAAGTTGCTACTTGATTTTTAAGTTCTGTAATAGCAGCCATTTTTTCGTTGTTAATGGTTTCACGCGCAGCGCTAACAATTTTATCAGCTTCTGCTGTCGCTTTACCTTTTGCGTCATTGATTATGCCTTCTTTTAACTCACGAGCCTCTTTTAATAAAGCATCGCGCTCCAATTTAGCATCACTTAATATTTTTTCGTTGCTGGCTTTTAGAGAAGCCATTTCGTTTTTTGCCTTTTCGGCCGAAGACAAAGCTTTTTCAATGCTCTCTTCGCGCTCCTTAATCATATTCAATATCGGCTTCCAAGCGAATTTTTTTAACAGAAATAGGACTGTTAAGAATGTAATTAACATCCAAAAAACAAGGCCGAATGCGGGGGTAACTAATTCCATTTATATCGTATTAAGATGTTAGTACTAAGTACAAAGACAAATAAAAATTCTTTTAAAAAAGAGTACTGCAACCAACCGTTGCAGTACTCTTTTAATTTTTTGATTACTTGAAAACTACAAGTAAACCAACAACCATCGCAAAGAAGGCTGCACCTTCCACTAGCGCTGCAGTAAGAATCATGTTTGCACGGATATCACCCAAAGACTCTGGTTGACGAGCAATTGATTCTAATGCGCTACCACCGATACGGCCGATACCTACACCTGCACCTACGGCAGCCATTCCTGCACCTAAAGCGGCAATACCATAACCTATTCCTAAGTTTCCGGCTTGCTCTGCTGCTTGTAATAAAACTGTTGACAACATTTGATTTATATATTAAAGGTTAAACAAAAAAACAAATTAAATAATCGCTGCCTCTTCTACTTTTGCATCGTGATCATGTGTATCGTGATGTGCTTCTTCCACCGCCGCACCAAAATAAATGGCCGATAGCAAGGTAAATACATAAGCTTGTAAAAAAGCCACCAACAATTCCAAGAAGTTCATAAATACGGTAAATGCAACGGATACTACAGATACACCTAAACCTGCTCCCATATTGATTTCACCGAAAATAAAAATCAAACTAAAGAACGAAAGTGCAATAATGTGACCGGCGGTAATGTTCGCAAAAAGTCGGATCATAAGGATAAAAGGACGTAAAAACACACCTAAAATCTCAATAGGCGTTAATAAGAACAATACCCATTTTGGAACACCCGGCATGGCCAAAATGTGTCCCCAATAATGTTTTGTTCCATTTACTGAAGTGATGATAAATGTCATCACTGCTAAAGTCATAGTAATGGCAATGTTACCGGTTAAGTTAGCGCCTCCGGGGATAATTGGAATCAAGCCCAATAAATTGTTTATCAAAATAAAGAAAAACACAGTGAGCAAATACGGCATAAACTTTTCGTATTTTGATCCGATGCTCGCTTTGGCCACATCGTCGCGGATAAAAATAATAAGCGGCTCTACAAAAGATTGAAGTCCTTTAGGCGCCTTACCTGGATTGCGGGTGTAAGCTCCGGCAACGCTCAACATTACATACATTAAAATGGCAATGCTAAACAATAGGGTTGCCACGTTTTTGGTAATTGAAATATCGTAAAGTCCTTTAGTAACTTCTTCGTTTACAGTTGCCTCGTGCGCTTCTACTTCCTCCATTTCGTTCACGGCAACTATTTTATTCTCTTCTAACATATACCCTTTGTAGGTTTTATGTCCGTGGTGAAAATTGCTGCTTAAAAACATATCTAAGCCACGGTCTTTAGAATAAACAATTACCGGTAAAGGCAGGGCAACAGTGCTCTCGCCTTCTCCCATAATATGCCAATCGTGTGCATCCCCAATGTGCTCGGAGATTAATTTACCTGCATTAAATTTTTCCTTTTTACCTTCGTGAGTTGCTTCGTGCGCGTGTTCTTCTTCAACAGCAGCTACAGCGGAAGAGTCTGAAACAATATGTACTGAATCAGTACCTTGGGCAAAAACAGTAATGGAAGGTAAAGAAATTGCTAATACCAGGGAAAAACTTAGCAAAAAAGCTCTGAATGCGTTGAATTTATTGGTCATTGAGATGAAAATAAAATCCTTTTTTTGAAATCGGGTGCAAACATATACAATAATTCAGAATTAATGAAAGATTGAAGGGAGTTTTTTTGAAAAAAATGGGCTGATTCTATCTGTTCTAGAATTTGCAATTGCATTATTCCAAAAGCAAGCTTTCAATTACCATTGGATAATTTTTATGCTCCAATTCAAGCACCCGCTTAGCAAGGGTTTCAGGGGTATCATTCGGCAACACCTTACATTTTTGTTGGAAAATAATTTGCCCCTCATCGTAGGCTTCATTTACATAATGAATCGTGATTCCACTTTCCTTATTCCCGGATTTCAATACTTCTTGGTGCACATGAATTCCATGCATACCTTTGCCGCCAAAATGAGGTAACAAAGCAGGGTGAATATTTACAATTGCACCTGGAAAAGCATTTACCAGTGCATCCGGAATTTTTCGAAGGTATCCGGCCAAGGCTATAAATTCGATATAGTTTTGTTGCAAAAAATCCAAGAGGTTCTCGCTGTCATCGAGTTGATTTTTTGTAAAATAAAAGGTAGAAACCCCAAGTGCTTTAGCACGATTTATAACTCCGGCAGTAGCATTGTTTGTAATTATGAATTTTACACGGACATTTTCACTTTTATGAAAATAGCGTATTATTTCCTCCGCATTTGAGCCGCTACCCGATGCAAACAATGCAATGTTTTTCATTTGATGGTTCTACACTTAAAAGAAAAACACCCTTCCACATCAAAGTTTGACGGGAAGGGTGAAAAAAAATCTATGGGTTAAAGAATAAGCATTGCATCTCCATAAGAGAAAAATTTATACTTGTCTTTAATTGCTTGTTTGTAAGCATCCATCATAAAATCATATCCAGCAAAAGCTGCTACCATCATCAGCAAAGTGGATTCCGGCATGTGAAAATTCGTAATCATGCAATTGGCCACGCTAAAATCATAAGGAGGAAAAATAAATTTATTCGTCCAGCCATCATAAGGCTTTACCATTCCGGTTGTACTTACCGAACTTTCGATAGCACGCATGGTGGTAGTTCCAACGGCACAAATCTTTTTCTTTTTTTCTTTCGCTGCGTTCACAATTTTGCACGAATCTTCGGTTATAATCATTTGCTCCGAATCCATTTTGTGCTTGGTTAAATCTTCTACTTCTACCGAACGGAAAGTTCCCAAGCCAACATGCAAAGTAACCGGTGCAAAGTTTACACCTTTTATCTCCAAACGCTTAATCAATTCTTTACTAAAGTGTAATCCTGCAGTGGGCGCAGCAACTGCACCTTCATGCTTTGCATACACCGTTTGGTAACGCTCAGCATCTTCCGGCTCTGCTTTTCTTTTAATATACTTTGGAAGGGGTGTATGCCCTAAGGATACTACCGTTTCTTTAAACTCTTCGTAAGTTCCATCAAATAAAAAGCGAAGGGTGCGGCCACGAGAAGTTGTATTATCAATTACTTCAGCAACCAAACTATCGTCATCTCCAAAATATAATTTATTTCCAATTCTTATTTTTCGTGCAGGGTCAACCAACACATCCCACAAACGACTTTCACGATTAAGTTCGCGCAATAAAAACACTTCTATTTTTGCGCCTGTTTTCTCTTTGTTTCCGTATAATCGAGCAGGAAAAACTTTAGTATCGTTCACAATCATCACATCGCCATCGTCAAAATAACCTAAGATATCTTTAAATTTTTTGTTGGTAATGGTTCCTTTTTTACGGTCGAGCACCATTAGTTTGGCATCTTCGCGGTTTTTTGCTGGGTGTTCTGCCAATAATTCCTTAGGCAGGTGAAAGCCGAATTGAGATAATTTCATTTCTTTAATATAGGGTTTAAAGCGTTAAACAATTTCCCGCAAATTGTTCGCTCTATTAGGGAGTTTGAAACTTACGGGTTTCGATATGTTAGCGGTTAAGCTATTTAAAACAGGCTGCGAAAGTATAAAATTATCTTGATTTGAATACTACCAAATTTCGTGTGTAGTGCTAAATAGAGTTAAATCAATGAATTGGCAAAGGAAAAAGCACCCTCAAATCCTCCACTGTTTTTGCATCAGAAAGTAAAAAATTTCCGATTCGGGTTCTTATCAATTGGGTAAGATGTCCACCGTTATTTAGCGCTAATCCTAAATCTCTGGCCAAGGAACGAATATAAGTGCCTTTGCTGCAAATCACTCGAAAATGGGCATCAATTGACTCCTCATGAAAATCCACCTTAGTTATTTCAAACTCGCTAACTGTAACCTCTCTGGGCTTAACTTCCACTGTTTCACCTCTGCGGGCTTTGTGATAGGCTCTTTCACCATCCACTCTTTTTGCAGAGTGTGCAGGAGGTATTTGTTGTAAGGTTCCTTGAAAAAGTTTTACCGCCTGATGTATTGCCTCAGAGGTAATTCCATTTATCGGAAAAGTAGCATCGATCTCGGTCTCCAAATCAAAAGAAGGGGTAGTTGCTCCTAATTTTATGATGCCGGTATATTCCTTCTCCTGAGCTTGATACGCATCAATCTGCTTGGTCATTTTTCCGGTACATAATATCAAAAGTCCGGTTGCGAGTGGATCCAGTGTGCCGGCATGACCAACTTTTACTTTTGCTATTCTTCGCACATAATTCACCACGTCAAATGAGGTCCATTTATAGGGCTTATTCATGAGCAACACTGCTCCGGTTTCGAAATCAAGATTCATTTGAGGGCTTTTTAACGCACAATTCTTTGACCTACAAGCATCATATCATCGCTTTGCGCTTGTGCTTTATGAGCTACATTTTTAGGAATAAACACCAAATCGCCTTTTGCATATACCTTTTCAATTCCATCAAATAAAATGGAACAGCTCCCCTTTAACATCAGCAAATATTCATCTTCCGAATCATGAGTTTCTTCAACTATTGCACCTGCATTTGCCCATACCACATAAGTAACTTGATTGTTATTAGATGGGAGTTCTTTCACTTCAATTTCGCTAACATGTAAAGGAGTTTCCAATTGATCACTAATATAATTTAGCCAATAGATAATATCTTGCTGTTTGCTTAACGTGGGAGGGATTTCAGCTGTTTTGGTAGTCGTATTTAGTTGTGCCAATATTTGCTTCTTCAGCATATCACTGGGTTGCTTTCCACTAATTGTTGCATAGCCTTGTAAAACTGCATAAACGGCATCCACTTCGGCTTTCACTTCGGGATAGGCTTCTATGAATTTATTAATCAATTGTCGTTCCTCAGGGGAATCTAATCCCAAGCAGTGCATTTCAATTAAACCACTGTTTAGTAGCTCTTTAATCTCCAAAATAATTCACTAATACGATTATACTTTGCTCAAAAATACAAAAAGCAATTTAGTATTGGACTTGTAACATAAATCACACATTCCCTTTCAGCTATAATTTTTGCCATTTCACCTAATTTTTTTTTCTGATTGTAACGTAATCCTTTGAATTTCAAAATAAATATCATTATGTTTGGAGTACATATAACTAAAACCAAAATCAATGAAAAAAAATTTACTGTTTGCACTCGGATTAAGTGCAGTTATGGCAAGTTCTGCAATGGCGCAGACTACAGCGGTTAGAAATTGTGGAACGATGCAACATCTTTCAGATTTGCAAGCAGCAGATCCTATGCTGGCGGCCAGAATGCAACAAATTGAACAACAAACCGCTCAAATACTTGCTAATAGTGCTGCTAACAAAACGGCCGCTATTGTTACCATTCCAGTTGTTTTTCACGTAGTATATGCTAACGCTACTCAAAATATTTCGGATGCTAAATGCATTGCGCAATTAAACCAATTAAATTTAGATTACGCTCGCTTGAATTCTGATGCTTCAAGCACGCCTGCTGCTTTTCAGGGTCTTGCTGCAAATACTCAAATTCAGTTTTGTTTGGCGCAAAGAGATCCAAATGGAAATGCAACAACCGGTATCATTCATAAATCCACAACAACTGCTTCTTTTTCAAGTAATGATAATGTTAAGAGAACTGCAAATGGTGGTGATAATGCATGGGATGCAACAAAATACTTAAACATTTGGTCTTGTAATTTATCAGGTGGATTGTTGGGATATGCTCAATTTCCTGGAGGAGCAGCTTCTACAGATGGTGTAGTTTGTTTGTATTCTTCTATTGGAAGTATGACCTCACCCGGTACAGCAACTCCATATCACTTAGGAAGAACAATGACACATGAAGTTGGTCACTGGCTTAATTTACGCCACATATGGGGTGATGCAAGCTGTGGAAACGATTTAGTTTCTGATACTCCAACGCAATCTACTTCTAATTTTGGATGTCCAACTTTTCCACATACAACTTGCAGCAATGGTGCAAATGGGGATATGTTTATGAATTACATGGATTATACAGATGATGGATGTATGAATATGTTTACTGCAGGTCAAAGTGCGCGCATGGCTGCTTTATTTGCAACAGGTGGTGCTCGCGTTGGGTTGACAACTTCATTGGGTTGTCAAGCTCCAACTGCTTCTTGTGGTGTTCCGGCAAGCCTTTCTGCTTCGGCAGTAACTTTTTCATCGGCAACATTAAACTGGGGTGCAGTTAGTGGCGCAGTTACTTATAATGTGCAATACCGTGCAGTTGGTGCAGCTTCTTGGTCATCAGCAAGTACCGCTTCAACTTCTTTAGCAATTAGTGGATTAAGCGAAGTAACAAATTACGAATTCCAAGTTCAGTGTGTTTGTGCTGCTTTAACTAGTGCTTATTCTGCTTCCGGAAACTTTACAACTTTATCATCTGTTGTAACTTGTGGAGCTGTAAGTGGATTAACAGCTTCCTCCTTAACTTCTAGTTCTGCAACTTTAGCTTGGACTGCGGTATCCGGTGCAAACAGTTACAATGTACAATACCGTATTGTGGGTGCGGCATCATGGACCTCAACTACCAGCACAACAAATTCAAAAGCGATTTCAGGTTTAACAGCATCTTCAAATTATGAGTTTCAAGTACAGAGTGTGTGTACAGGTGCATCAAGTGCATTCTCTGCTTCGTCAAACTTTACCACTTCTGCAATTGTAGTTACATGCAGCGATGCGTATGAAGCTAATAACAGTTCATCGGCAGCTAAGGTTATTCCAATGAATACTGATATCACTGCATTAATCAACAAATCTTCTGATGTAGATTGGTATAAATTTACGACAGTAGCTCCCAACACTAAAGTTAAAGTTACTGTGACAAATTTGCCTGCCGATTATGATGTTAAAATGTATAACTCAAGTGTTACTTTATTATATACTTCTCAAAATGGAGGAACCACATCTGAACAAATCATTCGAAATTCAACCACTGCAACAACTTTATATTTAAAAGTATATGGTTATTCAAGTGCATTTAATGCATCTAGCTGCTATACTTTAAGAGTTAGCACCGGATCAGCTAATTTCAGAATTATGCCGGGTGAGGATGTGGATGTTTCAGGAAAGGCAAGTACTGATGGAATTTCACTTTATCCTAATCCTGTGAAAGAGTCTTTGAATATTCTTTATACATCCGATGTAGAATTAAATTCAACGCTTCAGGTTACTGACCAATTGGGTCGTGTTGTGGTTGAAAAATCGCAGGAATTAAATGCAGGTGAAAACAAATTTGCTGTGGATGTGCATTCTTTAGCAAGAGGTATCTACTTTGTAAGTATGACTGTTGCAGGTGAATTCATGGTACAAAAATTTGTGGTAGAATAACTTTCAAATTAAACCAAATAAAAAATCGCCGTTAGAAAATTTCTAACGGCGATTTTTTTTATTTACAACAGGCTGTAAAACCAAAAAGCCACCTGCGTCTGCAGATGGCCTTTTTGCTCTCCCTCTTGGGCTCGAACCAAGGACCCTTTGATTAACAGTCAAATGCTCTAACCAGCTGAGCTAAGGAAGAATCTGGTACTAAAATTAATAATGTTTAAATTTTAGGTGTGCAAAAGTAGAAAAAAAAATAAATATACAATATCTTTACGCAAAAATTATCTAAAACCTAAATCCTTATGAGTTTACTAGTTGTTGGAACAGTTGCATTTGACGCAATAGAAACGCCTTTTGGTAAAACCGACAAAATTGTTGGAGGAGCTGCAACCTATATAAGTTTGTCTGCTTCCTACTTTACCAAAAAAATAAATCTTGTTTCTGTGGTGGGCGGTGACTTCCCGAATGAAGCGATACAAATGCTTAAAAACCGAAAAGTGGATACTTTAGGTCTTCAGATCAAAGAAAATGAAAAAACCTTCTTTTGGTCTGGAAAATATCACAACGATATGAATTCACGCGACACAATGGACACGCAGTTGAATGTGTTAGAAAATTTTGATCCTATAATTCCAAAAGAATTTCAGGATTGTGAATTTTTAATGTTAGGGAATTTGGTTCCATCGGTGCAGAAAAAAGTAATTGCACAATTAAACTCTCAACCTAAATTGGTGGTAATGGATACCATGAACTTTTGGATGGACAACTGTTGGGACGATTTGATTGAAGCAATATCGCTCACCGACGTACTTACCATTAATGATGCAGAAGCGCGCCAATTATCCGGAGAGTATTCCTTAGTGAAGGCAGCACAAAAAATTCTTAAAATGGGTCCTAAATACCTTATTATTAAAAAGGGAGAGCACGGTGCATTGTTGTTTAATAAAGAACAGGTATTTTTTGCTCCTGCTTTGCCATTAGAGGATGTGTATGACCCAACAGGTGCCGGAGATACTTTTGCAGGAGGATTTATTGGCTATTTGGCCGAAACAAAAGACATTTCATTTGACAATATGAAACGGGCCATTATTTTTGGTTCAGCAATGGCATCTTTTTGTGTTGAAAAATTTGGAACAGAACGTTTGGTAAATCTTTCAGCTGCAGATGTGGAGGAACGCGTGCAACAATTTATTGATTTGGTTCAATTTGATATTTCTTTGGTGAGCTAAGGCATAAAAAACCATAATTATACCTCATAAAAAAAACCTTTCTGGAATCCAGAAAGGTTTTTTTATGTACTACTATTTTAACTCTTAATGCGCTTCTTCCCCATCTTCTAAGGGTACATCTTGCATCACAAAATCTTCTGATTTGCCTGGCTTGCTGTAATCATAAGGCCAACGGTGTACCTCTGGAATTGCTCCAGGCCAGTTTCCATGTAAATGTTCTACCGGAGCAGTCCATTCTAAGGTATTTGAACGCCAAGGGTTCATCGGAGCAATTTTACCTCTCCACATGCTGTAGAAAAAGTTAAACAAGAATGATACTTGTCCGAATGCACCAATTATGGCAAACATGGTAATCAATACGTTTACTTCACCAAAGTTTTTGAAAAGTTCAAAAGCTTCGTTTGAATAATATCTTCGGGGAACGCCGCCCATACCAATAAAGTGCATTGGGAAAAACACGCCATATACAGCAACGAAAGTGATCCAAAAATGTACATAACCCAACTTATTATTCATCATTCGACCAAATAAGCGTGGGAACCAGTGGTATACACCGGCAAACATTCCAAATATAGCAGAAGCACCCATTACAATATGGAAGTGGGCAACCACAAAATAAGTATCGTGCACATTAATATCTAAAGCTGAATCGGCAAGAATAATACCTGTTACACCGCCTGTTACAAATGTTGAAACCAATCCAATGGCAAATAACATTGCCGGAGACATTACTAAGTTTCCTTTCCATAATGTTGTAATGTAGTTAAATGCTTTAACCGCAGAAGGAATTGCAATAAGCAAGGTGGTAAACACAAAGACGGATCCTAAAAATGGATTCATCCCTGTAAGGAACATGTGATGTCCCCAAACAATAAAGGATAAAAATGCAATTGCCAAAATAGAACCAATCATGGCACGGTATCCAAAAATTGGTTTACGGCTCATGGTTGCAATCACTTCAGAAGTAATACCCAAAGCCGGCAACAACACAATGTAAACTTCAGGGTGACCCAAGAACCAGAATAAGTGTTGGTATAAAATCGGGCTACCACCTGTAGATTCTAATGCCTGTCCACTTATAAAGATATCTGATAAGTAAAAACTTGTTCCGAAGGTACGGTCAAAAATCAACAACAAGACAGCAGCAAAAAGCACCGGGAAAGAAAGTACACCCAGAATTGCAGTAATAAAGAACGCCCATATGGTAAGTGGCATTCTCGACATTTTCATTCCTTTGGTGCGCAAATTTATAACCGTTACGATGTAGTTCAAGCTTCCTAATAAGGATCCCACCACAAATAAAGTCATGCTTATTAACCACATGGTCATACCCAAACCAGAACCGGGAATTGCTTGTGGCAATGCACTTAATGGAGGATAAATTGTCCATCCGGCAGAAGCGGGCCCTGTTTCCACAAAGAGAGAGAAAAACATAATTAAAGAAGCTGCAAAGAAGAACCAGAAAGAAAGCATGTTCAAAAAGCCTGAAGCCATATCTCTTGCTCCCAACTGCAATGGAATTAGTAAATTACTAAATGTCCCACTTAATCCACCTGTCAAAACAAAGAACACCATAATGGTTCCGTGAATGGTAACAAGTGCCAAGTACATGTCAGGACTCATTACTCCACCCGGTGCCCATTTGTCGCCCAACATGGCATTTAAAAATGGAAACGGATGTTCCGGCCAAGCCAATTGCAAACGAAAGCAAATGGACATAACCATTGCCAACACACCCATGAAAACAGCAGTTACAAGAAACTGCTTAGAAATCATTTTATGGTCTTGACTGAATACGTATTTGGTCCAAAAATTTGGTTCTTCGTGCTCATGCTCGTGTGCGTGATGCTCGGGATGAGCATGTGCATCGTGATGAAGGTTTGCGTGTGTGTCCATATCGTTCTATAGGTTTCTCTGAGTTAATTATTTTGCAGCTTTCATAGCTGTTACTGATTTTGTAGTATCTGCAGTTGCCGGAACTGTTACCGCTGCCGGTGGTTCTACAGGAGCAGGCTTGCGACTATCGGCAAAAGTTTGTTGCCCGGCTAACCATTTAGTATAATCCGCTTCGCTTTCAACAACAATTTTCATTTGCATGTTATAATGGCCTGCACCACATATTTTGTTGCACAATAAAACATAATCAAAAGTAGGATTGTTTACTTTTTTACGCATTTCTTCAGTAGTAATGGTAGGCACGAAATGGAATTGGGTTTCCATACCCGGTACACAATTCATTTGAGCTCTGAAATGTGGCATGTAAGCACTGTGAATGATATCTCGAGAACGGAATTTAAATAGCACCTCTTTGTTTACAGGAATATGAAATTCGTTTTTCACTAATTTATCATCCATATTGCTTACATCGGTAGTGTCAAGCGCTAAATCATTTCCATCGGCAATTAGTTTATAATTTGTAGCTCCAAGTATGTTATCCGCACCGGCATAACGTGCAGTCCAATCGAACTGCTTTGCATATAATTCGATTAAAACTGTATTCTTAGAATCGATTTCGGTGGTAATGGCATTCCAGGTTTTTAGTCCGTAGGAAATAATAATTGCTAAAACGATAGCCGGAATAATAGTCCAAATCATTTCCAATTTAGTACTGTGGGCAAAGAAAGTGGCTTTGTTTCCTTTACGGTAATAGTATTTCCAAGCAAAGATGAACAATACAGTATTGGTAATAATAAACACAAAAGTGATGATGTAGATGTTAAAATCCCACAATCTATCTATATCCACTCCATGTTTTGATGCAGATTCGGGCAACAGGAAAGGCGTATATTCTTTAACTTGCCAGTATATAAATGCATAAAATGCAATCATAAATATTGGCATCAAGGCAGCATTTACCCGATTATCGTTATTGGTAACTTTTTCGGTGTCGCTTCCTTTTAGTTGACCCGTTAATTCAAATACTTTGATTAAACGAGCAAAAGCGATTACTCCTAAAATAATGACTGCATATACTAAATATTGTTCCATTTCTTGCGCTTAATTTTGTTTTACAAATATCCTTTATTCAATCTTAAATATGATGGTAATAGCTTTCCTTGAGCATTGGGTGATTCTTGGGGATCAAAGGAGCTGAAGCCAATTTGTGAAAAACCACCCACATAAATAATCCTGCAAAGAAACAAGGAGTTCCAATTTCTTGAATTCCAATAGCACCATGTTCTCCAACAGTTCCGGGCATAACCATAATGTATACATCTAACCAATGTCCGGCAACAATTACGCATCCTACAAATGTTAAAAGTCCATTCATACGTTTTGCATCTCTTGTCATTAATACAATAAATGGAACCGCAAAATTTATTACTAAATTGGCAATAAATAGTGGTTTGTAATGTCCTTGACGTTGCATGAAATAAACTACTTCCTCCGGTAAATTGGCATACCAAATCAACATAAATTGTGAGAACCACAAGTAAGTCCAGAAAATACTAAATGCAAACATAAATTTACCCAAATCGTGAATGTGATTATCGTTCACATTTGGCAAATAACCTTTGCGTTTTAAGTATAAAACAATCATGGTTGTTACGGTCATAGTGGTAACAAATAAACCTGCAAATGTGTACCATCCAAATAAGGTACTAAACCAGTGGGCATCAACTGACATAAGAATATCCCAAGCTGAAGTTGAAGAGCTAACTGCGAAGAGCACCAAAAATATTGCAGACAAGCGAGAAGCTTTGTGGTAATGAGTGTAACCACCAACTTCATCCTCTTTTAGTGATTCTCTTCGTAATAAAAATGCAAATCCAGCCCAAATTACAGCATATAACACCAATCGAATAAAGTAAAAAGTCATATTCAAATAGCCACTTTTACCATCCAATATTGCATCATAATGCTCCGATGTTTTATCATAGTTTTCAGGATGTGTCCATGCATACAAATCGTGGTGCCCAAACGCAAAAATCAAAATCATGAATAATCCAGCAAAAGGAAGATATTGACCCATTGCCATCCACACTCTTTTAATTTGAACTGACCAACCTACTTCTGCAACATATTGTACCGCCAGAAAAAAGGTTGCCCCTAATCCAATTGCCATGAAGTAGAAATTACTTACGAGCAAGTTAGCCCATGAACGTGTGGTATCGCCGGTAGAAAAGCCATACGCAATTGATAGGATGCCCAGTACCATGAGGCCAATGGCAACCATTTTGTTATTTTTTGTAACCGTATAATTCATCATAAAGCCAATAGTTTTTTCTGTTACACTTATTTTTTTGCAGCCATTGCTGTTTTAGTTGAATCTGCTGCCGGAGCTGCAGGGGCAGAAGCTCCAAGCGCTTGCTTTTGCAATTCCTGAACCCAAAGCACACATTGCCAACGTTCCTCTTTACTTAATTGTGAAGCATGGGAACCCATCAAATTTCTACCATAATTAAGGGTGTGAAACATTTTTCCTTCCGGAAGATTTTTTAATGCATCGCTTGAATAAGAAGGTACTGGAAATGCTTCACCGGCAACTTTTATACTGCCTTGTCCGTCGCCTTTTACACCGTGACAATGGATGCACATTTTTGTAAATATTGCCTTACCAGCGTCAATATTTGCTTGGCTGTGCTCCAATGGATTTTTTAAGTTCATTCCAGCAGCTTCGTATCCTTCAGGAGAATCCGGATAAGGATAAATCATTTGATTAATACTTAATGCAGTATTCGGATTAGCTCCTTGAGAAATGGTACCCGGTACCGGCTTGCGCGCCTCTAAACTATCCTTGTAAACTGGATTTGCAGTATACGGTTTATAAGCTTCCGAACGATACATATCGGGCATGTATTCTAAACCGGGACTAAGTGGATTTGCCTGGTCGCAGGAGCTAATCACCAACATTACGCCAGAAACAGCCAGTAGTGTGAGCGATTTTACGTTTTTGAAAATAGGATTCACGGTATCTGATTTTAATGCGTTTTGTTATTATTTGCCGTATTCTTTAACTTGTTCTGCACCCGCATTTATTAATAGTGCGGTAATTTCTGCTTCTTTGTTTTCATCTTTCAATTCAACCTGCATTACAATCTTATCATCGGTCATTCTTGCATCCGGCACAAATGCTGTAACTCCCGGCAGAAGTTTGCTTCTCAAATAAAATGTAATTACCATTCCATGCGCTGCACAAAGCACTGTGGATTCAAACAATACCGGTACAAAAGCCGGTACATTTTTATAGAAAAAATAATTAGGTTTTCCTCCAATATTCATTGGCCAATCGCTAATATTCATGTACCAAATCATTAGAATAGCCAAACTTAAACCTGTCATACCATAAAGGAAAGAGCAGATTGAAATGCGTGTACGTTTTAGCCCAAGTGCTTTATCCAATCCGTGAATTGGGAAAGGACTAAACACGTCCTTAATTCGAACTCCCTTTGATTTTAAGGATGGAATTTGGTGCAACACCACTTCCTCATCACTAAAAATTGCAAAAATCATTTTACTCATAATACGCTTCGTTTTTTGAATATGAAAATCTTGTTCTACTTCTATATCTTAATGGTGAGCAGCATCAGCATGCGCATGCGCTTCGTCCATATCCTTATATTCTTTTCTAATCTTAGTACCTGAAACTTTAGTAATGGTTTTTAATTCACTCATAGCAATAACCGGGAAGAATCGCACAAACAAAAGGAAACATGTGAAAAACAATCCCAATGAACCAATAAAAATACCTACTTCCACCCAAGAAGGATGATACATTCCCCATTCTGAAGGAACATAAGAACGGTGGAGAGAAGTAACGATAATTACGAAACGCTCGAACCACATACCAATGTTAACGAAGATGGAAATGATGAAGGTTGCCATAATGCTGGTTCTGATTTTTTTGAACCAAAATAACTGCGGCGTAACCACATTACAGGTCATCATGCTCCAATATGCCCACCAATAAGGTCCGGTAGCACGATTGATAAAAGCATAGGATTCATACTCTACTCCTGAATACCATGCAATAAAGAACTCTGTTATATAAGCAACACCAACTATAGAACCGGTAATTAAAATAATACGGTTCATCATGTCGATGTGATAGGTGGTGATGTATTCTTCTAAACCCAACACTTTTCGTGTAATAATCAATAGTGTTTGCACCATTGCAAATCCAGAGAAAATTGCACCGGCAACGAAGTAAGGCGGGAATATGGTGGTATGCCAACCCGGTATAATAGAAGTAGCAAAGTCCATGGATACAATGGTGTGAACCGATAATACAAGTGGTGTACTCATACCTGCAAGTACCAGTGATACTTCCTCGAAACGTTGCCAGTTTTTAGCAGAACCAACCCATCCAAAACTTAATAAACTGTAGAATCTTTTGTAGCCTTTTGTTTTAGCACGATCACGTACTACTGCAAAATCAGGAATCAAACCGGTATACCAAAAAACTAAGGAAACGGAGAAATAAGTCGATACTGCAAAAGTATCCCAAATCAAAGGGGAGTTAAAGTTTACCCACAAAGATCCAAATTGATTCGGAAGTGGAAATAAAATATAATCCAACCAAGGACGACCGGTGTGTGTTAAAAGGAAAGAGGCTGCACAGATAACGGCAAAAATTGTCATCGCTTCAGCTGCACGGTTAATAGATAATCTCCATTTTTGACGGAACAACAAAAGGATTGCTGAAATTAAGGTTCCGGCGTGACCGATACCCACCCACCAAACGAAATTGGTGATATCCCAACCCCAATCCACCACGTTATTCAAGCCCCAAACACCAATTCCTTTTCCTACTGTGATACTTACGCAAAGTACCCACCATAAAAGCATGGCTACAGATATTCCAAAAGCCCACCACCAATATTTGTTGGCTTTTCCTTCAATTGGGCGACACACATCTTCCGTAATTTGGTGATTTGTTTTATCACCTAATATCAGCGGTTCTCTTATCGGTGCTTCGTACATCATAGTATTCTGAATTTTTACAAAAAATAGTTTTAATATGCTCTTCTAATTAAGCTTCAGCTTCTTCGGTGTTTCTAATCTTAGTCAGGTAAAATACGGATGGCTTCACATCAATTTCCTCTAACATGTGATACATACGTTCATCTTTGCTGTGTTTCGCCACTTCACTGCTTTCGTCAAAAATATTTCCGAAAGTAATGGCATGAGTTGGGCAAGACTGTGAACAGGCAGTTTGAATTTCACCGTCATTGATTCTTCTTCCGTCCTTTTTAGCAGTAAGTTTAACTTCTTGAATGCGTTGCACACACATGCTACATTTTTCCATTACCCCTCTAGACCGCACTGAAACATCAGGATTCAATACCATTCTACCTAGATCGTTGTTCATGTTGAAATCGAACTGAGAATCGTGTGTGTAACGGTACCAGTTAAATCGGCGTACTTTATACGGACAGTTGTTTGCACAATATTTAGTACCTAAACAACGGTTATAAGTCATTTGATTTAAGCCTTCGCTGCTGTGTGTTGTTGCCAAAACCGGACAAACTGTTTCACATGGTGCATGATCGCAATGTTGACACATTACCGGTTGGAAAACTACTTTTGGATTTTCGGAAGGAATTTCCATTTCGCGATACATATCAATCTTTCCTTTACCATCCTTTGAAGCCTCAGCCTTGGTCATGTCGCTGCTGTAATAGCGGTCGATACGTAACCAATGCATTTCACGTGTACGACTCACTTGATCTTTACCTACCACAGGAACATTGTTTTCGGCGGTACAGCTTACAATGCAGTTACCGCAACCGATACAGGAGTTTAAGTCGATGCTCATGCTCCATTTTAAATCGGTTGTAGGTTGTGCCGGGTAATCTTTGGTTGCCCATAAATCCAATTCTTCAGCTGTTTTCTCCACATGTTCATGTCCTTCTTTCACTTTGAACATTTCGCGCTCGTTTCCGGCTTTTGAATCTTTTTTGTATTCGGCTAAAGAAGCTTCCTTCACCATGTTTCTACCCATTAAGGTATGGTGTGTTTGGGTAGAAGCTAAACTATATTTTTCAATAGATCCACCAACTTTTACGTCGAAATTGGTGTAGGCCATTGCACCATTGCTGTTGCCAATTAAGGCATAAGCGTTGGTTCCTAAATTTCCACATTTTCCGGATTTTGTTCTTCCGTAACCTAATGCCAATCCAATAGTACCATAAACCTGTCCGGGTTGAGGAAACACTGGAGCTTTAACGGTTATACCATTTACGGTAACCTCCACAACATCCGCCATAGCGCGTTGCTCTTGATAGGTTTCAAAGCCCAATTCTTTCATTTGCTTTGGCGACATGGTAATGTAATTGTCCCAAACTACTTTTGAAACGGGATCAGGAACTTCTTGTAACCAAGGATTATTGGCTTGATTTCCGTTTCCGATGGCAGTTTTTTCATACAGTGTAATTTCAAATGCACCTGTTTTTGATGCAGCTTGCATTGCGCTGGCAGCAGCTGCATTTACATCACCTGCAAATGTTGGAGCAGCAGCCGGTGTAAGCACAAATTCAACCCCACCATCGTGTAAACTCTTCATCCAGTAGTTGTCGAACAACACCTCTGAAGTTTGCATAGGGAAGATGTTTTTCTCCCAGTTTGCTTTCACGTAACTCTGATAGTCACCTGCAATACCTGTCCATTTCATTAAACTTTCCTGTGCGGAACGGGTATTAAATATTGGGAAAATAGTAGGCTGAATTAAGCTATAATGACCGTTGCGTGGCATTGCATCGCCCCACGATTCAAGGTAATTGTGGTCGGGCAACAGAAAAGTACATAAACTTGCAGTCTCGTCTTCTCTATCGTTAAAAGAAATACTTAGTCCTGTTTTTTTCAATCCTTCTTCAAAGCCTAACATGGCCGGTAAAGAGTAAACTGGATTTACATTATACATGATTAATGCCCCCACTTTGCCGGCTTTCATATCTGTTGCTAAAGCAACAACCTCGGCATCATTTCCTTGATGCACTCTATTTGCATTATCGATATCGATGGTAGCACCGTAATTATTCAGCGCAGCATTAATTGCATTTACTAAAACTTGATGGGCCGGATCGTTAGAACCACACACTACTAGTGATTTTCCTTTGGCAGCAACTAGTTCTTTTGCGGCTGCAGTGATGTGCGCATCAAATTCGAGTTGTTTACCTCCAACAGAAGCACCAGCCACTTTATTATATAAACTGATTAAGGCCGCACCCAACTGAGATGGTTTTATTCCGATTCGCTCATCTGCGTTACTACCGGTTAGTGAAAGATTACTTTCGAACTGGTAGTGTTTGCTCATTTCCTTTTTCTCATCGCTCACTTTTCTTTTTGCAGCATACTGGCGTGAAATTTCGATTGGCGATACCCAGTTGGTCAAGAAATCACATGCAAAACTTACAATCACATTTGCGTTCTCGAAATTATAAACCGGAACAACTGCTTTTCCAAAACTTTGCTCGTTTGCTTTGATGATACCTGAATAAGATATGGCATCGTAACTTACATGTTTTACGTTTTTGTATTTTGTTGTAAAGTCAGCAATAATTTGAGTAGTACTTGGGCTAATAATAGATGAAGTTAGCAAACTAATATTGCCACCTTCGGCTGCTATTTTATCTAATTGTGCAGCAATCTTTTTATCTGCTTCTTCCCAAGTTGTTGGTGAACCCTTTTCTTTTGGACCGGTAGCTCGTTCATTATCGTATAACGAGAGCACTGAAGCTTGCACTCTTGAATTGGTTCCGCCTTTGGTTATGGATGAAAATCTGTTTCCTTCAATTTTAATTGGACGACCTTCACGTGTTTTAACTAAAACATTACAAAAATCACGACCATCGTAGTAAGCTGTAGCATACCAATTACTCACACCAACAGTAATTTCTTCAGGTTTTATCACATAAGGTATAACTCTGCTCACAGGGGTTTGGCAGGCAGCAAGAGAAGCTGCGGTAACCGAAAACCCTAAAAACTTTAAGAAATCTCTTCTTGGTGTAGATGTTTCCTCTAGCGAATCATTCGCTAGAAACTTATCCATTGGGATTTCCTCAGCAAATTCGCTTTGTGCAGATTTAATAAACGCAGGGTCGTTATTTAAATCTTCTAATCCTTTCCAATATTTTTTTGTTGTACCCATATTTTTTTAATTGATGCCCCTTTTACTTGCGGGATATTAACTCAAAATTATTTTTTCAGCTTGTGTGTTGAAAATTGTACTCTTAGTAATGACATTTACCACATTCGATTCCACCCATTTTAGCTACTGTTATTTTCTCACCCTTGTATTGCTCCGCTAACTTAGCATGTAGTTTATCGTAGTAAGGATTACCGGCCATTTGCACCTCGGTTTTGCGGTGACAATCCACGCACCAACCCATAGTGAGGGGTGAAAACTGACGGATGGTATCCATTTCCGCAACAGGTCCATGGCAGGTTGCGCAGGCAACTTGTCCAACAACCACGTGCTGTGAGTGGTTAAAATAAACTAAATCAGGAAGGGTATGCACACGTACCCATTTTATTGGTTTTTGATTGGGCCCATAAACTTGTGTTTCGGGGTTATAATCCAAGGCTGCATAAATTTTTGCAATTTCAGTTGTTCCAGTTACCGGTCCTTGTTTAATATATTTGTGGCAATTCATACAAACGTTGGCAGAAGGAACGTTTGCAACTTTACTTTTTTCAACACCGGAGTGACAGTAAACACAATTGATACCATTTTGGCCGGCGTGAATTTTATGTGAAAATTTAATAGGTTGTTCCGGTTTATAACCAGTATAAACGCCCAATCCCATCATTCCATTCCAGGCAGCACGCGCACCCCAGCAGGTAAGCACAAGAAGGATTACAGCCACATGTTTTTTGTGCGTTCTTAACCAATGTTTTGCAGCTGGAACATAGGCCAATTGAACCGGTTCAGGGAGGCCTTCTTTTTCACGTACTAATCTTGCAAGTGTTGATTTTATGCCACCTAACACTACAATTAACAATAAAAACAATGCAGCTAATCCAATAAGAACATAATTCCACATCCCGTCACTATTGGCTGCTCCGCCAGCAGCTGGGGCTGCTCCACCAGCAGCAGCAGTTGCTTCTTTTGGTGCGGGTGGGTTTTTAATGTACTCAATAAGGGAGGCAATTTCCTCGTCTTTCAAATTAGTAAAGGAGGTCATTGCAGCCTTATTATTCTCTTCGTAAATCTTCTTAGCATAAGCATCTCCGGATTTAATAAGAGCAGTGTTGTTTTTAATCCAGCTACTCAACCATTCTTCACTTGGAACACGGCCCATTACACCTTTTAGTCCGGGGCCAACAACTTTTGTGGCTCCCATACTGTGACAGGAAGTACAGTTTTGCTTAAAGATTTTTTCGCCTTGCTCCACGCTGGCTTGTGCAAATACACCTGAAAAGTTGAAAATAATCGTGGAACAAATAAGGAGAAGAGAGAAACGGACTGGTTTTAATTTTATCATAAAAACAATATTAACGTTCTAATCTGAATATTTTAAATTCCATACAAATCAATAAATTCAAGACTTATATGGAATCGGACACGTCAAAAATTTTATCATTATTTAACATGACTCACTTTTAACGGCGGCAAATTTACAAGAATTGATATTTTATACTCAAATAAAATGTTGAAAAAAGTGGGCTTTCTGTAATTTATAATAATTCTAAATAAGGATGCTTTGCCAACTTTCAAGTTATGGTGCCCTCCAACCCAAATGCTCTAATTTGCTATCTTTCAACGAGATGAAATTTTGCTCTTTTGTTTCCTCAAACAAAAGTGTCATTCCTCGCTAAAGTGAAAGGATTTTTTTAATTTTTTTTAAGGAAGGCATTGTTAATAAGTTCCTCCTTGTATCGATGGTTAGGGGCAAGGATAAATGGGTTCGCTAAAATGCGGAATGCCTAATTTACAAGCAATTTTTTGGTGAACTGTTGTCCGTTTACCAGCACTTGAACAAAATAAACTCCAGCAGGTAAATTGGTTTGTTTCCCAATTTCAATTTGATGCATGCCTGCACCAAATTCTTCAGTTGGCATATGAATAATGTTTTGTCCGGTTAAGGTAAGTACATCCACACTAATCATACTTTTTTTCTCCAAGACGATTGACATTTTAGTTTGAGCAGTAATAGGATTTGGGCCTATGCTGAAATCAAAAGTCGATGCAGAATTGGGATTGATTCCAAGAACGCTAATGATATTAATGTCATCTATAAAAAGATTATTTCCATCCTCGTTGATGTATTTGAATTTAATAAGCACATTGGGTTGGCTAAATACATTAGCAATGCTAACCACTTCCTGTTTCCATTCATTTGCTTGAGGAACAAATGTGCCGAATGTGGATGGAGCAGTTGGAAGAGCGGTACCACTTATACCCTTTCGCTGAAACCAACTCTTTCCGCAATCGGGAGAAACGAAAACTAATAATTTACTTGCACTACCGCTTCTAGAAGCGAAAGCATATTTGAATGTAAAATAGGGGCTTGCAATCGCAGCAATATTTATAGACGGACTGATTAATTCATCGGCATCACCCAAATTAGCGAGGTTGTTATTTAAAAAAATCGAGAAATTACCTGAAGTTTGAGCACTACTTGTTTTTTGCCAAGTAATTCCTGAAGCGTCCAAATCCTTTACAATCCAATCGCCCGGCACCAAATGGGTTTCAAAATCTTCGATAAATGAATTGCCAACAAATTGTGCTGTTGCAGCATTCACAGTTACAAAGCTTGATTTTGTGGTGCTTGCAGTGCTGCTTCCATTGGAAACACTTAACGATACCGAGTAAGTACCGGCTGAAGGGTATTGAACAGTTGGCATTGAATCGTTGGCAGTACTTGGTGGAACTAGGGTTCCACCGGGAAAGGACCAGCTCCAAGAGGTAGGTATTCCATTGTAAGAAACATCCTTGAACGTTATGGATTCTCCTTCGCAAAGTGAGCCTGCATTTGGGAAAGCCGTAAAATCTGCGGAGCAAAGAACCGGATTATCAACACCTGTTTGCAGCAAATTTCCGTTTGTCCATAGTGTGTTTCGTGAACCATCAAAGCTATTTAAAGCACTCACCATTCTTGATTTTTGTCCCCATGTAAACATTTTGGTACAATAAGAGTACTCCATGTAGTTTTGAACATTTTCAAGCACAGCGCTTGTGCACAATGTTCCATTGAGGTTACAGCTTGTCCATCCTTTTGTAATAGGTGTATCGCTCACACCATCGTCTCCACAAGCCACTCCTGGGCTATTTGTACTTCCCCAAACATGCGGCAAATCTAAGTAATGTCCAGTTTCATGAGTAAGTACACGGGAGCTAAAGGGAGAACTGGTGCCAATGCTTCCAAGGTAATTGTGCAGAATAATCACTCCTTCGGCATTGGGAGGTGCAGTACCGGGATAATATGCATAGCCTGCAATACCGCCGGGACTAATATTCTTAACTACCCAAATATTATAGTAATTCTGATATGGCCAAGGATTGAGTTTGCTTCCATCGTCTCCAATATTGGTTTGACTGCTGTAAATGCGGTCGATACCATTGGTACAGTTCCCATTTGGGTCAATTTGAGCCAGCTTAAATAAAATTTGGCAATCGGCTGCAAGCGCCTGAAAAGCAGGAACGATAAGGTTGGTATCGCTATTCCACTTTCTAAAATCGTTATTTAATACTCGGATAGCATCCTTAACTTGTGCATCCGATACATTCTCGGGACCATTTTCATGAATGATATGAAATACAACCGGAATGATATAGATGGCATTGGAGGTTTTAGCGGAAGAATAGCCGTTTGCAAAATTTTGTATATCCCTTTTCTCTTGTTCCATTGCAGAAGCAGTGTAGCTTTTTTGCAAATGAGGGTAGCGCTTTAAGGCTTCCTGCACTTTTGCATCGGTGCCACAAAAGTCAACCATTTGCGCAGAACCGATAATGGGCTGAACAAACAAAGTCAACAACAAAAAAACACGGGTAAAATTTGGCATAATATGCTATTTCGGGTATTAATTAATTACAAGTTTTTTTATGGAGCGGATACTGTTCACCTGCAGTTTCACAAAATAAACACCGGGAGCCATTCTTTTATCGGAATTGATTTCATACTGATGATTTCCCGGTTCTAATTGATTTTTTTCACTTGCTAAATGTTCAATCGATTTACCTAACAGATCAACAAGTTCAATATCGACAGCGCTTTTTGCATTAAGGTAAAAATTTAAACGCGTTGTTTCTTTTGCAGGATTAGGGTATAGTGTAAATACTGGAGATGTGTTCACCAAACTGTTTATTCCAGTAGTTCCTATTAAATTAATATCATCTAAATAGATATTGTTTCCACCACCGCTAATAAATTGAAATTTGAATCGCACATTTGTTTTATTAATTACAGAGGCTATGCTCGCAGAATCTTGTTTCCACTGAATGGCTGTGGGAATAAAATATTGCGTGCTGGGAGTTGCAACAGTTGCTAAACTTGCTCCGGTTATGGTTTTACGCAAGCTCCAGCTTTTACCGCAATCGGAAGAAACAAAAACTTTGAGTGCATCGTTATCTGCGCTAGTCTTTTTTCTAAAAGCAAATTTAAATTTCAAATACGAACTTCCAATATTCTGAACATTCACAGTTGGGCTAATGAGTTCATCCACATCGGCTGAATCGGCGCTATAATTTTCGATAAAGGCAGAAGCTGCTCCGGAAGCACCTGCAGTAGAAAATTGTTGCCAGGTAAAATTTCCACCATCCGGACTTTTTACTTCCCAATCGGCATTTGGTAGAAGGGCGGTTTCGAAACTCTCCGTGTAAGAATTGGTATTATAGCTGGCAACATTCGGTAAAACTGTAATGTATTGATTTTTGGTAGTGTTTACAGTGCTGATTGTATTGGTAGCACTTAAGCCAACATCATACACTCCGGCGGTTAAATATTTAACTGTAATAGTGGAATCGCCCTGTTGAGATGGCGGATTAAGGGTTCCACCCGGAAAAGTCCAGGTACGGGAAGTAACAGTTCCATTGTAGGATACATCAGAAAAGGAAACCAAACCATCTTCACAGACAATGTTATTAAAGTTATTGGAAACAAAATCGGCAGCACAAAGTGTTGGAGCGGCTGCGGTTCCGGTGGCCAATAAATTACTGGATGTTGACAAATTGCTTCTCCCGGCTACGATGCTTAATAGCGCAGCATTCATGCGTGCCTTCTGACCACTTGTAAACATGGTTGTACAAAAAGAATAATCCATAAAATTTTGTACGTTTTCGATAGTAGGTGGGTTACAAGCAGCTAAATTTAGGTTACAAACCAATGAGGACCCTTTTGTAATAGGCGTATCCGAAACATTATCATCAC
Organism: Bacteroidota bacterium; assembly: GCA_016721765.1. Lineage (NCBI taxonomy): Bacteria > Pseudomonadati > Bacteroidota > Bacteroidota bacterium. Next base: position 720,197 of record JADKHO010000001.1, read on the forward strand.
CGCAGGCAACATTGGGTTGATTTCCGGAACCCCAGGTATGTTTTAGGTTAAGCCAATGTCCTACTTCATGAGATAAGGTATGTGAGTTTCCTGAATTTGTTCCGACATAATCGTAGAGGCAAATAATTCCATCGCCACCACCGGGTGCTGTTCCTGGAAGGTAGGAATACGCTGCAGCACTGAGGTGGGATGGCCCCATTTTTTTTACTACCCAAATGTTAAGGTATTTATTTTGCGGCCATTGGTTAAACTTTGCTGATTCGCCACCATTGTTAGTTTCCCAAGAGTAAAAACGTTCGATTCCATTGGTGCAATTGCCATTGGGATCAATTGTTGCAAGTCGGAATTCGATTTCGCAGTCTGCCATTAATGGCTTATAGAGTGCAATAGTTTGTCCGGAATCAGGATTTTGCTTTCTGAAATCCTCGTTCATAACTTCGATTGATTCCTTAATTTTTGCATCAGAGAGGTTTTCGGGACCGTATTGGTGAATGATGTGAAAAACTACAGGAATAATGCGCACTACATTAGTAGCACGTGCTTCGGCGTAATTAGATGCTGCTTCTCTTTTATCACGGATAATTGCCTCTTCTTCGCGCTGTAAATATTCTAGCTCCAACTCCGGATGTTCCTTAAAAACAAGCCTTTGCGCCTCATCGGTGCCGCAAAATTTAAAGCCTTGTGCAAATGCTGCACCCTGCATGAAAATTCCTACAATTACTAATTTTGATTTTAAAAAATTACGCATGATTTATGAAATTGGGTTTATTTAATAATTAGTTTTTTCACTCCGAACTTGCCGTCGATGTTGGCTTTGATAAAATAAACTCCGGATGCAAGGTTTTTATTTTCATTGATTTTAATTTGTCTTTTTCCGCTGTCTACAACTCCCGCAAGCAAAACAGCCACTTCTTTTCCAAGCGGCTCGGTTAATCGGATATCAGCTCTGGCTGAATTTTGTGCTGTAAACTCTAGTGTGGCTATTCCTTCACTAGGGTTTGGGTATACTTCAAATGAAAGTGCTTGAGTTTGACTCTCATCTATTGAAAGCAGGGGATTAATAATATTAATGTCGTCGATGTAAATATTGTTTCCGCCTCCGCTTAAAAACTGGAATTTAATACGCACGTTTTGTGCATTTGCAACATTTAAAATACTTACAGTTTGTTTTTTCCATTCGGATGCCGTTGGAATAAAATAGCTGGTTTTTAAACCGGTAACTGACGATAAATTTGCTGCTGCGATTGTTTGGCGTGGAGTCCAGCTGCGGCCGCAATCGTTTGAAACCAAAATTTTAAGTGCATCGTTATTGATAGCTTTTCGTTTTGCAAAAGCGCATTGAAAAGAAAATGTCAAGCTGGATGGGCTGGTTTGATTGTAAATGGCTTGAACATTAATGGTTGGGCCCGTTAAGTCATCCACATCGGCAGAATCGGCACTGTAATTTTCAATAAAAGCGGATGCCGTTCCGGAAAATCCTGTTGAAGTATTTTGAGTCCACATAAAAGAACCTCCATCCGGGCTGGTTACTTCCCAATCCACATTTGGAATAGCTCCCGATTCAAAGCTTTCGGTGTAGAGTGTATTGGAATATGCTGCTTGGGATGGCAGTACACGAATAAGCGCTTGCTTTGTTTCGCTCACAGTAGTTGCGCCGTTGCTCACAGATAATGATACATCATAAACACCTGCAGTTGTATATCTAACCGTAACAATCGAATCGCTTGCTGTGGAGGGAGCCACGAAGGTTCCTCCGGTAATTGTCCAGTTTCGAGAAGTGGAGGGGCCGTTGAAAGAAACATCGGTAAAGGATACTAAGCCGTTTTCACAAATGGTATTTTCGGGAGTATTGTTGATAAAATCGGCTACACATAAAGTAGTTGGCAAGCTCACACCGGTTGCGGCCAAGTTATTTACCGACCACAAATTACTTCTCCCGCTGGTTGCGGAGGAAAGAGCAGCATTCATGCGTGCTGATTGCCCCACCGTGTACATGTTTTGGCAAGCTTCATCGGTATAATCCATGTAATTGCTATAGTTAATTCCGTTTCCGGAAGCAGTGCAGGCATCAAACATGGGGAAGCTGGGGCAGGTAGAAAAATTTTCGCTGGCTTGATTGGGTGTATCACCAACAAAGTCAGACCCAACGCAAGTACCACCATCATCGGCCCAAATGTGGCGTAGATTGAGCCAGTGACCTACTTCGTGTACGGTTGTTCTGCCTCGGTTTCCTTGGGCAGTTCCAATGGTTCCGAAATTAGCTGCAGCAATCACAACACCATCGGTAGCTGCTGCCCCCCCCGGAAATTGTGCAAATCCGGCAATAATGGTACCTGCGGGAGGCAATGAACCATCTGCACGACGGATGGATTTTACAATCCAAATGTTAAGGTATTTATTGCTGGGCCAGTAGCTGAGTGATTTCACATTGTCACGGGCATATACGGTTTGAGTGGAGTACACACGGTCAATCCCATCAGTACAATTTCCATTGTCGTCGAGTTTGGCCATTCGGAATTCGATTTCGCTGTCGGCGGCAATACTTTTGAAGGGTCCGGGTGTTTGCGCTGTATCGGCGGCCATTCTGCGGAAGTCGCGGTTTAAAGCATCAATTTGACTTAGTATTTGTGCTTTTGAAATATTCTCTGTCCCTCCCGCATGAATTACATGCACGCACACCGGAATAATTCTAACCACCGATTGCTTTTTATTGGCAGTGTTTGCTGTTTTTTGAGCAATGTATTGACTTGAATATTGCTCAGTGAAACTTTCCAAATTTCGTTGTTCGCTAGCAAAATGCGGATCATTTTTCATGGCGGCTTCATAGGTTTCGTGCGTACCGCACCAGCCTTGATGGGTTTGCGCAAAAAGATTTCCCCAAAGCAGGAAGAAACTAAGAATGGATAAAAACAGTTTTGATTTCATTGTTTAGTACGATTATCTATGTTTAAGTTGACGCGTTAATGAATTAAAAATTTTAATACTTGTTTGTTTTTACAGCATTTTGGTCTTAGTCAATTACAAATTTTTGAACCCGCTGTTTGTCATTTATAGTTGCATTAATGAAATAAATTCCGGCAGCAAGCGCGCCATTCTTATTGATTTCGATTTGAAGATTGGGCATTTGCAATTCACCTACAAATAGTTGTTCTATTTTTTTTCCAACAATATCGGTCATGAAAATTTCGGCATAGCCTTTTGTTTTAGTGCTGATGGAAAGCAGCGCAACCCCTTTTGTAGGATTGGGATAAATATGAAAACTCGCATTTTCAAGGGATTGCTCATCTACACCTAAAAGCAGGTTTGAAATATTTATATCATCGAGGTAGAAATTGTTTCCGCCGCCGTTAATAAACTGAAATTTGATTCTTACATTTTGAGCAGCAGTAACATTGTTAATGCTAACCGTTTGTTTTTTCCACTCGGATGCAGTTGGAATAAAATAGGAAGTTCTCACACCAGTTACGGAAGATAAGGATGAAGCTGTTAGCGACAAACGAGGTGCCCAAGATCGTCCGCAATCGGTTGATACCAATATTTTTAACACATCGTTATCGCTTACCGTTTTTTTTGCAAATGCACATTGAAATGAAAAGGTGATGTTGCCGGGGCTTGTTTGTGCAAATACTGCTTGAGCATTTAGGGTAGGGCTAAGTAACTCATCCATATCGGAACTATTGGCACTAAAATTTTCGACAAAAGCGCAAGAGTTTCCTGAGAAGCTGCTTGAAGTATTTTGAGTCCAAGTAATATTTCCACCATCAGGGCTTGTAACTTCCCAATCGTTGTTGGGTAGGGATGCCGTTTCAAAACCTTCGGAATAAAAGCCTGAATTGTAAACTGCTTGGTTGCTCAAAACATGAATTACAGCATTTTGATTTGTATTGACAGTGGTTACTCCATTGCTCACCGATAAACCTACGCCGAAATTACCTGCAGAAGCATAACTTACTGTAACAACTGAATCGCCGGGCAAGGATGGGGGTACTAAGGTTCCGCCATTAAAGGACCATGTTCTGGAGGTGATAGGACCATTGATAGAGATATCACTAAAAACAACTTGTCCGTTTTCACAAATGGTATTGCTCGCTACATTGGTCGAAAAATCGGCCTTACAGAGGTTTTGTGCTTGGCTTACGCCGGTGAGGGCTAAATTCGTGGAGGTCCACAAATTGTTTCTTCCGCTGATGGGTGAGGATAGCGCTGCATTCATTCGTGCTCCCTGTCCAATTGTGAACATGTTTTGGCATTGTTGAAGCGCATAATCCATGTAATTGCAAAACATTACGCCATTTCCTGTAGGCGTACATGCATCTAATAATGGAAAGCTTGGACAAGTTTGGTCATGGTTATCGGCTTGGTTGGGTGTATCGGCAACAAAATCAGAACCTCCACAGGCGCCATTATCATCGCCCCAAATGTGTCTTAAGTTGAGCCAATGTCCGACTTCATGAGCAGATGTTTCGCCTACAACGGCAGTTCCGATTGTTCCAAAATAACTCGACATTACTACAATTCCATCGGTTGCAGCAGCACCAGATCCGGGAAACTGGGCGTATCCAACTCTTTGAATCAGTGTTGATTTTACCACCCATATATTGAGGTACATATTGCTTGGCCAATAGCTTAATGCTTTTACATTATCATCGGCATTATTGGTGAGCGGAGTGTAAACACGAACAATTCCATCGGTGCAGTTTCCATTGGGATCAAGTTGAGCCAATCGGAATTCTATTTCACTATCGCCGGCAATACTTTTAAAGGGGCCAGGAGTGTTGACCGTATCTGCATTGGTTCTTCTAAAAAACTTATTGAGGGCATCAATCTGACTTAAAATTTGTGCTTTTGAAATATTTTCGGGACCCCCGGTATGAAATACATGCACCACGACAGGAATAATTCGGATAATCGCTTTTTTTTGAGTGACACCGGAACTATTCCTTTCACTTAAATACTGGGCAGTATACTGTTGGGTAAAGGTTTCAAGGACTTGCTGATTGTTAGCGTAAGTGGGATTTTTAAGTGCTTCTATAAAAATTTCATGCGCACCACAGGGGCCAATTGTTTGCTGCGAAAACAGATTAGTTGTGGAGGCAACTAAAATAAAAAAAGGCACTATCAGTTTCGTTTTCAAATTGACTAATTAAAGGGGCGGTTAAAATTTAAGCTAAGATAATTAAAATACGAGTTATTCGGCTTCAAATTATGCCAATGCGCTATTTAAATCGGCAATTAAATCCTCAATATCTTCTACCCCTACACTTAATCGCAATAAAGAATCGGTAACACCGGCTTTTTCTCTTTCGGCTTTTGGAATAGAGGCATGCGTCATACTTGCCGGGTGATTGATTAAAGATTCCACCCCGCCAAGTGATTCTGCGAGTGAAAACACGTGAAGTGATGAAGCAACTTTAAATGTGTTCTCGATAGAATTATCCTTTAATGAAAAGGAGATCATTCCACCAAAATCGCGCATTTGTTTTTTTGCTATTTCGTGGTTGGGATGCTCGGGAAATCCCGGCCAGTAAACCTTATCCACTTTTGGATGGGCCTTAAGAAAATGGGCAATTGCCTTTCCGTTTTCGCAGTGGCGTTGCATGCGCAGGTGCAAGGTTTTGATTCCGCGCATTACTAAAAAGCTATCCATCGGGCCGGGAACGGCACCGCAGGAGTTATGAATAAAAGCCAATTGTTCGTGAATTTTATCGTTGTTGGTGCAGAGGCAACCCATAATTACATCGGAGTGTCCGCCGAGGTATTTGGTTACGCTGTGCATTACTATGTCGGCACCTAAATCCAAAGGGTTTTGCAGGTAGGGAGAGGCAAAGGTATTATCGACAGCCAGTGTAATTTTATTTTCCTTAGCAATCTTTGCACAAGCTACAATGTCGATAATCTGCATCATAGGATTGGTAGGTGTTTCGACCCAAAGCAGTTTGGTATTTGCTGTAATATATTTGCTGATATTAGAGGCATCCGTCATGGAAATAAAATGAAATTTAATTCCAAAATTGGCGAATACTTTAGTGAACATGCGGTAGGAGCCTCCATAAATATCATCGCCGGTAATCACTTCATCGCCGGGTTTAAGCATTTTAATGACTGCATCTACAGCACCCATTCCGCTTGAAAAGCAGAGGGTATGTTTTGCATTTTCGAGTGCTGCAATATTTTTTTCGAGGGCGGTGCGTGTTGGATTTTTGCCGCGTGCATAGGCGTATCCCTTGTGGTTTCCTGGAGAGGCTTGCACGTAAGTGGAGGTTTGATAAATGGGAGTCATAATGGCTCCGTTGCTTGCATCCGGTTCTTGACCGGCGTGTATGGCTTTTGTGGCGAATTTCATGTAGATGTACTAAAATACTGTTTAAGGCGTTGTTTGTAAAAGGGCTACGAATTTAAAAAAATATATTTCTTTGGCTCTAAATATTAATTTTACAGCAATTTAAATCAATTTAAGGAAATGAATATTCCAACAAAAATTTACGGATTGTTAGTCGTTGTGTTGCTCAGTGTTTTTGCATGTAAAAAATCCGAAAAGGAGGTAGTTGCCGTGATTGATGAACCGGCCGCAACTAGTGGAGCGAAACTTATTTTTAAATTTAAATTTGATTCGCTGCAGCCACGCTTGAATAATTTGGGACAAAATGCTCCTATGTTACCCGGACATGCGGCACAAACGCCCCATTTTCGAAAAATAAGCGCGCATTATATAGAGCTTGCCCCAACCGGAACAACTGCATTGGGTGCAGGAAAAGTATTGTACCGAGCACCGGAGGTAACAACGGGAGGAGCTAATGCCATTGACTTTAACCAATCGCTTAAAGTTGCAGAAGGGGAAACTTTTTTTAGTGTTCCAATCAGTTCAGTGCTAGCCGGAAATTATCAGTGGTTGCGGGTTTCTTTATCGTATCAGAATTACGACATCCGCTACAAGTATAACAATGCCGGGGGTAGTGGCACGGCAAACGGTACCATTGCTTCGTTTTTAGGATTTAGAACCTATGTACAAAGCTACACTATAAATACTTTATCGATAACTGAAAACGCCAATAAAGACCAAGGTTATTGGGGATTTGAGACTTTTGGTCTTACTTTTAAAGGACAAGCGCCTCCGGGAGCAACAACGGTGCCTAATCCGTTATTTGCCAGCTCCCCAATTCCTCCGGGAAGTTGTGTGGTAACAGGTGCTTTTGCGAGCCCACTGGTGTTAAGCGGAAATGAAAGCAGCGATATAACCATAACGCTTTCGCTCAGCATAAATAAGAGTTTTGAGTGGGACGATCATTTTTCGCCCGATGGCTGGTATCAGCCGGATGCCGGCGATAAGGTGCTAGATATGGGGATTAGGGGATTGAAGCCTGTTGTGAATTAAATGTACCACATAAAGGCTATTACAATTTGATTCCAATACAAATTAAAATCTATTTCAACAACTCGTCCTTCTTAAAAACCCTATTCACCCAGCGGGGCAGTACTATTGCGCCAACAAACAAATAGGGATAATAGCTGATTAAGCGCCACAGCAAGGCAAGTGAGGACGTGAGTGCTTTGTTGTCGATAAACTCACCTAAAAAGTTGGAGAACATTATTTCGGCAACGCCTGAACCGCCCGGGGTGGGGCTTCCAATCATTAAAATTCCCATTACTACTTGGCGTGCATAGAGCAAAAAGTGGTTAAATGGAATGCTACTAAAGGCCATAATGATGCAGTTGATGATAATAAAGCGTGCTGACCAGCTGAGGCAGGTAGCTGCAAATGATTTTAGCCAATAGTTGAGGTTTTTTCCTTGCAACTGTTTGGACGCTATCACCATTTCTTCACCGGTTTCGACAGCGCCTTGTTTCCATTTATGCAGGAGTTTAAAGGAAAATAATTTGGTTAAAAATTGTTTTACGGCATGCGCATTTACAAAAAGTGCGTAAGCAATAATGAGTTTATAAAGGAGTATGGCAAAGTAAATAAACCAAAAAGTAAAATAGAGTTCTTTGCCATGTGCCAATTGTTGGGCAGCTGCGGAATTAAGGTTGGAGAATAAACCTTCGCGCCCTGCAATAAAATAAACCAACGGGGCTATGAGTGCGAAAAATAATCCATCTAAAAAGGAAGTGAACATTACTACCGAAATGCTTTTCCCAAACGATATTTTTTCTTTGTTGATGATGAGGATGGCAAATGCAAAACCTCCGCCCAGTATAGCAGGAGCAATAGCCGAAGCAAATTCCCACAGCATAATTACTTCAAAACATTTGCGCCAATTGAGTTCCTTATCGGTGAGTACCCGAATACGCCACATGTAGGCAAAATCGCGAATAACTACCATAAGTAAGGCCAGCAGCAACCAAAAGGTAGTGTACCAGGTCCAGGAAATGTGATCGAAAGCATTGCGATCGAAATTACGGAAGAGCATGTAACTAGCAGCGCCCAAACCTATAGCAATAGGAATAAGCAGCCTGCCGGGCCTTACCATCTTGAGTAAATCGGAAGCTTTATTCGACATAAATGAATGGTGCTGGGTTTACTTTAAAAAGCATCCGAATTTTAAATATAATGTTCCGCAAAGAAAACAAAATGTACGATACTTGTGTTTATTTTTTTAGTACAAAGTATCGAGTACAAAGTACAAAGATTATGGTATTTATGCCGTTTAAGATTTATTTATTGATGTAATTGATTTTGTTTAAAAACTATTTTATGAAAAAAATTTATCATTTGGGGAATTGTGGCACTTGCCAGCGGATTTTGGGAGAAGTGAAACCGGGCAAAGATGTGAAGTTGCAGGACATTAAAACGGAAGCGATGACTGCAGCACAGGTGGATGAAATGGCCAAGCTGGCCGGTTCTTATGAAGCGCTTTTTAGCCGTGTAGCTTTAAAATATAGAGCCCTTGGGTTGAACACTAAGAAGCTCACCGAAAAAGATTATCGCAACTACATTATTGAAGAGTATACTTTTTTAAAGCGGCCGGTGGCGATTTTAGGGAAGCAGATTTTTATTGGAAATACCAAGGCCAATGTGGAGGCTTTGAAGAAGGCATTGAAGTAGTAGAATGTGTGGTTTTAAACACATAGTAGAATGTTTGGTTTTAAACACATAGGCATATAGGAACATAGGTTTCACATAGGAGAGGGCAGAAATGAATTTAATTATTCAGAACTTTTTTGTGAGTTCGAGTGCTTTTGTTTTATCCAATGCCAGTTGGGCTTTTAGGGCTTCGAGGTGTTCGAATTTTTGTTCGCTTCGGATGCGTTCGATGAACTGAACGGAAAGTGTTTGATCGTAGATATCGGCATTGAAATCGAAAATATTTACTTCGAGGGTAATGGCTCCTCCCCCTACGGTTGGGCGATGCCCGATGTTCATCATACCGCTGTAATTTTTCCCGAGCACCGTAACTTTTACAGCATATACTCCTATTGCAGGAATTAATTTGCGTGCTTCACTTACTTCGATGTTTGCTGTTGGATAATCGATGGTTCGGCCGCGTTGATTTCCTTTTACCACCTTCCCGCTAAGGGAATAAGGATAGCCCAAATACTCGTTGGCTACTTTGATATTGCCCGAATTTAATGCTTGCCGAATTTTGGAAGAGCTTACTGCCACATGGTCGATATCTTGAACCGGAATTTCTTCTACATCAAAACCATACAAAGGACCAAACTCTTTTAAATGTTCGAAACTCCCTTCGCGGTTACGCCCAAAGTGATGATCGTGTCCAATGGCTAATTTTTTTGCGCCAATTTGTTTCACTAAAATATTGCGCACAAAATCCAGGGAACTGATGCGTGAAAACTCTTTATTGAAGGGAATAATCACCAAATGCTGAATACCCATTTTTTGGAGCAAGTCAATTTTTTCTGACTGTGTATTTAGCAAGCGCAAATCGTTATCGTCGGGAAATAGCACCAGTCGGGGGTGCGGATGAAAAGTAAGAATGACTGTCTCGCCTTTACAAGCAGCAGCAATATCTTGCAGGCGCGAAATAATTTTTTTGTGCCCTACATGCACTCCGTCAAACGTTCCGGTAGTAACAACGGCATTGGGTAAGGTGCTGAAATCTTCTAATCGTTCGTAGACTTTCACGTATGGCTTAACTGCATGGTACAAATTAAAAGAGAAAAATTCAATATTCGATGTGTCGTTAAAATAAACAGTTGAAAAAAGCTTACTTTCGTGGTAACATTAATTTAACATAACCCAAACATCCATGAACAAACAGTACTTTTTATTGCCCATTTTTATATTTAGTTTAGTTTTTAATTTTTCCTCCAAAGCGCAAATTGTAATCAACGAATTTTCGGCATCCAATTTATCTCAATATGTTGATGACCACAGTGATTATAACGACTGGATTGAATTGTATAATACATCTGCCGCCAGTTTTAATTTATCGGGCTTTTACTTAAGTGACGATAGTGCGAATGTAAACAAGTGGCAATTTCCTGCAGGAACAAGTATTGCAGGCCTAGGATATTTGCGTGTATGGGCATCCGGAAGAAATGTTTCTGTTGGGCTGAATTACCATACTAATTTTTCTTTAAAGCAAACTAAAAATAATCATGAAATAATAATCTTATCGTATCCAAACGGTGGTAAATTGGATTATGTGGACATTCATAAAAAAACACAATTGGGGCATTCGTATGGACGAAAACCGGATGGTGGCTTAACTTGGGGCGTTTTTTCTGCCCCTACTCCCGGTGCTTCCAATGTGAGTGTACAATATCCTGGATACGTTGCCAAACCTAATTTTAGTGTTCCGGCAGGATTTTATTCAGGTTCAGTATCGGTGGATATTACCTGCGCAGATAGTACTGCAACAATTCGTTACACGTTAGATGGATCTATACCAACAACTGTTTCACCTGTATACACTGCGCCTATAATTGTGGCCAATACCAAAGTTATTAAAGCAATAGCGTTTAATACTGCTTCGGGGAAACTTCCCAGTTTTGTGACCTATGAAAGCTTTTTTATTAACGTATCACACACTTTACCGGTGGTATCGATATCCGCATCGGGCTTAACCAATTTGGCCAATAATATAAATTCGAGCTTACGCCCCTTTGGTAGTTTTGAGTATTTTGATGAGGCGCAACAATTAAAAGCCAAAAGCTATGGTGAGTTTAACCGTCATGGGCAAGATTCTTGGGCCAATAGTCAGCGCAGTTTAGATTTTGTATCGCGCGATGAAATGGGTTATAACCATTCTGTAGAAGAGGCAGTATTTAATACCACCACACGGGATAAATACCAACGTTTGATTTTGCGTGCTGCCGGTGATGATAATTACCCAGCTGACCACAATCCAAGCAATGCCGGAAGTGCCCATGTGCGGGATGCATTTATTCATAATGTAGCCATGCAAGACGGATTGGATTTGGATGCACGAAGGGGCTCTAAATGCATAGCCTACCTAAATGGACAGTACTGGGGCGTGTATGATTTGCGCGACAATCCGGATGATCATGACAATACTGAATTTTATTACGGGCAAAACAAATACAATTTGTACTACATCGAAACTTGGGGACAAACTTGGGCACAGTATGGCGGACAGCCAGCCTTAACTGATTGGAGTAATTTACGCACTTACATTCTTACACACAATATGGCTATACAATCGAATTACGATTATGTAGCAGAACGCTTGGATGTAAAGAGTTTGGTGGATTATGTTGCTGTGAATATGTTTACCGTTTGTTCCGATTGGCTGAATTGGAATACGGCCTGGTGGAGAGGCTTGGATTCGACCGGCACACACTTAAAGTGGGGATATACCTTATGGGATAACGATGCTACCTACGGCCATTACATCAATTACACCAATATTCCGGATACCTCCTCACAAGCCAATCCTTGTGATCCTGAAACGTTAAATGGTTCATCGGATCCACAAGATCATATTGGGGTGTTGATGGCATTACGCCAGAATCCCGCTTTCAACCAATTTTATTTAACGCGCATGCTGGATTTGTGGAATACTACTTTTAGCTGCGAAAATTTATTGGCGAAGTTGGATAGTACTGTGAATTTAATTGATCCGGAAATGGCACAACACAGCATACGTTGGCAAGGTACCTATACTGAATGGAAAAGTAATGTGGCGCAATTGCGCACCTTTATCAGCAATCGCTGCGGCGATTTGACGGGAGGCTTTATGAATTGCTATAATTTAACCGGACCACATACGGTTACGGTTGATGCACAACCCGCCGGTTCGGGTACTGTAAAATACAATTCGTTAGAGCTTACTAATTTACCGTGGACAGGGACTTATTTTGGGAACATCAGCAGCAATTTGGTGGCTTTGCCTGATACCGGATACGGTTTTGTAAACTGGACAAGCAATTCGCAAGTTATTGCACCAAATACGTTGGCAGATACCGCCAGTTTAGTATTGAATAGTTCAGATACGATTGTAGCGCATTTTATTAATCCATCGGGTATAGCATCTGCGGCAAGCAATCAGTTGGGATTAAGTATTTACCCATCGGTGGTAAATAGCGTGACAACGGTTAAATTTGCCCTTGCAGAAGCAGCAGCGGTAAGTATTAAATTAATTTCTACGGAAGGAAAAGTACTTGGAAACATTTTGAATTCGGATGGTAAAAAGGCAGCGGGAGGGTATTCGATACAGTTGGATATGAAAGCCACCCAACTTGGTGCCGGGATTTATTTTGTAACGATTGAGGCGGGTAAGTATAGAAAAACAGTGAAATTGGTGTATGCGCCGTAAATGATAACTAATTTTTATAGCAAAGCCCTGAGGTCGAAAGATCATCAGGGTTTTGTGTTTTTTATAATTCGAGCAAGTGTAAAGAGCGGCAAGATGCCTTTTAATAGCTGACACTCGCTGGAAGCGAGCGAGGGTACAGTAGAAACCAACAACCCCCAACAAAAAACCCTCGCAAATCATTGATTTACAAGGGTTAGTGGTGGAGTCTACCGACCGAATGTCGAACCATAAGGATATAGAAACCTTGCTAAAATTTCATTCCTGAGTATCTTAATGAGCCAATATCTCTCATTTTCACTCATATTCTTCTTAAAAATGCTGTAACTGATCAAGAGAAAAAATACTTTGATTACGATAATGAGGTCAGAGACATATTTAGTAAGCGATTTACAGAAATAAGAAATTTAATAGCTCACCATCATTCAGCCATTCTTACGACTATATAAGCCAAAGGCACGTATTGTGCTGTTAAATTGTTTGAATAGCATTATACAATAAGACTTTCTGAAAATGAAAATTATCTTCAAGGAAGATAATTTAAAATAGTCAATGATTCCATTTCAGGAACATATTATTTAAGCTTACCTCTAAGGCTAGTCAAGTTTAAAATTTCTTCGGATACCTCTAAATTAAATCGAACTCAAACACGTGCGTTCAAAAGAGCTCACGGCTTGGGATTTAAAAATCGAAACGGTAATGTTCCTGTTTTTGACAGTTCTGGAATATTGTTATTCAGACATATTGAAGAACTTGCGAAGGATATCTCTCCTATTCCTGAGTATCACAACCACCTTACTAAGCAAATAAATGTTCCTGTCAAATATGGGCAAGGGCTTTACTTTGTAAAGTTTTTTAAATATGATGTTTTAGTCCCTCTTTATCAGGTTGAATATGTTTATGATATCTTATATTAGTAACACTCCTTGCAATTGTTTGCGAGTTGCAATTTGATGTTTATAATAAATTGATTTACTGCTAACTCCTTAGTAAATTTGTTATTACCTAATTACATAAGATGCACTCAATAAATGAAATAAAAACAAAGCATATCAATAATCTTTCTGCTGAAGAACTTTCTGCCTTACTTCATATTCTTTTGAAAGTGGAGGCGGAAAAAAATGCATTGATGAATTGGCAGATATTGGTTCCTCAAAAAATTACCGTTGCAGATGGTGGAGCAGATGGAAAAATTAGCTGGAGCATTGGTCAACCCTCAAAAACTGATTGGTTGAAAAATAACCTTACTATCTTTCAATGCAAAGCAACGGACTTGAAAATAAGCAACTGCTTTGAAGAAATTCTTGAACGTAAAGTCAAGGGGCAACCACGTAAGCTTAAATCACAAGTAGAAGATATTGTTGTAAAAAATGGGTGTTATACTCTGTTTACAAGCAAAGAATTAAATACCAAGCAACAAAATGCGCGAATCTCAAAGTTTCGTAATGCGATTCAAACTGCCAATCATGCTAATTACGCAACAATTGAGATTTATATTTATGAGGCTAACCAAATTAAAGATTGGGTGAACAAAAATGTAGCGGCAGTGACTTTTGTTCAAGGTTGCAACGACATTAGCCGCCCTCAAGGATTTAGATTATGGAATGAGTGGAAAGCTGACATGAGAGGTTCTGAAATTCCTTTTCAAACAAATGAAACCTTGCTGAGCTATATAAAGCAAATCAGGTCCGAGTTGAAAAAGAAAAAAATTATGAGAGTTATAGGTCATTCTGGCTTGGGGAAAACAAGAATGGTTTTAGAATCTTTTACGGAGGATGAGAAAGAACCCGAAATTAAAGCACAGCAGTTGCAACTCGTTTATTACGATATGAATCTCGGAAGCTTGAAAAACATTTCAGATTATATTTTATCACACAGAGCACATCAATCTGGAATTCTAGTTATAGATAATTGTGATGAAAAGTGCCATACTGAAATTTCAAGCTTGATAAATCTATCCAACGAATTCAAACTTATTACAATCGATTTTTCGTCAAAAACAGATGAAAGATCAGCAATTAAAATTGATAGGAAATCTCAAAAAGACATTGTTCAAAAAATAATTGATCAAAAACTTGGTGATATACTTACTCAAACAGATCGAGAATTTATCTCAAATCAGTCTGAAGGATATCCTCAAATGGCTATTTTATTTTCTGAATCAGTAAAGGAAAGGGGGTTGAATAATCTAAGCAGTCAGTTGCCAAATGATTTCTTGAAAAAATTAATTTTCGGTAGAAATAATGAAAGCGAATTTGAATACGAAGTTATTAAAGCATGTTCTGTAGTTTCAAATTTTGGCTTTTTGGACGACAATATCATTAGTGTTTTACGAGAAGAGGAAAAAGATTTCATTAAAAAACAAACTGAATATGTAAGGAATAGAATATTCGGTTCATTTGAAGGAAAAGAAGTAACTTATAAGAACTTTTATCGCATTTGTCAAAAGTATAGAAGCACTGATATAATGGAACTTCGAGGTTCTCGCCTGATGGTCAAACCTACTCCGCTGGCTATCAATCTTGCTGCCCAATGGTGGGAGGAAACACCTCACGATTCCATTAAAGAAATTCTTGAAGAGTTAAAGGGTAGCGATCTTGGAAAGCGATTAGTTGAAAGATTAGTTGAGCTCGACCAATTAGATAAAGCGAAGGATATTGTTAATCAACTATGGGGCCCTGATAGCCCTTTTGGTACAGCGGAAGTGCTTAACACTGAATTGGGTTCACTCCTCTTTCGCTATGTTGTTGAAGTGAATCCGGTTGCCACAGCTAAGGCTTTAGAATCAGCGTTTGGCAAAATGACAAAAGGAGAAATTTTAAAAATTGACGAAGGAAGAAGAAATCTTGTTTGGGCACTAGAAAAACTCTGTTTCAGAAAGGAAACATTTAATATTGCAGCAAGGATTCTTTGTTCTTTTGCCGTCTCAGAAAATGAGACTTGGAGCAATAATTCGATAAATCAATTTAAACAATTATTTCAAATCTATTTAGCTGGAACAGCTGCGCCCCTACTAGAGAGACTAGAAACAATCAAATGGGCACTAAGTCAACAAGATGACGACTATACTAGCATTGCTATTCGTGCGATGGGGAGAGGGCTGATAAATGATAATCTTTCTAGAACGGGTGGTGCTGAGCTACAAGGAAGCGGATCTCCACTTGAAGATTATAAACCTACATGGCTAGAAATAAGACAATATTGGAATTGTATTATTGAAATGCTTACTCAAATAGCTTGCTCTGATTCGAAACATGCTGATCTTGCACAGAAAAGAATCGCTAATTCTATAAGAACCTTAATTCGAGATGGCCACTATGAACAAATTATTAAATCGATAAGAGAAGTTGCTAATAAAAAGGGAACTCTTTGGGTGGAGGCTTTGAATAATCTTAGGAAGACTTTAGGTTTTGAAAAGCATTTACCTGCGAATGTAGTTGTTGGGGTAAATACTCTTATAAAGGAGCTCACTCCTGATGATATTAAAAGCCAGGTACTTCTAAAAGTAACAAAACCAGAATGGGAATCTCATGAAAAGGATGATGCGGGACGGTATATTGATAAACCCAAAATAAACACTGAGGCTTTCGCGCAAAAGCTAGTAAATGAAAAAATTCCATTTGAAGGGTTTTTAGAAGATTTGCTCACGGGAGAACAAAGGCAAGGTTTTAACTTTGGTTATAAATTAGGGGAGTTGGTGGAAGAAAAAGTAAGGCTGTTGGATAACGCTATAATTTCATTGAAGGCAATAGTAAAGAATAATCAAAATCCTGAATTCATTGCTGGCTTTTTATGTGGAGCAAAAAATAAAGTTTTGTCTGAAATGTTTATTGATAAGTTTATTATTTCTGATGAAATCAGGCATCATTCCTTTTATCTGACACGCATTATTAATCCAACATTGAAAGATATTGAAAAACTTTTTCCTCTTGTCGATAAATTTGGTCTTTCAATTAATTCCTTCAGGATTTTTCAGTATGGGCAACCATTGAGCAATCTGTCTAACACTGAAGTTCTATCATTATGTCACAAAATTGGTAGTTATGGCGATGCAGGTAAATGGGTCGCCTTATCAATAATGTATATGTTTTGTTTCTCGAATCCTGAAAAATGGATGCTCAATAAGGACTTCTTTAGAGAAATTATCATATCCGAAAATTTATTAATTAGCGAGGGTAAAGAAATCCAAACAGAAGGATATCATTGGTCCGATTCTGTAAAAAAACTGTTAGCTGAACTTGATAATAATGAATTTGCAATCCTTATTTCAAAGCAGATAATTGAGTTTTGTTCAAGGCCCAGATTTAATTATTCTTTCGACAGCTATATTACAAATGTCCTTATTATTCTTTTCGAAAAATATATTAATCACATTTGGAGTTATTTTGGCGAGGGAATAATGAGCAATAATGGATCGTTTTTAAGATTAGAACATCTTATAGGAACTAGAAATGGCTATTTAGGAAATCGCTTAGGGCTCCCTTTTCGAGACCCTACTGGCTATGAGACAATATTAGGCTGGTGCAGAAATTACCCAGAAATCGCTCCACAAAGAATAGCGCGCCTAATGCCCTTAAACATAACTGAAAATAACGAAACAAAATGGCATCCATTCTCTAAAGCTGTTATTGACGAATTTGGCGATAATCAGAATTTACTAGATTCTCTTTCTTCCAATATGGGGTCATTTGGAACAGTTGGTTCGAGAATCCCATATTACATAGAACAAAAAAAACTTTTAGAAGGGTTATTGAATCACAAGATTCAGAGAGTTCGAGAGTGGGCTGCCAGAAAGCTTGAATACACTGAAAAAACTATTAAAAGGGAGGGAGTTGAAGATGACGAAAGATATATTACCTGACACGACTTATGGTTTGCAAAGTGTGATTTTAGACCTCTGATAGCAGCCTTAGTTCAAAAAATATTTTCCATAAAACAGATTTGCCTTTCACGAGAATCAATAACCTTTAGTCTTCAATGCGTCAATACAAAGTATCATGATTGTTAAATGTATTTTCTCGCGATTCTTAAAAAGGGAAGCTTAAAAACATATCTTTGACCTTACACAAAAAGGCACCATTTTATGATGAGTTTAAAAATCATAATTCCTTGCTTAGTCTTAGCAGTAAAGATTGTTATGAAGTTATTCGTAAACAGAAGAACTGAATCTAAACATTTCTTTGAGCTGGTTTATGAACTTCCAATTGATATTGCGTTTCTTTCGTTTTCCTTTTCAATTGTTTATTTTTTTCTTGATGAGGTAATTGATAAGTCAACTGCTCTAATTCCGATTTTTCTTGTTGTAGTTTGTATGGTTGTTGTGGCTATTTTTAGATACTGCAGGTTTTTGGATGATGTAAAAAGAACTAGTTGGCAAACAGTATTATTGATTTTTTTAATAGTTTTTAATTATAGTATTTCTTCTTATTGTCTTTTTTCTACAGCGGACCATTTGCAAACAATGAACAAGGAATTAATCAAGGAAGGTCCTCAAAAAATAAAAATTAACCAATAGGCATGGATACAATGAGCATTTTGATTATAGTTGGTATTAGTTTAGGTGCAGGTTTAATATCTTACTTGTTAATTCATGGCTTAAAAAAGAGAGACTATGACAACAAAAAGCACCAAGCAGTTTTAGAGGAGGTCAGAGGCTCATTTGAAAAGCAAATGTATGCTCTCAACGATAGACTAATTCAGAGTGAGGAAAGATGGAGAGACGTAAATCATCTTTTGTTAAGAAAAGAATATTTAGAAAATCAATCTCCAATATTGGTTAGCAAACGTACACAATACTCTGACTTTTTGAGAGCAAATGGTGTAACAGAAAATGACCTTATAGTTGAACCTCGCTCAATCTTTATTCTCACACCGTTTCATGACAAATATTATGAAGATTACAAGGTAATAAGAGAAACTTGTATAGACTTAGGTTACAAGTGCTCTAGAGGAGATGACACATACTTTGACAAGGCAGATATTTTCCCTCAAATGTTGAAATTAATTGTTAAGTCAACCCTTATAATTGCAAACTTGAATGGCCGTAATCCCAATGTTCTATATGAGTTAGGAATTGCTCAAGCCTTAGATAAGACAATAATTCTTATTGCCAGTGAGCCAGAAAAATTGGAATTGCCAGTTGATATTAAATCGAAGCGGTTTCTTATTTACAAATCTTACAAAGACCTGCAGGAAAAAATAAGGACTGAACTTAAAGGTCTAAGCTCTAACTAATGGGTAGGTTGCAAGCAATAGAAAGTGCGCTTATCTCCATTAGCCAGTCTGCTTTTCAGGAGTTATGCGACAGTTTCCTTATATTGAGGAATCCTAATTATTCTGCTTTTTCAAGATCAGGAAGCCAAAGTGGAAAACAAAAGACAATTAAAGGTACCCCTGATACATTTTTACTCCTACCTGATGGGAGATACGTATTTGTTGAATATTCAACAAATATTTCATCCGGATTAAATAAATTAAAAAGTGATGTTTTAAAGTGCATTGATACATCAAAAACGGGAATACCTGTAAACCAGATTGCAGAATTAATTCTCTGTATAAACTTCAATTTAAAAACAAGTGAAGTTCAATCGCTAAAGACTCTTTTAGCAAACACACGAATTCTTCTTACCCTTTATACTCTTGACTCACTCGCAATTGAACTTAAATTGAATCATAGAGATTTAGTAAATGAATATTTGGGCTTACCCATTGATACTGGACAAATTGTTTCAATACAAAAGTTTATCGAAGAGTATAACAGAGCATCTGGCGGGATATCAACTCCTCTGAATAATACCTTTTTACACAGAGAGCTTGAATTAAAAGAATTTAAGAAAGCAGTTTTAAATAATGATTTTATAATTCTAACAGGAAGTCCAGGAATAGGGAAAACAAAATTTGCCTTAGAAGGAATAAATGAATTTCTATCAGAGAATCTAACGTTTGTCGCCTATTGTGTTTCATACAAGAACCATACATTACTTGAAGACTTATATCAATACTTTGATTCTGACAAGGACTATGTCCTATTCGTTGATGATGCAAATAGAATTGATGCCTTTAGTCAAATTATTGGCTTTTACGGTACTTATAGAAAAGGGAGATTGAAAATCGTAATCACTATTCGTGATTATGCCTACCAAGAAATCGGCATTTTATGTCAACAATTTTCACCAAAACGCATTGAATTATCAAAATTTGTGGATGACCAAATTATTGACATAATAAAGGCAAAACCATTTGAAATAATTAATTCAGATTATCATAAAGAAATAACTCGAATTGCAGATGGCAATCCGAGAATTGCAATAATGACCGCTTTGCTTGCAAAAGCAAAACAAAATATTTACGCCTTAAGCGATGTGTCAGATTTATTTGAGAACTACTTTTCAACCTTCGTTAAAGATGTAGGAGACATTACAACTACTCTAAACATGCAAAGCCTTGGCTTAATCTCATTCTTTTATACAATACCTTATAAAAACAGAGAAATTACAGAAGCTATTCTTGAAAATTTTGGAATTAATTATTTTTCATTTATCGATGCAATTGATAGGCTAGATAAACTAGAATTAGTTGAAGTTCAATTTGAACACGTTAAAATTCCTGAACAAAATCTTTCAACATATTTTTTTTACAAGGCTTTTATACAAGATGGTGTACTTTCTTTTGAAACCTTGCTCAGTAAATATTTTGATAGTAATTATAATCGCTTTAAGGACTGTGTAATTCCCGCCAACAATACATTTGGCCCTAGCAAAGTGATGGATAAACTACTTCCTGCCTTGCAAAAGCATTGGAAAATAATTAAGACTGAAGAAACAAGAGCATTTAAATTTCTCTTTACTTTTTGGTTTTACTTGTCTGGTGAAGCGATAGAATTCATATACAATTTAATTAAATCACTTCCTGTTGTTCCAATTGAAAACCTTAAAGTGGACCGTGGACAAAATGATTTTTCGCACAAGAAAAATGATGTGATTGAGCTTCTAAGTGAATTTTTCACTCACTCTATGAATCTTTATGAGGCTATTGAGCTAGCATTTGATTTTTCGAGAAAGAAGCCAGAGTTTTTACCTGAATTAATTCACAAGATTCGAGAAGAGTTAACTTTCGATAGAGATGATGAAATAGAAGGATTTAATAGACAAACTATTTTATTTAAATTTTTAATTGATGGATTAAACAAGAAAGATTCTATTCTTGCAATCTCCTTCTACGAATTATCAAAGTTATTTCTCTCGTTTAGATTTCACCACACTAAAGGAGGCAGAAACCACTCCTTTTACATGTATCAATACCGAATCCCCAATATTTTCGAAATACAAGAGTTTCGTAAAAATATTTGGGATGCTCTTGAAGCAAATTTTGAAAGTTTTCCAGAAAGTTCTTTTAAACTCTTAGAGAGCTATGCAGCTGTTAGCCCCGATGTTTCAAAAGAAATAATGAAATTTGACATTCAATTCATAGTTAGTATTATTGAAAGTCATTTGACTCCTATCTCCTTTGAACATTGTAGATATGTTCAGGATCAAATTAGATGGTGTAAAAAAAATTCCGTTTCACACCCATCTTTTGCAACCTTAAAACGGAAGTTTACAAACCCGACATATCAAATATTCCTGAAAATTGACTGGGACAGATTGAGAGATAAGGATGTTTATGAGTTTGACGATTATGAGAAATATGAAAAATTAAAAGAAGAAGAAATCAGAAAATCCTTTCAGTTTGATACCCCTAATGAAATTGACAGGTTCTATGAGACTTTTACGTATTTAAAATCCGTGTCGAAAAATGAGTGGAATTAATATAAAAACGCTTGATTATATTATTGATGAGAATTGTGAGAAAAACTTTGAAATAGGATGCCTGCTTCTAGAAAAAATTATTGAGAAAAACAATAAAACTAATTATGTCCCTAGAATTTTATTCCAGAATCACCTGAATTCAAAGTTGAAAGTTAAAGTTCTTTGGGAGTTAATTCAAAGTCGGGATTTTAACCAAAAAAGTTTTTGGGAACTCTCATTCTATGATCACTTAGATGATTCTTTAATTAACAAGAATTTTGCTGATGCGCTTGCAAATACAATTAGTAGAATAAAAGAAGGAAGCGGAATCCATTTCAATCGACTGGAGAGATTTCTAAAAATAGAGCCTAACATATTCCAAATTTTACTTGCAATAATTGTGGACAGAAATGAAAATGAAGATATAAAGTTGCAACTATGGATGGATTTTTTCAGTGATTATTTTAACCATCTTGGCAATGATATTAATCTTATTAAAAAAGCCTATTTACAGCAAGACAGAATACAAAATCATTTTGATTTTAACGGAATTGGGTTTCTTAATATTTTAAAAAAAGATCCTACATTTATTTTTGAATACGTTTACAACTTATATTCAGTAAAACAGTTTGGGGTCTCATCGGATCATAAAAATCTTGGCTTTATTTGGCAGGTTAATAATATTGAGACCTCTTTAGGAAAAGCTTTTGATTTAGTAGCTGAAAAAGAGCCATTTTTTAGTTCTTCCGATAACTTTTGCAACGCTCTTTTTAGAGACCTTAAAGATTCTGAAAGAGAGAGAGCAGGAGCATTCCTTATCGATTATTGTAAAAAGAATTTCGAGGATTCCGATAGGATGAATCTTCTCATTAACATTGTAAGGCATTCAATGAAAGAGTTATTTAATGAAATACTATTACTTTTTTTATCATTGAGTCAAGATAAAGAACTATTCTCAAAAATTTTATGGCGGGGAAGTGGAGGCTTGTACTCTGGAAATGTAATTATTGGGGATATTCATGCTGCAGAATGGAGAAGCATTCTTACAACTATTGAAAACTCAATACAAGGCGCTAATCTTTCACCCATTAAAAATTATATTAACGAGGAAATTGCATATAGTCTAAAAAGTGGGGACTTGGAAAGACAACAAAGGTTTTTGAGTAGAGGGTAGTTACTACTCTATCTTAAAATAGAGTATTGTGCCTAGATTCTGGTATGTTTGTAAATTAGTCCGAGAAGTCAATTTGTTCAACACAAAGAAGCGTTCCAGAAACACTTGAAAATTAAAACTCCAAATTAAACCTTTTGAGCGTATCGATTGTGATCATATAAGCCCATTCTTTGTTGAGTAATATTCAACGTGCTCTAATATGCTTAAAGAGAATTCTGATGTTATTTGGGCAATCTCCTCCTCTGTGATTGGCTTAGTTAACAATCGTTCAAATAGTACCCTCCTTGTTCGACTATCAGTATCCTGAACAAAATCATCAACATAAACCTCGTATTTATACTGTGTAAATTTTAATTCAATTCCATAGTTGCAACCAAATGTTTTTAAGCCCCCTCTTTTTAAAGTCCCGTATCTTGCATCAAACTTGATGATTGCATCAGAATTATTGAGATAGGCTTTTCCCCTTTCAAACTCGTCAATGAGTCTGTTAATAATTTTTGTTGCCGGTTCGTCAACAAAATCAATTGATTGACCAACATTTATAATGGCAACATTGTGTTTTGAACCGGTAAAGAACTTATTGAATTTCTGAACTTCTGGAATAATTTTTTTAAGTAATTCGGCCACCCATGAACTAAGTATTTTTGAGAAGATATCTTGACTCAATTGAACAACATGTTCGTTTTCATCAATAGCGTTCAATTTTTTTTCGAGCAAAGAGAATCGGTCTATCTCATCATGTTTAAGACCATTATTATTGATATTGATGATGCTTGTTTTCTTTAGTTTTTCGTGCTCATTATTTAGAAGATCGAATCTATCTTTCAATTCATCATAAGCTCGAATATTTTCTTCAAATTTTAATTGTCTATCAAAAGCCTCTTCTTCAGCAAGTCCCTTATTGGATTTAAGAGTTCTTATCTCTTCACTTTGGTCTTGATAACTTCTTATATCAGAACGTAATCTGTCTCTTTCATCCATCAAAGTTTCATGACTCTTGGCGGACACCCAATCGCTTGGCTTTAGGCTATACAATAATTTGACAGATACATTATTTACATGGTGATAAAAGTATTTCCCAGCTGTTGTCAACAGGTTCAGAAACATCATTGTAAGAAAACCAGCAATAAGGCAGAAAAAGAGGTTCTCAGAGAAACTATCAATCCATCCAATTCCCCATGGGTGGGTATCAATAAATTGCTGGCGGGCCCACAGGATTCTAATTTGCAGACTTATATCCTCTGAAAAATTGAAAACCCCAAACACAAACACCCTATTTGTAATAACCCATACAGCTAATGCAGACGCATAGTAGGGACTTTTCAGGCGATCATTAAGATATTCTTTGAACGAATCAAGTACCGTGTTTGTTTCCATGCTATTTTATTGTCTTATCCGTTGTTTTGAAATACTATTGTGTTTGAAAAGGATTTATATCTAAAAGCGTAAATGAGCAATCGAGTTTTAAAAATTAATTTTTTGAAATATGAGTTAAATAACTTTTAAGATTTGGGGTCATATGCTCATCTAATTTACCATCCGTTCCTAAGGTACATATTACAATACCATTTTTAAGGCCCGCTGAAATAAGTAAATCGTTTAAGGCCGTAAATTCTTCATTAGAATACTTAAACTTAGGATTGTTCTTTGGGTATAATACAATGATGCTTATATAAGTTTTCAATGTCTTAAGTTGCAATAAAATGCGATAGATGTTTTTTATTTCTGCATCTTCTGGGTGTTCAAAATTGAGTTGTATAAACTTGAGATTTGTAGGAAAGCCAGGTTTCCTGAGAGTAGAGTTAATAAACGGCTTAACCAACTGTTGATTGGGATTGACAATCAATATCTTTTTTTCTTCCATTTTTTATGAGTAAAATGCTGTTTTCAGATTTTCATTAAATGCTTTCATCTCTAATCAATTTCTGTTTCACTAATAATTTTAGAATGGGTTTTCCCCGTTTTCGAAGCCATTTTTATTTTGTACTCAAGGGAGGCTTTTAAAGTCGTTTTATTGCTAATAATTAATTCCATTTCTTCTCCATCAAAAAGAATCACATTAATGATTTTTCCAGTACTTAATGCAACAGGAGCATCTTCAGAGAAGCCACTCATTGAAATAAAAACACCTGATGTTAAATGAAATTTACCATCAACCTTCCCTTTAAAGTCATATAATTTTGATGCTTCCGTAGGATCAATATGCCATTTGGCTTCTAGTAAAAAGGGCAAATTATTGTATGTAAAACTCCCATCTATTTGCTCTCCTGTTTTTTTAAACCCACTGCCCGGGGAAAGCGTTTCATTATATAAAATCGAGTAGATAATCTTTTCCAATTTATATCCTCTTTTTCTTTTCAATTTTGCATCTTCATTAGGGTCTGAATCTTTTACTGCGTACCATTTTGTATAAAATTTTTCCACTTCAGATCTGTCTCCTATGTATGATAAATCGTGTTTACTATCTAATGTTGGAATAGAATCCATAACGTGATATTTTTGAAGAGTTACAAAGTAATTAATACAACTTCGCAATGCTTAGTTAAGTCAGAAGCTATATCACAAATAAACAAAATATTTCTACAAAACAATGCTGAAATAATTCTAATTGGTCTTATAGCTTTCATTCAAAGGAATTAGAAATTCTTTAGCAATATGCTGCGTGATTATTCCTTCTAATTTAAAGGATGTATCAGGACACAATACAATTCCATTAATAGCAACCTTTGATGCTAATGATTGAGATTGACATCCTATAATGAATTCACTAAATTGATTAAATTAATGGTTGTTGTACATTTTTATACCATTTTAATACCTTTTCAATTGTTATTAGATGATTATCGGATGCAAATGAAGCCAATTTTTATATGGTTTGAATATATCTTCAATATAATTTAGATAATATTTTGATAGTTTTGAAACGGTATAAAGGGTTTTAAGTGCAAGTGAAGCGGCTGGTGTAGAAAATTTATACCCTGCAATTGCCGGTTTATATGTTTACTATAAAGTCAAGAATTATAAAATTTGTGTTGTTAGAGCGACCTAAAAAATGAAGGGTAAATTATGGAAGTAATTTACCCTTTCAGGACCGGTGCACACCGAATGATGTACATCGAACCAATGTAAAGGTATTTATTATTTGAAATTTTACATAACATTCGTGATTTAGTTGAGTAATATGAGCCCATTTAAGTTTTAAGAATTTTAAATTAAATTTGCACTTGGAATCCTAAATAAACTTAGACTTCGCGGAATTGAACTGCGAGCCTCTGAGTTTGTCTTGGATTTTTTTGTTCCGGTTTAAAAGCACAGGGAAGGGGCTAAAAATTCCATAGTTAGCTATAATTATTAAAGACCCCCATTTACAAAATGCAAAGAAAATCTTGGTAAATTAATCGATCAAAAAGTAGTTGATAAGGAAAGTGTTCAATAAATTCTTCTCCAAAAAACATCTTAGCTTTATTTAAATTGTAGAATTCAAATAAAGAACACTACCCACCTAATTAAATCAGATTCCTAAATAACTAGTCATTGTGTTGCAATGACTAGTTATTTTAAATTATCAGATCACTCCACCACAAACTTCTTCTGAAGCCGCACACCATTTACATCGCTTAAAACAATATAAACTCCGGGTGCTAAATCAACTTGAGGTTTGATGACGATCCTGTTTTCTTCTTTCGAAACAATTGCAGCACGATATACACTGGCTCCTTCTGAATTAAAAATGAATAAATCTACTTTTTGATTTTTTTCTTTTATACCGTTAAGTTCAACTGAAAATTCACTATGGTAGGGATTAGGATTCGGGTAAACATTCATAGATAACATCGCAAGGCTTGGACTTTCAGCTTCAAGTGAATCAATATACCTTGAGTAGTTGGAATTGGTTGTGATGCTACATGAATCGCCATAGGCTTCCCATTGTCCTGCATAATATTTAACCTGCACATAGTAAGTTTGGTTAGCCAAAATTGAACTGCCCGTTTGATTTGCCCATGAAAGTATGAAGAAGTTGTTAGAGCTATTCCTGTATATCTCGCGTGTGCGATAGCCGTTACTGAAAGTTCCTGAAACTTTATACTGATAATTTGAAGCACCATAAATTGCATCCCAATATAAAAAAGTTGATCCTGAGCTGATTGAAGTATTGCATTGTGAAGTCTGCAATTTAGTTAGGGGTGCGGTTGGTGTGGTAAGGGTGCAAGTGCTTCCATAAGGCAGCCACGCACCTCCAACAGCAGCAGCAGCTTCAATTGAATAGGTTGTGCCATATTTTACACCTCCGGGAGAAACTGCAGGATTAATAGAAGTAAATCTGAAAAAGCTGTTTGAATTAGAGGTTTCTATAGTATTGTCGTATCCGCTTGCCGTAATGTGATAGCGATATTGCGATGCCGAACTAATTGGCGTCACATAAAATATATCGTTTAAAGTTGTCTGATTTGTATTGCAATAAGTGGTTGTTAAAGAAGTAGTTGGGAGTCCTGAAACATTCACCACGCATGTTGGGCCAAATGTTCCCCATTCACCCGGTCTGCTGCCGTATGTTGAATTAGTACTGCCAACAAGTGCGCGTACTTTTACGTTGTAATAATATCCATACCTTACCTTAGGAGTTATTGCAGCCATATCAAGACGCAACTCATCAACAGAATTAAAGGTAGTGCTAGTAGTATCATACACATAAGAATTAGTGGTGTCGTTCTCCACAATTTTATACTGATACTTGGAAGCTCCTGTAATGGGAGTAACATTAATTAACTCATGCTGGTCTGTTACAATATAATCGCATAATCCAGGTGTTGAGGGATTATCAACTAATTTGTTTTGCGGAAAAGCAGAAAGTGTTACTGGACAAGAAGCACCATATGGACTCCAGATATTATTCTTTTTATATGAAACAGAAACATTGTAAGTATAACCATAAATAACCCCGGGAGCCTGTGTTATTGGATAAAAACTGGTGTTTGAGTTAGAAGTTCCATGTTCAAAATTATAACCCGACTGCCCACCTGTACCGACAAACTTATATTTATAATTACTGACACCTGAAACACTGTAAGCATAAATTAAATTAGTTGAGCTTAAGGTGGTATTGCAATAGGTAGTATCAACCCTTGTCACTTGTATTTCTTTTATTTGTATATCATCAATATAAATGCTTCCTTGATTTGCAAGGCTGGTAGCATAAAAGCCAAAATAAATCTGTCCTGAACTAGTTGCGAGATAATCAATTGCGGAATCCTTGTGGTACGTTGTGTTGCTGCTAATTCCATTAAAAAGAGGTCCATCTCCCAAAAGTGTAGAAGCATCGGCACTTGTACCTATATAAACTTTATATGTTTCAGCGCTTGTGCCACTTGCAATTCTATCGTACCAGCTAACACGATAAGCGTGACCCTTAGTTACATTTATGGGTGGGGAGAAAAACCAATCCGAAAGCGCTGTAACATTATCCGGATTTTTATCAATTCTCATGTGATTGCTACCTGTTCTTGGGGCTGTTGTGCTTGTGTACCAACTGCTCGCACCTTGTTGATCATAATTTTCAACAAGCATGCCGCAAGGTAAAGCAGGAACGCTCGCGCTTTCTGCACCAAGTGTAATTGTGGAACTAAGGGTTGGTGAAACTGCCTGCGAAGTGCCCGAAGTAAAGGATCCTGTGGAGCAGCCAAGTGTCAATGAATCTCTAAAATCATACGGAACTACTTTGTAATAATAAGTTGTTGCAGGCAGTAAAGGTAGCAACGAATAAGCCGTATCAGTACCAACATCCTCATGGTAAACAAGGTAATTAGGTGTGCCGCTTCCGCTCCACACAGTAACATCATATCCTTTCAAACAACTGATTGCCGCTGT
Source organism: Bacteroidota bacterium (assembly GCA_016721765.1). Lineage (NCBI taxonomy): Bacteria > Pseudomonadati > Bacteroidota > Bacteroidota bacterium. The sequence continues at coordinate 748,756 of JADKHO010000001.1, forward strand.
CCAAGTGAGTTTAGTTGCTGTGATACAGCTTGTATTTACAGGTGTAACAGTAACGCAGCTTGGCCCCGAACTTGAATCAGGTGTTGCTACTGTTATGTTAATCACTTTAGTACAAAGGCTGTCATCAGTTATTGTAACTGTATGATTGCCTGCTGTAAGACCATTTACAGTTGCAGTATTTGCACCTGTGCTCCACGAATAAGTATAGGGAGCTGTACCATAAATTGGGCTTACTGTTGCAGTTCCAAAGTTTGGACTCAAGCAAACATTATCCGTTGGAGTTACACTACCATCCAATTTACCTGTGATAGCTACTATTTGAGTATCTACATAAGAAATATTGCCTCTAATTATAGTATGAGTTATAGTAAAAGTATAATTACCGTTTGCCCTGCTTTCCGTTGAACTAGTATTATCCGTATAGTCAGCAAAATAATCCCATGTAAAAGTTGCTGGTGCGCCCCTTTCCGGAGTTCTTCTCACATCGCCAAAATCCCAGATATGAATAACATTAGCTGAGTCTTCATCAGCGGTAACAGTAATTTCACCGGGTTTTGAACAACCTGTTCTCGTTATCCTAAACGATGCATCAAATGTACTGGGAATATCAGTGCAATTGTGCAGGTAAACTGATGAAGCCTGTGTGTAAAACTGAAATGTGTCTCCAGACGTAGTAATAGCCGTGTTATAGTCTGAGTCAAAAAGTTTAAACTGATTCATTCCACCGGGGGCTCCATTATTCTTAAATTTCAAACAAAAGAATTCATTGGGTCCGTTTGGGTAAGTGGTAGTAACCCCAGGAGAAAATGCAACCCGTATTGGAACTTCCATATAACTTACTCCCCCAATAGAAGTACTAGTCATTGGTGTGCCAATAGTAGATCCTGTATCAATGGTACCTGCGCTCCATGAAAAGTTAGTTGACGTAAGAGCCCCTGCTAACGGTGGTTCTAAAAAGGCCGGATACACCAACGAAAGATCTATGAATTGAACATTCGCTATGGTTTTATGCACACCCAAGCAAACATCAACAATGCTCTCTTCAGCGCAATCTCCATTAGCGTAGGTTATTAAGGGGCAAGTAGCTAAAACACGAATGCATTCTTCTCCTGCATCAATTGGGGTATTTGCCCCTTCTTGCATTGAAACATAATTCGTATGACTTGCAGGAGGTGTAGAAGGACAAAAATTATTTACTAGTGTAAAATAACCTTCTATTACAAATGTCTCACAATAAGGGCCGGGTGGTAAAGTAACAGTTAGTGGAGTGGCTAATGGATTATTAATCACATGAAAACTGGATGATGGAGGTATACCATCAGTTATTACGACAGTATGAGAAAAGGCGGAATTATTACAAACCTCAACTGTAAATTTCACAGGATATCCTGCATAGGTTACAGTTGGCACTGCTGCTTGTTTTATAGTTAAGCACTCAAGCTCAGTAGTAATAATAGCAGTTACAGTTGCAGTGTAATTACAAGTACTTGAAGTTCCAGTTCCGGTTGCAGTAACAGAATAAACCGTTGTTGTGGTAGGACTTGGTGAATAATTATACGAAGTAACTCCACTTACCGCTGTTCCGTTGGCAAACCACTGGTAATTCTGAAAGCCAGTTTGTGGTGCTTCCAAATGTATTGTTGAGGCTGGAGTGCAATTAGCGAGGGGGTCTGCACTAGTTATATTAAATAGATTGCTATTATTATAATTAACTTGATAGCTATCTATTGCTTCACAGCCATTTTCATCGATCAAAATAGCAGTGTATACACCTCCATTATTTACATCTATACCGTTTGTTGTTTCGCCCGTACTCCAAATAACATTCTGACTCAGAGAATTACTAGTGGTAACTGACAAGTGCACAGTTTTCCCAGGGCAGGGATTACCTGTTGGGGATGTCTGAACAATATTTGGTGTGTTTCCTCCGTAAGTTGTATTAAACATGAAGTCCGAAATATTCTTGGAAAAATTGCTTACACAGCCATTTAGTCCAATAACCGTTAAGCTAATAGTTCCTTCTGAACATATTTCAGTGGATTGCCCAAATGCACCGTTTGACCATTGATAATTAGATGTCGAAATATAAGGAATTGCAGTTAAAGTTACTCCATCTGAGCAAATGGAAGCTCCTCCACAATTTACATTTATGTAAGTAAATGGATTGGCATTAATCGTCACCGAAATTGAGTTACTGGTTTCACTGCAAGTGCCATTATTAAAAGTGCAAAAATAGATTCCAGTTTGTGTCGCTGTAAAGTTAAAATCTCGTGCACCTTGAATTGCTGATCCGTTAAGATACCATTGAAAATTATAAGGTGACGAAGATGGTGTGGGTAAATACCAGTTGGCTTGTAAAAATACCGGACTGCCTTCACAAACTGAACCAGGCGACAAAGGATTAGAATTTAAAGCTTGGATTGAAAAATGGTCGCTCACAACTATTTTTTGTTCATAGGTGTAATGACAACCTGTCTTATAGGTAAGTATAAGTGAAATCTTATAAGTATCATTTGAAAGATTATAATGAACAGGCTGCAGGCCTCCTCCAACTGAAGAATATAACGGATTACTTCCACTGGCTGCAACTCCGGGAGATACTGTTTGTGGTTGATTAAGAGAATTTAATACAACATATTCATATTGGATATTATCCTCAATAGGACCTTGATAAACCAACCTTAAATTAGTTGAGCCACTGGAAGGACAAGGATCGGTATATGCCAGAAACGTAATAGGATGATCTAAGGGCTTAACCATATAGTTTTGAGCATACCACTGGCATGCACCGGGATTAACCCTATTACTTTGGGGTTGTCCATGCACATTGTGAACAGCATCAGATAAATAAACATCGTAATAATCTCGTTCAACAGTAAAGATGTTTATATTGCTTGCGGATTTAAGATAATCACCCAAAAAGTTTGAACTGCTTGCAGCTCCAAGCTTGACACTATTTGCAGCAAAAATAGGATGGTAGTCAGTTGCATTATTTGTCCCCAAAGGACCTAAACAAGCATTCGCTGAAGCACCACCTCCTGTCGGTGCTGGTGCTGCGTTTGATCCATCTATCGATTCAGAAAATCTAAGAAAACGGTCTAGGTATTTACTCGTTCTGCTTGTTTGGTTATATACATTATTGTTACCTGCCGGATTATACGCAGGGTTGTTGGATGATGTACGACTATAATTATCTGCCAATATTCTATCTAATATCCTTCTTGTAACACCACTGGTTGTATAACTTCCATCAATGTAACTTGCAATTGAGCAAGGATCAGGATATAAATTTAATCCGATATCAATTGTATTTGATGCTTCCAATTTGCTTAGATAGCCTTCCACGAAATATTCATAACTGTGATTATCCCTTATTTTATCCATTAAAAAAATCAAGTCATTATAATCATCATTATCTCTTTCTGGATTTCGCACTTGATCATCAAACAATTTTCCATTCCAAAATTCCCATTCGGTGGTAAGTATATCTATTCTATTGCAAGGAGCAGAACTCAAGCCACTAAAGTACTGGCGATTTCCCATGTTAATCAGGCGCAGAGCAAGTTTACAATTTTCGGCAACCTCATATCGTTCGTCATCACTCTGAATGCTTTCTTCTATAAAACTTAAATCGTCATAATAACTTGTACCATGAACCAAGGAGTCAAAAATAAAGGGGTTACTTGGTCTAAGGTTGTTACCAATATATGGATCGTTAGGATTTTGTGGGTCTACATCTAGCTTTTCAAAAGCTCCGGCACTTCCCACATGTTCAATACAGTAGTCAGTTTTGGCCATACAAATAAATCGTTGCAATTCCAGAATTTTTGAATTCACTTGAGTTGGAGAACCATAAAAAATATTTCTAAGGCCATAGAGGGAAATGTAAGTGATATGGTTTTCCATACAGTATTGGAGAAGCTGAGTTTCTGCAAAACTATTTGTGAGAATACTGGTCGAAACATCAATATCATCCTCATTAGTACCTGAAGCGATGAGTGATACGAAACGATTTACATAGAGCCCTCTCTGTTCTCCTGGCACTTGCGCTTGAAGGTTTAAGCTCAATAACATTAAAATCAAATAAACAAATTTCATTTTTCTCATGGCTTTGGTTTGTGGTTAGTTACATTTTAATAATTTTTGTTCTTGTAATAACTTGATTGTTTGAAGTCACTTCCGCAAAATAAACTCCTTTCGGAATTGATTCAAGATTTAAAGAAAAGTTAGATTTTAAAGGAGGAATTGGTACTGAACATTGTTTTATTCCAACAGAATTAAACAAATTAACAACTAAAGGTTGTTGCCAATTAGATGATGCTAAATTTAAATTTAATTGGTTTTTAAATGGATTCGGATAAATTGCGATTTTTAAATCGCTTCTGTTATTTACAATATAAGTTGCCTCATCCTTCTTTAGTTTTAGAATAAATAAAGAGTCTTCTACAACAAAATTCGTATCTGAAAGAGCTCCTGAGAGGAAAAAAGATGAATCTTCGGATAAGTCAAATGAAGATGTGTTGAAATTATTTTGGTAAGAATAGCCTAATATTTCCTTTGTATTTCCAGCGCTATCTATTGAATGAACAAAGAAATTCCTTGGAGAATTTTGTAAGAAGCCGTAACCACCAACTATAGTTTCTCTGCGGCTATTAAGGGAAGCAGAAACTAAAACATAGTTATTGTTTAAGCCAATTCCATTTGCAAGAATTTTCCATTCTTGCAAACCATGAGTATTAAGTTTCAGCACAAACCCACCTGATGCATTTCCATAAACAATAACCCCGTTTTGCTTATCAATCAATATTCCTTTTGGTGATTCTGTAACTTGATTACTCAAACTTGAAACAAATGGATAAAACCATTGAATATTTCCACTACTATCAATCTTTGAAACTCCTGCATCAAATCCAGTAGTAATGTGCAGCCCTTGAATATGTCCTGCTAAATAAATATTTGCAGAGTCATCAATTGCAGAGCGATTTGCAAAACCATACTGATAAGCGGTATCAACAATAACTGTTTTCCATTTTTGACTTCCAGTAGAATCATATTTTTCTACGAACATTTTGCCTCCAGGCAAACAGCAACTTGTGTAGCCTATCACATAGGCATTCCCGGCTTTATCTACTTCTACACTTTTGCCTTCTTGATTGTAGCCAACACTATCCGCTTTATTCCATAATAAATTACCAATTGAATCGTACTTTGCCAATATTGCTTTACGAGCTCCCTGCCCGTTAATAGAATCCATTTCCCCCGTTACATATACATACTTATTATCATAAAGAGTAATTGAGTTAAATTCACCAACAAGACCAATTGCAGATCCATAGTATTTGCGCCACACGAGATTTCCCGCAGCATCGTACTTCAAAGTGAAACCTTCCGCGTTCTGTGCATTATAATGAGCCCTTCCGGTTATATAGATATTGTCTGTAGAGTCTATAACATAATCTTTTGCTCTTAGAAGTCCTCCGGCAACATCTCCTAACACTTTTTTCCAAATTATGTTTCCAGCAGTATCTTGCTTAATTACAATTAATCTGACATAAGTTCCAAACATGTTTGTACCACCCAATCCTATAGTTATAATATTTCCAGCATTGTCGTGAGTAACAAAGGAGCCTTGAGCAATTGGTTCTTTATACTCCCAATCCAAACTTAGCGTTGGCTGAGCAAGCAATCTGCAAGAGAAAAGTAAAAACAAAAGCAAAAAACTCCTTTTTATAATAACATCAAAAGAAGATTTTACCATTTTACTACAAATTAAAATTGATGAGAAAAATTTCAAAAGCGAATTAATTCGTTAAACAAAGACATAATAAAAAAAGATATGCAAAAAAGCTTTTATCGCTACTATTTCAAAGTTGGTAGTACGAATTAAGTCATTTATTTTTGATTTGCAATATTAAATTGCACTTAATTGTAAGTTTATTTTAGCATGCAGTCCTTCCAATTTATTCTACCACTTTGCAAAATCAGGTTCAAAATCTTTTGCCCAATTAAAGAATAAAATCCCGATTGGTTCCACTTTGGATTTCCGGAATCTTGAATTATTCATTAGATTTAAAAACCTGATAAATCAAAGTGCCTGCAACAAATATTCCTGTCCCTATTAAAAGGCCTTTATAATTAAATTCTTTATTGGATTTATTTTCTATGATTCTATTAATTTTTGAAAAATCATTTTGCTCCTTTTCTGGAAAAGCTTCTGCAAACGGTTTCAATCGGATTTGCTTTGGAACCTCCTTTTTTTTAAATCGATCTATTTCCCTGAATTCCTCGATTTTTTTCTTATTCTTCTCATAAAGCGGTTTTTCAAAAATATTGACTTCGGAAGCCGGGCTAAATCGACCTTCTTGATACGCAATTCCATCTACCACCTTTATTATGAAATCGCAGTTGTGCGTTAAAGACTGGTCGCCCTTAAAATTACCCGATTTTGTTGCTTGTGTTATGGCCACAAAAGATTTGCTCGGATTTTCATTTTTTAATAGTTCTAAAAACTCGCTCTCAATTCCGGCAACATTAATACTATCAATAAATACAAAATCTAATGTGCTCTTCGATAGAAAGCTCTTAATTTCATCCTTATCTCTTGTTTCAAGTATTTTCATTTTACTTCCACCAATATCTTTTATTTTTTGTTGAAGGGTCACACTCTCGCCTTCTTCCGCAGCAATGTAAATGACTCTGCCAAAATATTCTTCTAAGTAATCAGCCAAACGAATTGCTAAATTGCTTTTTCCTCCTTTGGGTAATCCCCAAATTACCGCAGAAAAGAACTTTTCAGGCTTGCCGATAAGCTCAAGGAATTTACCCTCAAATTCAAGGCATTGAAATTTCTTTTTTACCAATTCATCTCCGGTAAATACTTTACTTGCTTTGGGCTTAATCACCTGTTCTATTTCCTGCTTCTTTTGCTGGGGTTCACTCATGCTTTGGCCTTCAATTGGCGCGTTCGGATTTCGTTCCGAACGCCCTGTGGAACCCAGTTCGGAACCGTTCGGAACGGGGTCAGAGAAACTCATGCCCTTTTTCAGCATCATCTCCTTAACATGGTTATAAACTGTGGTTTTTCCAATGCCAAGTTGGGTTGCTATTTGCTTAAAACTTTTACCTTCCATGCGTAGTTTGAAGCATAATTCTTTAATGTCCATTTTAAATTTTATTAATTAATTTCAAACAAATATAAACATATTACAATTATGTCATATATTTGCCTATATTTTATTACTCTAATACAGTTAGAAATGAATGAATCAAAATTCAATGTCAATGATATAAAACTCTCCAACAATCTTTACGATTTGAACAAGGAGATTTTCACAAAAGCCTTTACATTAAAAGACTTGGGTATTAGCTCAAGAGTTCTCAAGTATTGGTCTTTAATGGGGATTCTGCGCGAAGAAAACAGAGCGGTGGATGAGAATCACAAACTCAATTTTACAGAATACATCTGGCTAAAAATCATTGTTGAATTAAGAGAATTTGGCTATCCAATAGAATATATTAAAAAGGCTAAGGAGATTTTACTAAAAAAAGAATCGCTTGCTGAATCTTTAAAGTTACATACAGACGAAGCCCTAATTGAGTTTTTAAGGGGGATGATAAAAGCAACATCAAATAAGGATATTCCGGTTAGTGCATTTCTTAATAGTCCTAGCTCTTGGCAAAAATACAAAACGGTTAAACGTTCGCTCCTTGATAATACTATATTGATTCTTCTAGGAAAAAAAGAAAATATTGATTGGGTCTTTTTTAATGAGGGAGGTGCAGTGTATGTTCATGAGGATGCCTCCAAAAATTCGGAGCAAGTAATTACTTATCTAAAAAACAATTCTCACTTGCGAATTCCACTTATGAATTTAATTATGAATTTCATTGAGGATAAAAGCAAATTAGAATATGTAGCAAAATATGTGCTATTAAGTCCAAAAGAGATGGAAATTCTAAAGCATATTAGGAAGGGAGATTTTGAGTCTATTACTATTCATCTAAGGAACAACGAACCTATTAGGATTGATGAAACACGAAAGATTAAAATTCCTAATACAGCTAGAATATCTGAAATTCTTGCTAAGAGATCTTATGAAAAAATTGAATTGGTTACACAGGAAGGAACCATTACTTACGCTACTAAAACTGTAAAAACAAAACTGTGAAAACAATCCCTGCTAATGCACTTAAAAAAAGAAGGGTTAAAAGTTCCGCCAGTGCCGGACAAATAATAGTAAAGCTAACTTATTGATTTAATCAAAAGGACAAGCATGTTTATTGGATAACATGCTCTCATTAAATGAATGCAGAAAAATAATTGAAGAATACAATATATCAATCACCGATGAAGAGTTAACAGCTGTTCGAGATTGGCTTTACCTTACAGCTGATAATGCCATTGAGATTGTGGAGCAAAGAGAAGCTAGCACTAAACAAAACCTCAAAAACAATTACTCATGAAAAAAAGAGCAATAATCTATACAAGGGTATCGACAGATGAGCAAAACAATGGCTACAGCCCAGCTGACCAGAAAGATAAACTCTATCGGTATTGCGAAAACAATGACCTAGATGTTGTTGGATTTTATCATGATGATGAAAGCGCTAAAACATTTAACCGCCCCGAGTGGATTAAGGTTATGAAGTTTATTAAAATGAATAAGGGCTATGTAGATTATATTTATTTTTTGAAATGGGACAGGTTCTCCCGCAATGTTGCTGAAGCTTTTATTGAAATTAAGGAATTAAGAAAACATGGTGTTGAGCCAAGGGCTATCGAACAGCCACTTGATTTTAAAATCCCTGAAAGTAAAATTATGCTCTCAATTTATCTTGCTGCTCCCGAAGTGGATAACGATCGCCGAGCTCTAAATGTGTTTCATGGCATTAGAAGAGGTAAAAAAGAAGGGCGTTGGCTAGGTACATGTATCAAGGGCTATAAGAACGCAAGGGATGAAAACAATAAACCTATAATTGTTCCTGAAGGTGGTCAAAAAGAAGAATTGGTAAAGAAAGCCTTTGCCGAATTTGCTACAGGTTTATATAACATTGAACAGCTACGTGGGAAGCTAAATAAAGAAGGTTTTAAAGCAAATCGAAATTCCTTTTGGATGATGCTTCGCAATAAGGGATATATTGGGAAGGTTTTAGTTCCTGCCTTTGAAAATGAAAAGGAAGAATGGGTGCAAGGAAAACATAAGCCCTTAATTGATGAACAAACATTTTATACCGTTCAGGATATCCTCGCTGGGCGAAAAAAGAATATCCCCAATAAGTTTAGAACACAAAGAGATGAATTGCCTTTGAGGGGTTTTCTTTTATGTCCACAATGCGGAAAGAGGCTGACAGGCTCCGCATCTACCGGGCGCAAAGGAGATAAATTTTTCTACTACCATTGCTCCAAGGGCTGCAAAGAAAGGCAGGTAGCTGAAATTGCTAATCACGAATTTGAAAACATACTTTCTAAATTTAAATCGAATGAGCTTGCTATTAAATTACAAGGAGCTGTTTTAAAAGATAGATTGCAGAAAAAGAATAATGATGGCAAGGCTGAATTGGAAAGAGTAGGAAAAGAAATTGCGAAACAGAAAGTAAGAATACAAAATGCGAAGGAGTTAATGTTAGATGGTGAATTTTCTGCCACCGATTACAAGAACATGAAACTGGAGATTGAAGAAAAGATTGATTCTTTAACAAGAGAAGAAGCAAATCTAAGGGTAGGAAGCGAAAATCAGTCAGTAAAGGTTCAACAATGCTTAGAGATACTCGTAAACCTCCATCAATACTACGTTTCAGGAGATACTTCCAAAAAACAGAGTATTATTGGTTCGATATTTCCCGAAAAGCTGATTTTTGAAAATCAAAAGTATCGAACCACAAAAGTGAATTGGGTTGTCGCCATGCTTTGCAGTAATATAAAGGACTTTAAAGACAATAAAAAAGGGAAAGGTTTGTTTTCTAACAACCTTTCCCTTAGAGTGGTACCTCCAGGAATCGAACCAGGGACACAAGGATTTTCAGTCCTTTGCTCTACCAACTGAGCTAAGGTACCAGCATTAATTTAGGGCTGCAAATGTAAAAAAATACTTTGTACATCAAAAAAATATTATCCTTCTCCTCAAAATAACAGCGTTTAGCGCATTATTTGCCCTAACTTTGTGTGGTTATGAGAACTCCGATTTACTTCGATTACAATGCTACAAGCCCAGTGGATCCGCGTGTGCTGGAAAAAATGCTTCCCTTTTTTACCGAACATTTTGGCAATGCCAGCAGCAAGTTACATGCTTATGGTTGGTTGGCTGAAGAGGCAGTAAAAGAAGCAAGATCAGAAGTTGCTCGGCTCATAAATTGTGATACTTCCGAACTAATTTTCACTTCCGGGGCAACCGAATCGATAAATCTTGCACTAAAAGGCGCTTATAGTGCCTATCAAAAAAAAGGGAACCATATTATTCTTGTTCGAAGCGAACACAAAGCCGTGATTGATTGCTGTGAAGGCCTTGCAAAACAAGGAGCTGAACTAAGTTATTTAAACGTAGACCGTGAAGGAAGAATTGATTTGCACGAATTAAAAAACGCATTTAAGGATAACACCATATTGGTGTGTATGATGCTCGCCAATAACGAATCGGGAGTAATTCAAGACATTGCGCAGGTTGCTGAAATTACACATTCGAAAAATGCACTCCTCTTGAGCGATGCTACTCAAGCCATTGGAAAAATACGAGTGGATGTGCAGGAATTGGGTATTGATTTAATGCCCTTAAGCGCGCATAAGTTTTACGGACCCAAAGGTGTGGGTGCTTTGTTTGTGCGCCGTAAAAATCCGCGGGTAACCTTGCTCGCCCAACAACTTGGGGGTGGGCATGAAAACGGATTGCGTTCGGGCACCTTAAATGTCCCCGGGATTGTGGGGCTTGGTGCTGCTTGTGCTTTGGCCGAAGAGGAGCAATGGGATGACGCTATTCTCCTCTCGAGATTGCGTACCAAATTGGAGCAAAGTTTACTTGAGCTGGGTAATGTATTTGTGAATGGGAGTCAAAAGCACCGCTTGCCTAATGTAAGCAATCTTTGCTTTAGCGGAATTAAAGCAGCTCAACTCATTACTAAATTGCCTGATTTGGCTTTTTCAACCGGGTCGGCTTGCTCGAGTGCTTTGCCGGAACCTTCGCATGTGTTAAAAGCCATGGGTTTGGATGACGCTGCTGCTTATGCTTCAGCGCGATTTAGTTTGGGAAAGTATACCACTGAAGAGGAGGTAGATTTTTGTATTGAGAAAATCAGTACTGCTTTAACAAAGAATAATTAATTCAAATTTCTTAACGCCAATTTCTCATAGGCCGGTCTTTTTCGGTTTTTGATGATGCTTTTTTTCGTTTCTGTTTTTGATGATTTTCATGGGTGTTTGCGTTTTTTCATGGGTGTTTTCTTACTTTTTGCTTGATCAAAAAGTAAGCAAAAAATCAAGGCTGATGAGCAATTGGCTAAAATTTAAATTCATTTTTACGCGCAACCCAAGCGCTCGATTTTGATTAGTAATAGCGAAATATTTTTGTTTCTCGCTTGAGGGTTGCTTACACAAGGCCCACGCTTAAAAATGAATTCAAATTTCTTAACGTCAATTTCTCATAGGCCGGTCCTTTTCGGTTTTTGATGATGCTTTTTTTCGTCTGCGCTCGAGGGTTGCTTGCACTGGGCCCATGTAGAAAAATGAATTCAAATTTCTTAATGCCAATTTCTCATAGGCCGGTCCTTTTCGGTCCTTATTGAGATTTAAAAGTTTGTTAGAAAAGCTATTAATGGGAGTTAATTTAATTGCTGTAATAGCGTAAAAGATTTTTATCGGTTTCTTGTCCTTTTACGGATTCGAATAAGGCTTTAAGTTTTTGGTATTGGGCGTGGGCACTCTCGAGCGCTTGCGCATTAAGCTCGGCAGCCTTTTTAGCTTTTAGTTCGTTTTCGCGCGCTTCGTACATGCTTTGAAGCGAATCAATTGCTTGAAGTGCTACCAGCCTTACCCACCAAATGTTAGAAGTACGCGCTGTGGATTCTAACAATGGAAGTCCGGCATTAATAATTGAATCGCTTCTGCCAAGCAAATATTTACCATACAATTGTGTAAAACTGTATCTGCCATAGCTATTAAAAAAGCGTTCACGAGAAATAAAAAAACTATTTTCAATATCTGAACCACTGCTCGAAAAAATTGTAAGGAGTGCACTTAAAATGGTGTAATTACTGTCGTTTTCAAAACGCTTTGCTTCTTCAAAACCCTGTTCGGGATTTTTTTCATAAAGGGTGCTAAGGGCTTGTGCGGCTACGGTGTAAGATTTATCATCGGATGCATTTTTGTATACGTCTAGGAGGTCTTCTTCATTAAATAATTTGCCCAGCATTTCAATCGCATTGGCGCGTACACTTGGCTTTTCGTCCTTCAGTGCCAATTTTATCAAAATGGGTCTTATTTCGGAATCGCCGTTATTTCCATGACTGTCTAATTTTTTTATTGCAAAATTTCGGATGCTCCAATTTTTATCGCTAAGCGCTTTTATAATAATTTCTTTTGATTTAGCAGTTGGGTTTTTACTGATGGCATCCAAAGCTTCGTAGCGATCGAGGTATAAGGGAGCATTCCTATATTGAAAGGCCCACTCTTCCTGGGTTTTGGTATCATTTTTTTTGCAGAGCAACATTTTTTCGGCATCCACATTCACCAAATTTGGCTTGGCCGCCACATCAAAAACAAACTCTTCAGTTTCCTTTTTTAAGGTGATGTTGTGTCTTTCTTTTTTGCCAAAAGAATAAATATCTATTGCCATGGGTAGGCGATAGAGCGGCGTTTTGGATAAATCTTGCACTTGTTCGATGTGCACAATTTCCTTTTTTGTGGCCTCGTTGTACTCGTAGGTGATAAACAATTCGGGATGACCGCTGGCAAAAAACCATTGGTTAAAAAACCAATTCAAATCCTGTCCACACACCTTTTCGAAGGTAAGGCGCAGCTCATGAATTTCAACAGTGGAAAACCGATGTTCAGTGAGGTACAAGTTAAGTGCAGTAAAAAATGCATCGTCACCTACATAATTTCGAAGCATGTGTAAAATCCTACCACCCTTTTCGTAGCTGTGCCGGTCAAACATATCATCCGTATCTTCATAATCGAAACGAATCATTTTTACTTGTTTGGCGCGCGCTTCATTGAAATATGAATTCAAATCATCTTGGTGGTGAATATCCGCATCTTCTCGCCCATTGTGGTATTCAAACCAAAGGTATTCGCCATAAGTGGCAAAAGATTCATTGAGTGCAGTGTTGCTCCAAGATTCGCAGGTAACCAAATCGCCAAACCATTGGTGAAACAATTCGTGCGAAATGTATTCTTCTTTTTCATTATCGAGTCGTTCGCGCGCTGTAATATTCATAAACTCTCCGTGTAAAGTGGCCGAGGTATTTTCCATCGAACCGCCCGGATAATCTCGCACAACAACTTGAGCGTATTTTTCCCAAGGAAAGTCTACGCCCAGTTTTTTGGAATAAAACTCAATCATTTCAGGAGTATTTCCAAAGGTTCCTTGCGCTTCCTTACCGTAATTTTTTTCAACGTAATAACTTACTTCCTTGTTGCGCCATTTATCCTTCGTTACTGAAAACTCACCAATGGCGAACATCGAAAGGTAAGGGGCTGCGGCAAGACTTTGTTTCCAGGTATCGGTGCGGGTGCCATCGTTATTATCGATTTGATTGAGCAATAAACCATTTGAAAGCGTAGTGTATTTTTTATCTACTGTAATAGCGATTTGTTGCGTCATGCGCTGATTGGGTGCGTCGATGGTGGGAAACCAGCAGGAGGCGGATTGTGTTTCGCTTTGGGTAAATATTTGTTTTGGTTTATTCGGATCACTTCCATCTGCATTGATAAAAAATAAACCTTTGTCGGATGTGGCTTCTCGTCGGCCTTTTAGTTCGAGATTATTCGCTTTAGCAACATATTCGATATAGAGTTGAAGGGTATCCTTGCGGGTGATGCTTTTATTGAGATTGATGCTGATTATTTTTGTATCGTAATTGTATTCAGCCTTCGATTTTAAACCATTTCTAAGGATAAAAACATCCGTAAGTTCAAAGCTTTGTGCATTGAGTTTTACTTGGTTTTGCGGATAGAAATACGGTTTAAGCGTAAGCGTAGCCTTTCCATATAAAAGCCCATTTTCCCAGTCCGGTTTTAATTCCAGTTTGGTATCCAGAATATCCATTTCATGGGCTTCGGATTCGTGGTAAACTGGGGTGTTATCTTTTGGATGAATAGTTAGGGTATCCAAATTAATGACCTGAGCCTTATCTGATTTTGCAGTACGTTTGGAAGGATTACAGCTAAGCAGCACCAAAGCTACTGCGGAAAGCAGCAGCGAATAAAATTTCATCGTATTTTTCAATAGGGGCGCAAATTTGAGCAAAAATAAGTGATTTTCAAAAGTATAGCCATCAAACGAAAGTGAAATTCAGAATTAAAGTTTTAAATACATTTGTAGCATGTATAAAGTAAAATCTCTAAACGGAGCAGCCAGCGAATTTGAAATTACGTTTGATGCAGCTTCAAAAAACAGCGGTAAGATAAACGGCAAGGCCTTTGAATGGGACATTTTAGAAGAAAAACACGGACGTTTTCATGTATTGAAGGACAATAAATCATTCACCATTGAAGTTGTACATGCAGATGCTGCTGAAAAAAAATGCACCTTAAAGGTTAATGGTAATACCTATTCGTTCGAAATGAAAGACCAATTTGACGAGCTCTTGAAGAATCTGGGCTTGGATAAATTAGTGAGCGGAGTAGCAAAAGATTTAAAGGCACCTATGCCCGGTTTGGTGTTGGATGTGTTAGTTAAACCTGGAGATTCAGTTAAAAAAGGGGATTCCATTTTAGTGTTGGAAGCCATGAAAATGGAAAACAATATTAAAGCAGCAGCAGATGCTGTGATTAAGAAAATTGCGGTTCGAAAAGGAAATGCAGTGGAAAAAAATCAAGTCTTGGTTTTGTTTGAATAATTTACTTGTACCGTTTTTTTATGGTCATTTCCGTTTAATTTGTTGCAGCTTTGAAGGGAACAAAATCCATAACTGCTCAAGTTGCTTCCATGTATTTTTATCAATAAAAATAAACTGCATACGCTCTAATTGAGCACAATTTGTTTATGAAAATTCCCCGCTTTCTTAAAATTTTTCTAATTACCCTTAGTTCATTGCTGATACTCTTGCTCAGTAGTGCTTTGGTAATCGTTTATTTTTATGAAGAAGAAGTAAAGCAATTGCTGGTAGGAGAAATCAACAAACAATTGAATACGCCGGTTTCCGTAAAAGGAATAGAGCTTTCGTTGATTAAGAAATTCCCAAATGCGAGTTTAGAATTTACCGAAGTTAGTGCAGCATCGGTTCAACCCGCCGATAGCCTAGAAGATGAAGAACGCTTTACGGAGAAGCTTTTTGAAGCGCACAAATTATTTTTACAATTCAACATTCTAGATATTTTTCACAAAAAATACCGCATTAAAAAAATTGAAATTGAGGGTGTAAAATTAAACTTGCTCATCACAAAAAAAGGGAGCGACAATTTTCATTTCTGGAAAACTTCGACTGATACTACCGCAAGCACTTTTAAGCTAAGTCTTGAAAACATTGAAGTACAGGATGCAGATGTGGTATTTAAAAATGAGTTGGACAATCAAATTTATTCCTTTGTCATCAAGGAGAGTGAGCTAAGTGGGAATTTTTCGGAAAGCAATTATGTCTTGGATACAAAGGGAGAGTATTTCGTGTCGGATATTGCCATAAATGGAACCAGTTACTTAAAACGTAAATCATTGTTGTTGGAGGGAAGTTTGGAGGTAAGCCACAATAACCGATTTGAGTTTAAAAATGTGGAGTTGTTGTTAAATGATTTGGCATTTAATTTAAGTGGTAATTTTATCCGCAACAGCGGTAAAAACGATGCGGTAGATTTGAGCATTACGGGTAAAAACCTGGATGTAAAAACATTTATTTCGTTGCTTCCTGACAGCTATCGCAAAAAACTGAATACCTATAGCAGCAGTGGTTTATTTTATTTTGAAACACGCATCAATGGTGAAATAGGGGAGCATATCGGACCAAAAATAAGTGCCCAATTTGGCGTTAAATCGGGAGAAATTACAGAAGAAAATTCAAAATTAAATCTTGAAAAAATAAATTTATCCGGCACCTACAGCAATGGAAAAAGCAGGAACAGTGCAGGAAGCGAATTGAGTATTGCCAATTTTAATGCACAATTAGGTAGCGGAAAGGTGTTGGGTAATTTTTCGATAAAGAATTTTGAGAATCCTTACTTAACTATTGTTGCGGAGGCGCAATTGAACTTAAGCCAAGTGAAACAATTTTTAAAACTCGATACACTCGAAAAGTTTAGCGGGGCGCTTACATTGGATTTGGATTTTTCGGGAAACACCAGCCACATCTCGCATTTTTCGGGAGCTGATTTTGCCAAAACAAAAACTCAAGGTACGCTTACCTTGGAACAAGGAAGTGTAAAATTTGTTGGGGCAAAACAATCTTTTGAAAACCTGAATGCATCTTTGTTATTTAACAATAATGATATTGTAGTGAATGAATGTAATGGAAAAATAGAAGATTCGGATTTTGCTTTGAAAGGATTTTTTAGAAATGCCTTAGCCGCGACATTCAACAGTGAAGAAAAATTATTTATTGATGCCAGCCTTACTTCTCAAAAAATTGATTTAAATCAAATTTTAGCGGATGATGAAACATCAACAAAAAACAAAAAAGCATTTGAGCTAAAGTTTTCAGATCGCATAAATGTAAATTTAAATGTGACGGTGCGCGAATTGGTTTTTAAGCGTTTTGAAGCAAGTGCAATTTCGGGAACTGTGAAATTGCAGGATAAAAAACTAGCCTTAAGTCCGATTACATTCTCAACCATGGATGGCACCGTACTTGCAAATGGAGTAATTGACGGAACAAGTGATGTTGATTTTAAAGCCATTTGCGATGCGGATTTGCGCAACATTACTATTTCGAAACTTTTTTATGAATTCGAAAATTTTGGAGGTACTACCTTGACCGATAAAAATTTGAAAGGGAAGGCATCTGCGAGTGTTCAGTTTTCGGGTAATTTTACTTCGGAGCTTCAATCCAAAACTGAAAGCATTGTTTCGCGATTTGATTTGACCATTGAAAATGGCGAGTTGCTCAATTTTGAACCGTTGAAGAAGTTATCGCGTTTTATTTCCTTAACGGAGTTAAACGATATTCGATTTGCCTCTCTTAAAAATTCGATTGAAATTAAAAACCGAAAAATAAATGTTCCTAAAATGGAGATAAATTCATCGGCCATGAATTTGAGTGTTGCCGGTACGCATACGTTTGATAATGTGGTGGATTATCATTTTAAACTTTTGCTGAATGAATTACTGGGAAAGAAAGCACGAAAAGCCAAAAAGGAAAATGAAGAATTTGGCACCGTAGAAGACGATGGATTGGGAAAAACAGCCATCTATATCAGCATGAGTGGTCCGCTTGAAAACCCAAAAATTAGCTATGATAAAAGTGGTTTGAAGATGCAGATGAAACAAAATGTGGCCAGCGAAACACAAAACTTAAAATCGATTTTGAGGAATGAATTTGGCTGGTTTAAAAAAGACAGCACTATAAAAGCAGCTCCGCAAAAAAAGCAAAATGTTCGTTTTGAAACAGAGTGGGAAGAAAGTGATAAAGCGACAAAAGAAAGTTCGAATTCTGAAAAACAATTGCCCAAAGTGAAGGCAGTAAGCAACACCGAAGAGGAGAAAAAGAAAGTGAAGGTCTTGGACAATTTGTTTAAAAAAGTGGATGAGAAACCAAAAAAGAAAAAAGTAAAAGAAGAAAAGACAGAAAACTCGGACGATTTTAATTGAGATTTCTCTAATTGCACCCCCCGGAATGCATTACCTTATCAAACAAAAGGAAGTAAAAGGCTCCGACAATTTGATTTCCACAACAAAATTGTAAATAGTTAATTTTTAACAACTTAAACCGTATTGAATTCCTGAACAATCTAAGAAATATGCGCATTTACCTACATTAACTTGAGTTAAATCAGCTGTTTAACTGATTTCTATCAGTATTCCACGATACGGAAGTGCAGAAATTTGGGCATTGAGATTCACGAATGAACTCAATCTCAATAAAACGTTTATGAAAAATTCTTTCGTTATCGGAATAACATTTAAAAATGCAAACATTGCCACCCGTAGTGCATTTTCGATTTCTGATGAGAAGCAAAAAGCGTGTTATGAATTGGCAAAAAGACATCCTTTCAGCGATTTTGTTGTACTCAGTACTTGCAACAGAACCGAAATATACGGCAGTGGATGTGTGCACCATGCGGAGCGTATTTTATCTGAAGTATGCAATCAACCAAAAGCATTATTAGATGAATACAAATTTGTGAAAACATCGCAAGATGTGCTTTCACACATTTTTCAGGTAGCATCCGGATTAGATTCACAAATTTTGGGTGATTATGAAATATTAGGTCAGTTTAAAAATGCTTGTCGCTTTTCTAAAGAAGAGGGCTTGTTGGGACCGGTATTTGAGCGTATGTCGAATGTATGCATACAAGCTTCCAAGGAAATTAAAACCAAAACAGCATTGAGTAAAGGAACGGTATCCGCATCCTATGCAGCGATTGAAATATTGCAAGAAAAAGTAGCGGTAAAACCAACCAAATGTTTATTAATTGGAACCGGAAAATTTGGAAACAATATTTCAAAAAACATTAAACATTATTTACCACATTTTGATTTAACTGTTTCTAACAGGACTTACGAAACCGCTTTAGACATTGCCTTAAAGAATGGTTTTGGTTTGTTGCCATTTGAAGATATTAATGCCAACATTAAGGATTATGAGGTGGTAATTTTAAGTACCACAGCCGACAAATACATAGTGACACCCGAAAATTTAGCCCATTCGAAAACCAAGTTAATTTTAGATTTATCGATTCCACAAACCGTTCATCCACGTTGCAAACACATGGAAAATGTGGAAGTTTTAGATATCGATTCCATTTCTGCCATCCTTGATAAATCGTTGGAAAACCGAAAAACTTATTTGCCGGTTGCAAATCAAATCTTAAATAGTCATATTGCAGCCTTTGTTGACTGGAACACATTTTATGAGCAACGCAATCAAATTGTAAATTTGAAAAACATGTTGATTGAAGCCAGCAACTCTTGTCCACATTTAGCTCGTTTGGAGGAAGATAAAAAGAATGAATTAGTAAAAAAAACGGTACAGGCTTTTGTGCTTGAACTTAAACAAAATAACGCTACCATCTCAGCACCTCATCAGATTGTAGCAAACTTTATGCGCCATGCAACGGTTAATTAAAATAGGATCACGCGACAGTAATTTGGCATTATGGCAAGCTAAATTCATTGAAAATTTATTGCAGCAACAAGGTTTAAAAACTGAAATCGTTCTTGTAAAAAGCGAAGGCGATATCAATTTGGTTTCGCCTTTGTATGAAATGGGTGTTCAGGGAATTTTTACAAAGAACTTGGATATGGCCTTGTTGAGTAATAAAATTGATATTGCTGTGCACTCTTTAAAAGATGTGCCAACTCAATTGCCCAAAAACTTAACGATTGCTGCCATACCTGAACGGGCAAATGTGAAAGATGCTTTGGTGTATGAAAACAGTTCGTTTGAGCTCTCCGAAAAAGCAGGCATTACCATTGCCACCAGCAGTTTGCGCAGAAAAGCGCAATGGTTGAATAAATATCCTCAACATGCAATTGAATCGATTCGAGGGAACATTAATACACGACTTGAAAAATTAAAAAGCACTCCGCAGTGGAGTGGGGCTTTGTTTGCCTGTGCCGGGATTAATCGCATTGGTTTAGAAGTTCCGAATAAACTGGAGTTGGATTGGATGCTACCTGCGCCTGCCCAAGGTGCGCTAGCTGTGGTGTGTAGAGAAGATGATTTAGAAGTAGATAAAATTTGCAGCACCTTAAATCATTCCGAAACCTCCATTTGTGTTGGAATAGAACGCTCCTTTTTACGTCACCTCAAAGGTGGCTGTTCCATACCTATTGCAGCACTTGCGGTTGTTAGTGATAAGCGTATACATTTTCGAGGAAATATACTTTCGCTGGATGGAGCAAGAAAAGTGGAAGTGGAAATGGAATTTGATGTAGCGGATCATATGAATGCAGGTAGGTTAGCAGCCGAAGAGTTGTTATCAAAAGGCGGGGACAAAATAGCGCTGGAATTAAAAAGCTTGATGACCGAGTAATTTTTTTAGGCAGGAATTGGTTTTTGATGCTGTAGTGAACTGTTTAAGGCTGGCACCGGGCGGTGCTCAAGAGCGGATGAATAGCGCTCTAATTTGGCAACTTATGGAAAAGTAATTGATGGAGGAATGCTGTCAGAAGCTTTTGTAGGAAAAGAGAAATCATGAAGTATATTATGGCATTTGGGAATGTTTACCATCGGGATTTATTTACCACCTTCGGCATACGAAAGCTGGTTTTTTAATCATGTCTTATCTTCTTCAGACGTTGCAAAAACCATCGAAGTTGTGAACACCCTTTAAATTCAAACAATATGGACCAAGATATTTTAGGACTTTTAAAAAAATACGATCTTCCGCTTCCGCGCTACACCAGTTATCCAACAGTTCCTTATTGGGAAAAGGAAACACTTAGCACCGAAAGCTGGAAACAATCGGTTGTAGAGACATTTAAAAAAGAAAACGGTGAATTGTGCATTTATTTTCACCTGCCATTTTGTGAGAACCTTTGTACTTTTTGTGCCTGCAACAAGCGTATCACCACCAATCATAAGGTGGAAGAGCCTTATTTAGTGAGTGTTTTAAAAGAGTGGGACATGTACCGTGCCTTGTTGCCAGACAAACCCAAAATTCGTGAAATTCACTTGGGTGGTGGCACTCCAACCTTTTTTAGTCCAGAAAATTTGCTTGCTTTGATTAATGGAATCACAAAAGATGCGGTAGTAGTGCCTGACCATGAATTCAGCATAGAGGTGCATCCCAATTATACGCACGAGGCACATTTAGAGGCTTTGGCATCGGTTGGCTTTAACAGGATAAGTTTAGGCGTTCAGGATTTTGACCCTGAAGTGCAATATATAATTAACCGCGTACAATCGTTCGAAAAAACCAAAGAGGTTGTTGACTGGGCTATAAAACATGGATACACCAGTATTAATGTGGATTTGATTTATGGCTTGCCGAAGCAAACCGTAAACAGCATCGCCTATACCATAAGTAAAGTAAAAGAATTAAAACCCGATCGTATTGCTTTTTATTCATATGCCTTTGTTCCTTGGAAAAGTAAAGCTCAACGCAGATATACCGAAGCGGATTTACCCAAGGCCAACGACAAATGGAAGATGTATCAATTGGGAAAAACACTTTTACTGGAACAGGGTTACAAAGCAATTGGCATGGATCACTTTGCATTGCCCAACGACAAACTTTTTGACGCTGTTTCGAAAGGTACTTTGCACCGCAATTTTATGGGCTATACCACCACACAATCTAAACTAATTATTGCGCTTGGCGCATCCAGCATTAGCGATGCCTGGATTGCTTTTGCACAAAATGACGATGTAGTAGAAGAGTACCAAGAAAAAATTTCGCGTGGTGAATTCCCTATTAAAAATGGGCATTTGCTTACTCCGGAAGATGTTATGGTGCGTACTAAAATATTAGATCTGATGTGTCGTGGAACTGCTATAATTGACACCTCTGTATTATCCGCGGATTTTCTTAAGTCGTGCATGGGCGAATTAGCGCTTTTGGCGAAGGACGATTTAGTAAGCTTAAACGGCAATAAAGTTGTTGTAACCGAAAAGGGAAGTTTATTTATCCGTAATATCAGTTCAACATTAGATGCCCGATTAAGACGAAAGCAAAGTGCCGGAAATATGTTTAGTCGATCGATTTAGAAAGGCTTGAATGTATTGATTTCTTTGCTGAAGAACATAAAATTGCTTTTGTTCCAAGAAGCATGCTTTCTTTCTGAAAACATGATATTCGTCTTAAAAGTGCCGGTTGAGATACTAAAAAAGCAAAAGAAAAAAAATTGTGCCGGCCGAGGAAGCCAGCAGCATTTAGTGGATTATTTCCCGATTTACAAGTGAATTTACTACCCGTAAAATTACCTCAATGCGCACCGGTTTATTGAGGTAAAAATCAGCCCCACACTCATGCGCTAATAAAGCCACGTATTCCCCATCGTCGGCTGTTAAAAATAGCAAGGGAATATTTTTCAGCAGATCATCCGATTTTAAATTTTTGCACAATGCAATGCCATCCATAAGCGGCATGCGAATATCCGAAACTATCACATCCGGTAACGTTGCGTATGCACTAGTAAGTGCACTCATGCCATCCATTCCGGTAATTACATCATACCCGTTCTTTCGAAAATGATACGACAAAAATTCAAGTATATCGTCTTCGTCGTCAACAAGTAGGATTTTCTTTTTAGCCGGGCTTAATTCTGTTTGCATCTCATACTTTTTTACAATTCAAAAGTAGAAGACACATATTAGCAAGAGATTATGAATGAGTTAAAAAAACATCACTAATTTTTAGTTTTAGCCGTGGGCTTCAACACTGCAAGCCTTCCACAAGCGATAACCACCGGATAAATTTTTAACTCGCTTAAAATCATTTTGCACCAAAATGCGTTGCGCCAAATAACCCCTTAATCCTGCTTGACAGTAAATAAAATAGTTTTTATCCTTAGCAAGTGAATCTAACTTGTCGCGCAATTCATCCAAGGGAAGGTTAATTGCCTTTTCAATATGTCCTTGAGCAAACTCTTCGGGTGTGCGCACATCCAGCAATACATCGGCTTCACCAATTTTATCCAACTCATTCCAATAAAATAATTTTAACTTCTCCGTTAAAATATTTTCTGCTACAAAGCCCGCCATGTTTATCGGGTCTTTAGCGGAAGAATAGGGCGGCGCATAGGCATGTTCAAATTCCATTAATTCATAAATGTTGCTTTTTCGTTGGATTACGGACGAGAGCACATCCATTCGTTTATCCACCCCTTCATATCCTACAATTTGCGCACTATACAAGGCTCCATTATCCGGCGAAAAAGCAATTTGAATACTCATTTGCTTCGCTCCGGGATAATATCCGGCGTGAGAACCGCTGTGTGTGGTACTTACAAGGTGTTTGATTTCGGCACGCGACAAGTGTTTGGATGCTGTACCGGCGATTGCAACTGTGAGGTCGAAAACTTTTACAATAGCTGTATTGATGGAGCCTCTGTAGCTTTGCTTGTTGCCCAACACAATGTTATTGGCACATATTCGCCCCTGCTTGTTGGCTGGTCCTGCCAAATAGGTATTCATGGATTGGCCGCTTATGGGGTTCGAAAATTCAATCGCATCACCCACTGCATAAATATCGGGGTTGGATGTTTGTAAAAATTCATTCACCCAAATCCCTTTGGCATCTCCCTGTTTTAAGCCTGCCACCGCTGCCAGCTGGGTATCCGGCCGAACACCAATAGAGAGAATTACCACATCGGCTTCAAGTTGCTTTCCACTTTTTAAACTGAGGGTGATTCCTTCACTCGTTTTTTCGAAAGCGCTCACGGCATCGCTTAATATTAAGTTCACACCCTTGTCGCGTATGTGTTCTTGCACCAGCGCTGCCATGGGAAAATCCAAAGGCGCCAATACTTGGTTTCCCATTTCTAGAATACTTACATGCAATCCAAGTCC
Organism: Bacteroidota bacterium; assembly: GCA_016721765.1. Classification (NCBI taxonomy): domain Bacteria; kingdom Pseudomonadati; phylum Bacteroidota; species Bacteroidota bacterium. The sequence continues at coordinate 772,567 of JADKHO010000001.1, forward strand.
ATGCATGCTTTCGGCCATTTCCAAACCAATAAACCCGGCGCCCACCACCACGGCTCTTTTTACATTTTTTTGCTGCACAAACGCTTTAATGAAATCGGTATCGTTTACATTTCGAAGCGTAAATATTCCTTCGCTGGCAATACCCGGTAAAGGCGGACGAAGTGGCGTAGCACCGGGCGACAATACCAGTTTGTCGTAACTTTCCTCGTAGGATGTACCACTTGTCTGATCCAAAGCTGTAAGGATCTTTGTAGTTGGATTTATTGAGATTACCTCAGTTAATGTGCGCACATCAATAGCAAAGCGCTGGTTGAATGCAGCAGCCGTTTGCACGAAAAGTGCATTTCTGTCCTTAATTACATCCCCAATATAATAGGGCAAACCACAATTGGCATACGAAATATATTCTCCCTTTTCGAAAATAATAATTTCCGCTTTTTCATCCAATCTTCTCAAACGTGCGGCTGTACTGGCTCCTCCGGCTACTGCTCCAACAATTATGTATTTCATATCGTTTATTTTTTAACGATACAAAATTAGCGCTTCAATGCGCGCTGCTTTGCAACATTAGTTACTTAAGCGCATGCATTTTATACAGGAAATGTCCATCACATTGTTTCATCCGCACTCGGACCATATACTCCCGGAATAGGAATATTCAACAAGCGCAAATACACACCCAGTTGTGCGCGGTGATGCACGATTTGGCAATAGGCATGGCGAATGGTTTCGAGCTTACTTTGCTTCACATATACAATTGCCCCATTTCGTAAGGTCCAGAATTCCTCTAAAAGTGCATCACTACTTTTTTGCAGGTGCAATTTGGCAACAGCAGCATTTTTTTCGTAGTACTTTACCAATTCTGCACCATTGCTGCACTTGTCGGGATTATACGGACTGCTTGCAAAATCCAATTCATCGGTTGTTAAGCCATAGGTAATCCAATTGGGTAAATCGGCAATGTGTGTCGCTAAATCCATTAGCTTCATACTCTTTGCATGTGGCTTCCAGTCGGCTTTGTCGGCAGGCACTAGCTGTAACATTTTAATTGTTCCAATACTTTCGTGTTCGAGTTCCTTCAGGAACGATTCCATAAATGTGATCATAGATTTTAGTTTTAGATTTTGAACAAAACTAAAAGCGGTGTATGACAACAGTATGTCAGTAGGTTTAAAATTATTTTTTGCTTTTTTCTTTTTCGCTAGCGTTCATCGATTTAGCAAAATCGCTATTCTTTATAGCGCTTGCCAATTCCAGGATACGTGCTTTTAAAGCGGGTGGACTCACAATTTCGGCACTGTCGCCAAACATCATGTACCAGCGGGCAAAACCTTCGAGGGAGGAGGTTAAAAAAGTTTGTTCCAACGTATCGTTCACCTCTTTTTCAGAAACAAACCCTTGATAATATTTTTGTTCGCCCAGGTATTTCAAAATGTTCTTTTGTACACGTATAACAACTTCTGTCAAGTCTCTCTTTTCTTGAGTGAGTGCTTTTAAATAATTTTTTAGTGGGGGATGTTGCTTCTTAAATGGGATAAAAGTGGTTTCGAGATGAGAAATCCGATCGAGCCGAAACGTGCGGTAATCCTTGCGCATCCAACAATAGGCTATGAGGTACCAAGCGCTGATGTCGAAAAAAACACCAATAGCCTCAATGTTTCTATTGCTTCTTTGTTGACTGTGGTTGGCAAAATAATCCAATTTTAATACGCATTGTTGCGTGATGCTTTGGAGTATTAGTTGCAGGGTATTGCTTGTTTTAGTATCCTTAGGAAAGTAGCGATTATCCAACACTTCGATGTGTTGGTTCATATTTTCAAGATGTTGTTTATCATCGCTACGAAGTACTGCCTTTATTTTATAAAGTGCTGCTTCGTAAATTTTAAATGTGTCGGCATCGGTGAGTTTCTCGACAAGTTTTTCGGCAGTTAAAAATGCGGTTGCTTCTTCTTTGGTAAACATTACGGGAGGCAAACGATAACCTTCCATCAGTGAATAACCCACACCGGCTTCACTCACAATGGGCACTCCTGCTTCTTCCAGGGTTTTAATATCGCGGTAAGCAGTACGCAAACTAATCGAAAAGCGATCCGCAATAGCTTGCCCAGTTACCACACGTTTGGATTGCAATTGTATTAAAATAGCTGATATACGGTCGATGCGGTTCATGTGTTTGCGAAACTAAGAAATTGAAATTAGATGCATTTTAGTTGTTATCCATATTCTATTTGCACTTACTAGTTGTGGAATTGTTTATGCTTTTAGCGATAAAGGAAATTCACTATTTACAACATCAATAATTGACTTAAAACTGAACTACGTTTTTGATTAAAACATACTATCACCAAGGCATGCGCAACAAAGAGGCAAGCTAAATTTCCACCCACTTGTCGCAAATAGCGGAAATTCAAAATGAAAAGTATACGATTTGTTTAGTATCAAATAAATTTTAGATTTGTATAAACACCTTAAAATTTTAAACATGAAAAAACTATTCCTATCCCTATGTGTTTATTTTGTTTTTGTAAATTTTAGTACTTCACGTGCTCAAGCGCCTACCCGGCTTGAAGGGTATAATAGTAAAGATCCTTATTCGGTGCTTTATGCATGGTACAATCCAACAGCAGAATGGAAAGCATGGTTTGAAAAGACAAATAAAGGCATCCTAGCCACAGCGGCCCCAAAGGGTTGTAGCGCTACCCATAAAAAATATGTGCACAAAATTGTTTTTTCCTCCGAACCCATTATTTATGGTAAAGAGGATGAATCTAAATTTACCAACTCTTTCGAGTATGCCCAACCCATTTATGCCATGGCTTATTTTTCTAAACCGATTAAGGACCTTGATCCTGCCAAATGGAGACATTTGAATTTGGTAAGAAGGTCGCTGCCTGACGGAGAGCCAACCGAAAATGACAAGGGATGGTTCGATTATGACAATTGGGATGAAGCGCAGACTTACCTCTCATTTCCCGTTGTAAAATCTCCTTCTGATCCTGCAAAGTATATTTTTGCCTTTGATCAAACGACCAAATTTGAGTGGTTTTTTAGTGCAAATGAAAGGTCTCAGGTATTAGCTTCTTTGTATGATGATGAAGCCTTTGGGGTTTTAAATGTGGATAGTAGGGTTGGCGGTTACAGTAGTACTAGCCTGTATAGCATGCGCCGTGCTTGGTATAATCCAAGTGAAAATGATCGTGCTTGGTTTTTCGAATTTAACAATAAATCTCTTGCCGAGAGCGCACCGGATGGCAGTAGTGCTATGCATAAAAAATACCTGCATAGAATAGTTTACTCCAAAGAGCCTATTATTTATGGTCAAGAGGATGAATCAAAGTTTACACGCGATTTTAAATTTGGAGATAATATATATGCCATGGCTTATTTATCAAAAACAGTTAGAGAATTGGACGCGGGAAATAAATTAGATTTTGTGAAAATACTTAGCAGAGTTTTTCCAAGTGGAGATGAAAAGAAAGGCTATGCTTCTGAGAAGTTAACTCTTTACGATGCAGCCACGGAATCAAAGGAAAAAACTTACTTGTCGTTTTACATCATGAAACCATCATCTGATGGGAATAACTATTATTATTCGACTGCTGTATGTAATTATTTTGCAAAATTAGGGACTTATGATAACCTGCAGCTTTTCTCTTCGGTATACAATGACAATGCTACTGGAACTTTTAATTATAATATAACGGGGACAACAGAAAATGATTTTATAGCCCTTAAGAAAGCGTTTGCTAAAGCTGCAGAACCTGCTGAAAAACTTAAAGCCGATGCAGCACTAAACAGCAAGGAAATGCCTAAGCAATGGACAGAGCAATCAGCTCCTTTAGGAGGAGGTATTACGCTGGCACAAATAAAATCCGGTTATTTAGCCGCATATCCGGGTTCAACCGTTGTTAAAATTGTTGTTCATCCTGCTCCACAACCCTTATGGTCAGTAAACACCAACGCCTTGGGTATTCCTGTTTCTCAATATAATAATCAGGAGATGTATGTTTTTTGCAAAGATGCATCCGGCTGCTGGATGGGAAGTGTTGATTTTTACAAAGATTATTTAGGAGGAGGCACTTACGGAAAACCATATTTAGTTGCAAAATCGGTTTATGGTACCGATTATTTACCTTGCTCGAAGATGAAATAAAGGCACAAAGCCCTTCTTTAATAACGCGCTATTTCTAATGCTCATTCTTCAACACTCCTTTCGCTTTTCGGTGATTGCATTTATGCTATGCTCCATCTTATCTGTTGCTCAAACAACGGAACTTGTTTATAATGATAGAGACACGAGTTATATTGGCAATCCATTTATGCAGTCATTTGGTTTGATAAAACCTCATGCATTCAAAGATGGGAGCTACCTCATTTATACGGATGGTAAAAAAAACAATATACTATTTAAGGGTTTTATAAAGGAAGGAAAAACAAATGGGATTTATTATTCCTATAAAAAAAATAATTCGGATTCGGTATTAAGAGAATCAAAAACTGTACTTAAAACAAGAGAAGGAAAATTTGATGGTTGGTGTAAATTACTTGCGTTTAATACCTACAATATTTGTTATCAATATCATTTCTTATTTTATAAAGGTGTGCTTCAAAAAGTAAAAATTACAGATGCTTTCATGAGCGAAAATGGATTTAATAACCCGCTTGATTTGGATTCTAACACCACTCGTAAATCAACAGATACACTTGTGCTTTCATTCAATAAGCAAAAAATAGAATGTGTTCAATTTTTGCGTTCCGAAAACTCTTTCACCATTAAATCGCCCTTAAGTAATACCTGCATAAACGATAGTACCGAATTAGAAACTGCGCTGCCTATTGCATCCATCTATAAGAATAATGGTGCTAATGATTCAATGCAAATTAGCTTTCAGAAACAATATTCTATAAAGACAAAAAAATCATCCGTTGAGGGACATTTGCAGTTTCAATACGATTCATTAAAACAGTTTAACCGATTCGTTTTAAATAGTTGGTTTTTTGTGGATTACTCCAACCACATTAATTTTGACCTGTTTGAAATTAGGTTTAGTAAAAAGAATAATGATTGGATGGTAAAATGTACAATTGGTTTTGAACCAATAGAATCATATCCAGAGGATTTAACAAGCAAAGATGAACCGCAGATTCTCTATATTGATAATTCAAACTATTTTTATTTTAATTCCAATTGGGTGTTGGATATGAATGACCAATAAATATCAAAATTTGTATCCAATTCACAGAACTTTATAAGCCTTTAGTTGGAATACCATGCTTTAGCGCCCATGGAACGAGTTCTGCTTTTAAGTTTTTAGAAAAGCCCGAGGGGACTCCAATTTTTTTTCCGTCCCATTTAAACATTTTTAATAACCAAGTATCCTGAATTTTTTCAATTTTGTTGGCCTCAAACACAATACTATTCGGCAATTGAGAGGCAAGATTATTTAGCTCAGTTTCGTTAATTTCCGATGGAAGTTCTCCGCTCGTGCTGGGATCGGCCAATGCCTTAATAACATAACCCGAAAGACCGCCAATACTTCTACCTGCACTTTCAAGTAGGGCATTCCCTTTTGAAGAGCACAAAAAGTAAAGCGCTTTATCGGCAATAATTAATTTTCCTAAAAATGTATTTCGCCCGTTTGATAATTTAATTGTGTATGCGTTCATTGTTAAATGGATTAAGTTTTTGATTTTGATATCTTGCCAAGGAAAGTACTCTGAACATAGCTTTGCCAATAGTATATTGGCTTCCGATTTTTAAGGGTATCTTATAAGTGTGATAACATAAGGTAACATTAAAGCATCCATATCTATTTGCGAGTTGGTTGCAACTAAAACTTTAATTTTGGGATAGCCTTCAGCTAAATAAGATACAATTTTTCCGGTGGCAACTGTTTTATTCGCCCGTTCTGTAAATCCGGCCTTTTTTAGTTGACTCATAAAATCTAAGTAATGTGCAGATACCGCTGTTCTAAAACCTGCAGCTACAGAGCCATCCGTATTTATCGATATCATAGCTACATTTTTATAATTGGCTGTTTTGTCTGTCGGTATTGCAAAACTCTTGCTTGAAAGGAAAGTACAATACTTAAATTTTAAAGTGTCCTTCTTTTCATAAAAACTAAATCCCTTCTTTGTTACCAAATCGCTAAAACAATCAAATGTTTTACACTTCGATTTTTCGATTAAGTCGTTTAAAGTTACTGTTTGTGCTACTGAAATGGTTGAAAGCAAAACAAATATTATTAGTATTCTTTTCATTGTTTACTGTTAAAGTTAGTGCTAGTTACTGGCTTTATTTTATATACCTAAGTTGCTCAAAAACAACAATTATAATTGATAAAGCTAACATAAAATCTCAAACTAGCCCTTAGCACCTTCACACGATTTAAGTTTCGCGGAAATGAAATCGAGCAATGTCCTATAAAATAGAAACCGCTGTTGCAAAGGCAAAGCGAGAGCATCTGCCTTACAAACCACTGTTGTTAGGATGAGTTTGGAGATTTTGAGATGTATACTCTGCTTTTTGATTAATACGTTTGAGTTTATTTTTTTATTTATCTAAAAGGCTTATTTTTGAAATTAATAGTAACACAATAGTGCTGCTCAAAAAATAAACTGCAACCTCATTTTTTAGTCAGCAATCCAATACTTATGAAACACACTCACCTTTTTTTAGCAATCCTGGTTTACCTTTTCTGGATTCCGGTTTTTAATTTATCTGCGCAGGAAATTGAATGGGAAAATACAATACAGGGTGTTACTTACGATAATTTGTATTCGGTTGACCGTTGTGTGGAAGGCGGATGTATTTTAGGCGGATATTCCGCTTCCGGAATTGGTGCGGATAAAACAAAAAACACTAAGGGTGTTCATGATTACTGGGTTTTGAAACTAAATGATTTGGGAAACATTGAATGGCAGAATTCTTATGGTGGTGGCGATGCCGATTTGTTGCAAGTGATTCATCAAACCAGTGAAGGTGGATATATTTTTGGAGGATATTCAGCCTCCAATATTTCAGTTGACAAATCAGAAAACAAAATAGGGACCTGGGATTTTTGGATTATAAAAACGGATGCAAATGGAAATAAACAATGGGACAATACCATTGGCGGAACGGGCGCTGATTATTTATATGATTTAAAACAGACTTCTGATGGAGGCTATATTGTCGGTGGTCCATCCCAGTCACCGATATCGGGCGATAAAACAAAAGCAAGTTTTTTAGGAACATGGGATTATTGGATTTTAAAGTTGGATACAGGTGGGAACATCCAATGGCAAACCACTTTGGGTGGTGACTCTAGTGATTTTCTTTATTCCATTGAACAAACAAAAGATGGTGGCTACATTGCAGGCGGATATTCTTATTCCGGCTTGAGCGGCGATAAAACTGATGCCTCCAAAGGAAGCAGAGACTATTGGGTAGTAAAACTTGACAACCTAGGAAATCTTCAGTGGCAAAAAACCATTGGAGGAAGCAACAGTGAATTTTTGACTTCCATACAACAATGCAGAGACGGTGGATATATTCTAGGTGGAAATTCAGGCTCAGGAATTTCCGGTGATAAAACGGAGCTTAACAATGGCCCGAGTGATTACTGGATTGTGAAACTCGATAGCACAGGAAACATAGTTTGGCAAAATAGTATTGGAGGCAGCAATGGTGAAACGGTGCAATCTATTCAACAAACCCCGGATGGTGGATTTGCCATTTGTGGAACGTCCACTTCCGGAGCTTCCGGAGATAAAAGCGAAAACGCCATTGGTGGTTTTGATTATTGGATTGTAAAGGTGGATTCGGTAGGCACTATTTCCTGGGAAAATACAATTGGCGGTTCAGGCAATGATTATGTGCAGGACATGTGTGTTACACGTGAGGGTGATTTGATTGTGGTTGGTTATTCTGAGTCTCCCTCTTCGGGCGATAAGACTGAAGCAACATTGGGTGTGAACGATTATTGGGTGGTGAAAATAGCTTCTGAATACAATTTGGTTACAGGTAAAATGTTCGCGGATTTAAATAATAACCTAACCCAAGATCCGGGAGAACCGCCATTGGCAAGAACAAAAATTGTAGAATCGGCAGGTGGAAGATTTACACTGTCGCAACCTGACGGGAGCTATAAATTGGTGGTTATGGATACCGGAAGTATTCAGGTAAGTCCTGCTTCCATTGCACATTATACTGCGATGCCACCCACCCGAAGCGTTAGTTTTAGTGGCTTTCAACAAGCCAGTTTACTCAACGATTTTCCGTACCAAGCTTCCGGCGTATTTAATGATTTGTCAATTCTGCTAACACCCTTCGGGACATTTCGAGCAGGGTTATACGGCTATTACATGATAAATTACAAAAATGTGGGAACAACAAATCTTTCAGGTAACATCACTTTTTTTCCTGATTCTAATCTCACTTACATTAGCTCAAGCCTATTACCAAATTCGATAACAAGCGATTCGGTTACCTGGAATATTGGAAATTTGGCTCCATTTCAAGAAGGAACAATCACTTTAGTTGTGAGTATTCCCGGCACCATACAATTTAATACCCTGCTCACTTCTGCTGCATCAATTCTTGCTGTAGGGAGTGATTCAGAGCCATCAAATAATTATGCAACAGGTATTTCTTATGCTGTTAACTCGCACGACCCAAACGATATTGTGGTAAATCGCAAAATTGTTTACGATGCTGAATTAATTGCTCCGCCTTGGTTAGAGTACACCATATCCTTTCAAAATACAGGAAATGCAGCAGCTATTAATGTTCATATTTTAAATGAAATTCAAAAAGAGCTCGATATCAATTCCTTCGAATTTATAGCCTCTTCGCATGCTGCGAATATCAATTACAGTTATGTAACTGCAAATATGGATTTTGGGTTCGATAACATCAATCTTCCCGACAGCAACTCAAATGAGCCAAGCAGCCATGGTTTTATCCGGTACCGCATAAAACCCCAATCTACATTGCTTGTAGGCGACAGCATTCGTAATAAGGCAGCAATTTATTTTGATTTCAATAATCCGGTTATTACAAACAATGCGGTGACCCATATTTTAGCCCCAAACAGCATTCTTACAGCATCAAAAAATTCCAATACATTACTGATTTACCCCAATCCAACATCCGGAACTTTCACCTTGAATATGCCCTCAAAGATTTCGGGTAATTCAAACCTAAAAATAAGGAACTTGGTTGGAAAAGCAATATATCAAACAACACTTACAAACACGGCAGTCATGCATGTGGATATAAGAAATTTTTCTGCAGGAATCTACATTATTGAAATCGAATCGCAGTCTGAAGTTTACCGATCAAAGCTTGTGAAGCAAAATTAAAAGGTAGATTAAATTACCTGTTGGCATTTGCTTTAAAGGGAATCGATAGTTGAGAAATTTCAATACAGACGCTTGTTTACTAGGGTTAATTTTCCTGTGAAGTTGCCATTAAAATTATGGCTTACAATATTATCACCCAAACTCTTCCAGGTTTTCAGCTACGTTGCGCAAAATATGCGTTTGCAAACCATCAACAAAAATTCCTTCCCAACACCATTCATCTTTTCAATGTAATCCCAATTTTGCAACTTTTGTCAATCGTTTTATAATCGCAAAAGTAAATGAGGTCATTCTTAAAATTGCTTAGTTAACTAAGGATTCTAAAAGGAATAAAAAAAGGCAACAATCCTTTTTTGAATTGTTGCCCTGTGAAGTGGGCCCACCTGGGCTCGTCCCGAAGCCTCGGGACAGGGACCAAATTAAACCTTCATTTTTGTTATAATATCATTCAATTTTTCTGGCTCAGTTTTAAGACTCTCAATAAACTTGCGCGATTTCATTTTTTTTATGAACGATTCCATATTTCGAGCATGTTTGGGATCTTCACAGACAATTACCAGAAACTCCAACCAATCTTTTGCTTTGGAAGTATAGGACAGAGGGAAAAAATTTTGGTTGTGCTGAATCAACCTTCTATTGAAATCAGAGGTTTCGCCAACATAAAATTTATTCAAGGTAGGACTGTAAATGATATAGCAAAAATGTTTGACCACTCTTTAAAGATACTGAAATTAAACCTTAGATAAAAGCGGGAACGACTGCTTTCGCACTCATTCCCGCTCTGCTTGTGTGGGCTTCACTGACCGAATCTCGAACCATTTTCTAGAAGATATGGGGGTTATTGCGGATTTATATCCATTTCTTGAAAAATAATTTAAAAGAAGATAATGAAATTCGATATGGATTAGCCCGGCTAGTATTGAAACAAGATCGTAGGGGTGAATTTATTTTGAATGCCAATCAGATAATATAATACTATCTTTTTATTTTTTTTTCTGAATTATCGGCCAAATCACTTCCGTAATTACCTCGTCTTCATTATATTGATTACGTATCTGATCTATAATTACACTTCTTCCTTTTCAACCAATACCCTATTTCTTTGAAGTGAAATCGAAATATGTTGAAAATAATTTATATCGACTCCGCAAAAGTTTCTAAAATCAAGCATTTGTTGATCTTGTTGCTTCTTCAAATCTTTCGGATCTAAATAGTCTATGTTAAAACACTGCTAAAAAAACGGAGAATCCTTTGAAGGATTTCCAATAAAATCTAACCATAAGTAATAATAATCTGTTGTCATAAATTAGGGTTTTCTAATTGTTTAAAGCACTAATCATCTTATTTAAATACTAATATCCGATTTGAAAATAAAAGGTCAAAAAAAATTAAAAACCTAATTCTTTCCACAATCTAAATTCCATCCTTCGTCAAATATAACATCGAGAGTACCTGCTTTACACGCATCAATTGCATCCTTCAAAACATCTCTATCAGTTGTGCTACAAGGATAGTCTTTAGAATATTTTTGTTCATCAACTTTGATGTTAAATCTACAAAAATTTCCAATTCCATAATGACAAATTATCTTTGCATTACAATTAATGGGCGCTAATTGAATAGTTGGCTGAAAACGCACGGTTTTTGAAATTAAATTCAATCTAGCATGCGTTTGACATGAAGTATCACAATCTGCTTTATTTTGAAATGGCTCTGACAAAATAACCTCAGAATTCATTGAGATATTATGTGAATTCAAAAATCTTCTTGATATTATTCCATTGAGATAGGAAAGTCGATCAATATTATATTTCATTGAAAAAACATCACTAAAAATAATTGATGACCCGTCCCAAGGAATTATTTTAAAATAAAAATAATGTTCTTGTAGTAGATTATTTTGTTGTAAAACCCCAACATTGTCATTGGTCACATTAAATGGTGGGTAATAAGAATAACTACATTTTCCAATTCCAGTACCATTGCATCTAATTATTCCAACATTATATATCTGCTCTTTATCATACTGTAGATTTACGTTAACCATTAAGAATGCTCCATCTTGATTATTATATGAACTACCTTTCCCATCAAATAATTTTTCATAAAATGAATGTTCAATAGTGATAATTGATTTACCCATCGAATCTTTGGTAACTGAAAAATCCCCAGTGGATGAACTATTCTGTCTTATATCATCATAGTCAACTAAATTGAAATAATTAACGAGGGAGCCGTTGGCACGATCAAAAGATGATATTGATACATTTTGTAAATTTGAGCCCTGAATAATGAGCTGGTTATTTTCAAATGAACACTCTACATCATTCTCCAAAAAGTAGATTTTTGGTATTTCAGGAATCTTAATCGTGTCAAAATTAACTCCATTCTTTCCGTTAGGCTCTATATCTGAAAGATAATAATGATACTTCATAAGTAATTGTTGATATTGTGATAGGCTATCAATCAAAATTGGTAATGAATCATTTTGTGATTTTGAAAGTGTGATAAACTTTAAGTCATTTTTATTTGCTATTAATTTTACCCTTTCAAGCTTTTTTCCTGCTTCGGAAAAATTTGAAATAATTTGAGCCAAACACTTTTCTTTAGAAATATCATAATAATCAGGTTCTAAAGAAAAAACTCTTTTTATATGTAAATCTTTATAATCCTTACAAAAGAAGCCCAAAGTAGCAGAATTCTTAACATTAATACTTTTAAAATATTTTGATAACCCCTCCTCTATTTTATTGAGGGAAAAATCAATATCTGATTGAGCATTAAGATTCCCTAATAAAGAATCAAAGTTTTCTAAACCTCCACCTCCTCGTGTTAATACGCTTACTTCTATATCCTTATGATTAGATGAGCTCTTCATGTATTCTTTTACTTTTGCCTCTACACTAGCTGAGATAATAGCACCATTAAATCCGATTTTCCCACCTTTAGTTACTTCCTTTACAATCTCTGAAGTATTACTCGACATTTTTATTATGATATAAATGGAAGAATATCTTCGGGCCATTATAGGTATTTTGCTGCCATAAATCTCTTTAAATTTTGTAGGATTCTTGGCAAGTTTACGAGCTTCGGGTTTTACTTGAGTGATATCAATTGAAAGGTGTTCATATTCACAGTATCCTTTAATTACAGCATAAATTGTCGATTGGTTAAACTTTGAGCTGTTTATCGCATGATAAAACGCATTTGCAGTTACGCCAAATCCACTAGCGTTCATTTTTAAATCAAAATCAAGACTTTGTTCTAGTTGGCTTCTATCAAAAACAATTCTAGCTTCAAATTTTGCATCATTTACACCTTCACTAGTGGTGGGCTTTATGGTGTAAAATACAGGACTTTCTTTTATTTTATCCAGATGATAAGGTGAAAAGCCTCTTCCAAGTTCAAGAGTCATATCTGAGCCAAACGAATAATAATTTGCTTCAAGAGGGTAGATTGAACTCCTCAAATAACCTTCTTTGACTATATCGATGCTCTTTCTTCCGGGATGAGTATTTACTTTGTTCAATATCCCTTCTGTGTTAGGTTGGGATAAAACCGAAGTACAAACTAATACAGAGAGACAAAAAATTATTGTTCTTTTCATATGCTAATAAATCATTACAGTTGCGAGAAGATGACCATTAAGAAAGGAATAGGTTATTGTATTGCCTTCAGTTATGACCTGCCCATCATCCAAAGGTCTCCATATACGCATCCAATCGTCACCCCCTTCCCCAATTATTTTATATTGAGCAGCAACAATAATCTCAACACTTCCAGAACTACGATTTTGATCACAATCATATTTTTGACCAAAAGCAGAATTTCCTTGATCTCCCTGTTGACTATTAAATTTATGAATTGGAAAAAGGTTATTATCTAATGAAAATACCGCTATTTCAAATTGAAAATCTCCTACTTTAGTTGGGACCATTGGAGAATCGCATTTTATTGAAAAGTAGTGAGGCTTTTTAAGCGTGAAAGAAAAGGCAGCTGAAGACAGATTGGATTTATCTTCAAATGGATTGTCCATAATATTTTGAACTTTTGCTAAAATAATTTTTGAAAGCAAGTTTTGTTTATTAACTGTTTTTTTTGCTGTTTTTAATTTAGCAGTGGAAAATCCAATATCTTGGATAATTTGAATTTTCAACTTTTTGGGAAGATTTCTTTTAGCAATCCAATATTTGAGAATTTGATTCCTTACATTTTTTTTTAGCATAAAAATATAGTTTTAGTGAATAAAATTTATTTATTCTTTATTCTTGAAGGTTTATCTGGTCATGCAGTTTAGATTTTATTGCATATTTCAATTTTCAAATTATATCAGTTTATTTCCTGACAGAACATTTCATATAGATTAGCGTGCATGCATTATAGATAATCATGCGTCTGGTGTTTTTACTTCGAACACATGAAAGACATGAGTCGGTTCACCCTACCTCTTCGGTGGAGCTGGCTTGGGAGGATTGTTCCCCGCAGATCCACTTGGATAACCTTTCACCGTGCTTGGTCTTGGTCCTTCAACCATTGGTTTTTTTGCCATTTTAATATTTATTATTTTGTTTTCCCTACTAATAAGGCTTTCAGACTCGCCCCGTTGATGTGGTTTCGGCTCCACGGATATCTAATTCAAATATATGATATTTCATCAAATCTCAGAAAGCATTTGAAAGCAATCATTTTAATCTGAATGGATTTTCTCAGTTTTTAGGACTAAAAGGAATACCAACAATATTCTTGTTAGATTGTGTCAATTTATGAATACCGAATTCTTTTCTTATTTCATTTTGAAGAGTAGCTATTTTCAAAAACCAATCAACCTTTGAAACATATTTTATATCCTCACCCATCTTTTCATACTCTTTAATATATTCATTTAGAAGGTTTATGAATTTATTCAGTAATTGATTTGATAGAATAAGTCTGTGTTGAGAAATTTGATTATAAATAGTTGTGATATTATTTACGGTTTGTGTAGGGTAAGGAACCGAATGAACATGATACCCATCTCTTTTTAAACTAATCCAACCGATCATACTCTGATTTAAGTTTGAGAAAGCTTCCATCAGCTCATAAGAAGCCTTAATCTGCATCTCATAGACAAAAGAGCTTAAGCCCCTTTTTCTTTCTTTTAAACTAATTCCTATAGCTATTACGCTGAAAATTAGCGGTAAATATTCTGTGATTGTTTTCATTTGCTTTTTCTATAAAAAAAATAAATGTAAAACCCGCTCAGATTAATTTCTGATTGTGTTTTTTTAGGATTTGATACCCTCTCAATTCAGCTCAGAATTTTAATCACAATGATTAGTTGTAGAAAATTAAATCTATTTGTAATTAAGGATAGACGTAATTTTCGAAAGTCTAAGGTGATTCAAAAATTCAAGCGTTCTGTCAGTTGAAAGAGAATAACAATTACAATTGTTGTTAATAAATGTTGCTAAATTTTGGTTGCTAACCGGAAGCCAGCTCCAAATTTCAATTAAGTGCTTTTTGTGTGGAAACTTTTGCAGTAATTTATTTTTTGCCTTTGAAATTATCAAATCTGCGCTATGATTATTAACATTCATTTTGCATTCTATAAGTAGCGCTTCTTTCTCATTGTCAATTATAACATCCATTTCACCTGCTCCGGATTCTATACTCCAATCCTTGTTAATATATGAATTAAATTTAATGTATTTAGTTGCAGCGTAATAACTGATTAGTTCGAGAATTATTCCTTTAGAGTCGGAAATGAAATTTTTCTTTTGCTCAAGCTCACTTATAGCATCTAATTTTTCAAAGACTTCTATCTCTCCCTTTTCGGTGATATATGTAATTTTTAAATCAGAAGTGTCAAGCGGAGGAAGGCTTTTCTGTTTAGATAAATATTTTGCCAAATAAACCTTAAATTCATTTTTCTGAACTTTTTTGGTAGCTAGTTTTAGTAGTCGTTTGTTTTGATACTTCTTGATAATTGCTTCGGCATGATTATATTCACTTCCTGAGAAACCTGAATAGTCACCACAGCAATCATAAAAAATCATCCAACCGCTTGAGTAGTGTCCTGCTGAAGCTTTAGCATCAATTAAAACTCCGAAACTATAGTCGTTTCCATTTTCTTCCTCGCGTGGATGAATGAATTTACAAACCATTACTTTGTCAAATTCTCGCTGCTTATTTAATAAGGCGGCTGTTCCAGCTAACAATGTAATAAACGCAGGAATACCATTATGCATTGCAGTAGTTTCATTATTGACAATTTCAACTGGGTACCAGTAGAGAATCATATCTAGTTCTTCTTCGAGTGATAGATCAATTGAAGTTAGATCGGATTTAGTTAAGAGGTTTTCAAAAAAGGATTTTGAAAATTTAGCTTTGTGAATTTGAAAAACATCAACCCCTCTTTCCATGAAAAAATTATACTTTTTTTCTAGTGGGCGAATTATTTCACTTTGTATTCTATAAAAGTAACTATCAAAACTGGTTTGTTTTTCAAGGTCGAAAGATTTGTTCATCATATTTGAAAACAAATCTTCTTGGGATTTTGGGTTTTCAACATGAGGTTTGTTATACACATAATCTCTCCAGCTATCAGATTGATGAATATTTTTTAAACTCGACTTTCTGTACTTTGTCGTACCAATTACTTTGTGCCAAACAAATTGAATAGTGTACTTATATCCTTCAAGGTAAGTATCTCTTTCTTTTTTAGAAGGCCACCATTCTTTTAATAATTGACCTTCATAGGCTACTGGGCCATTATTTTTTATCTGATTAAATAATATATATAAACTATCAATTAATAATAATTCTGTTGCTGAATCTTTAGTTATTTTAAATGATTTCTTTATACTATAACAATTTGAAAATATTTTTTCAATAATACTAATAACGTCTCTCTGAAAAGGGAGTGCATTTGCTTTTAGTTCAACAAAAGAATTTGATTTAGATATAGGTTTATAAAGCCGGTAAATATTTTTTAATAAAATGGTTTTTTCGCAAGAGTTGGGTAATTTTTCAACGTAAACAACTTTGCCTAAAGCTCGGCTCAAAAGAAAATCACTCTTTATACCTAGTGAATCGTCACTGGCAATAGAATCGAAGATAGCAGAAAACGCACAGTCCAAGAAATATTTATAACCTCTAAATATTTCTTCATTAATGACTTTACCATGCTCTTTCTTTAACCATGCTCCGAACTCATCAAAAGTACAGGCTATTTGAAATATTTTGGCTGTCGGAATTGTTCTGTCTAATAACCACTTCATGTTCTTTATAACTCAAATTAATTTTCTGCCTGATGCTTGTTTAGTTCCGTGCCTTTTAAATTTATTATATTCATAGGAACGTTTCTAAAACTTAACTTCAAATTCTTTTTCTTTAAACCAGTTTTTACTTATTTCATTATTGTCACTTTTGGGTTTTGGGTTTGCTTCATTCACCTTAAAAGTTGTTGGAAGATTAACAGCATGTCCAAAAATAAGCGCGTGTTGGGTTGGTATAGATGGCATGCGTCTCAATATAGTTTCAGAAATATGAGGTGTGATTTGTCTAATGTGTGACAAGTCCTCCGGGTTTTGAATTCTATGAACAATAAAATTACTGCATTGTGATAAGACAGTTTTAGATAATTCACTTGGTCGCTGAGAAGATATAAGAAGAAACATACCATATTTTCGACCTTCTTTTGCTATTCTTTCAAAAATTCTGTTCGCATCACCAAAAACTTTTCCGGCATCTGTAGAAATATATCTGTGCGCTTCTTCAAGAACGAGATTTACGGGAAATGTATTTCTTTCTTTTGCAGCACGTAACTTCTCAAAAATCATTCTAGATAATACACATGAAATTACTTCAACCATTTCATCATTTGCGGAATTGAGATCAATAATAATTACTTGGGACTTCTTTTTTTTCTCACAAATAATGCTCCAATTGTTATCGTCAGATGAAAGCAGAGATTCCAAGTTGTCAATTCTTGTCTTAATGTTATTTATTGTCCGTCAAATCATAATGTTTTGGTTTAGCACTGTCCATTAAATGCCCTGTAAGGGAAGTACAAACGATGTGTGACCGCTTTAAGGAGCAACATCGCTGTGTACCTTGTTGTCGATATCCTTATTATATTCATTAAATATTGTATCTTCCAAGGATTTCCAGTCTGATTCTATAACAACAGCACTTGCAGACTCTTTGCACTCAAGTAAAAGTGTGTATATATAAAAATAGTCTTTTATTATCTTGAACAACTCACCAAAGTCCTGCTTACTCCATTCTAATATTTCTTCCAATCCAACTTCTGATAAAATGATTTGTGAAACATCATTAGTCAATTTAATATACTCATTTTGAGTAGGGAAATTTTCAGGATAAATTTCCTCCAAGTGTTTCAATTTTTCAATAATTTTGCTTGAGTTTATGCTAAATAAACTGTTTTCTTTTACAGCCTCAATGAATAATATGCTTTGTGAACATGCTTTATTGTTTCTTAATTCCCACAAAGTTTCCTCATGCTCACTAAAAACTTCTTTATATATATGTTGATTTGGAAAATTCCTATCCCTTTGTAAAGGAACAATAAAAGTATCTGCTAATACTGCAAAGTCATATGAAAAATCTGAATATTTAGATGGTTCTTCTCCTTCTTCCTCATTTTCTATACTTCCAAATTTTGTCAATGTATATAAGAAAATAAAATAAAATGAGTGAATTAGCCTTAGTTGCAATGGAAGATCCTTATGATTTTCTTTAATTAGTTCAAAACATTTTCTAAATAGGATTTTAAACTTTTTTGTATTTTTTTCACTAGGAAGTTTTAAGGCCAGACTTTTTAAAAAAACATTAATGGCAATCGGATCTTGAATAAATCCTGATAGTAATATAAATACGTATCTCCATTTTTTATTATCACCAAACTTTTCAATTGTTGGAAATATCAAATCATTTCCTAAAGATAGCGATTTTGAAAAAATAAAGTATGCAGTAAAATATTCTTGAAATGTCAAATGGGAGAAAGAATACTCGTTGGCAACTCTATTCACAAGAAGACCTTGCTTTCTTAGAAGATCATTTTTCAAAAACAAGTCAGAACTGATTCCCTTAAATTTTTCCTTTGATTCAAGGAAAACATTTATCTGCGAAATCAAATCATCATAAGAGAAAAACAATTTATCCTGAATGAAGTTTTTGTACGCAATTTCAGACAACAAAATTTTTTCATCAAATGGGTCAAGAAGAAAAGTATTATCTTCGGTTTGTTTGGTCTTCCACCATCTTTCTAGCCAGACATCAATTGCTTCCTTGTATAATTCGTTTTGCTGTCTTGGGATTCTAAAGTTTTTATTGTACATTAAGCACATCAAGGTTAGTAATACAGGTGTCCTAGATAATTCTTTACTAGCACTGTTGGCATTTAACTCTTTAATAAAAAAGGGCACTAATTCAGGCTTGTTATCTTTTTTAAACCATAAATTAACAAACTCTTTAACCTGAGTGTCATCAAATAGTGTGATTTTAATGTCTTTAAAATTTCTAAAGGAAAAACCTTGGTTGTAAATATTTATTCTGCATGATATTACAAACCTGTTTTTGTCATACTCATCACAGAAATTTTGGATAGAGCTGTACATACTTGGCATAAGACTCTCTGGAATCTCATCAAAGCCATCAAGTAAAATCAATAAGTCGCCTTTCTCTAGCAGTTTTTCAACTGATGTTTCTGGTTCAGGAAATTTTAAAATTGTAAACATCTCAACAACTAAATCTTTAATTGTTTTTTCCGAGTTCCTTAGGTTTTTCAATTCCAATAATATTGGAATTGATCGAAACTTTAAATTGCCCTTTTTGCCTTTTAATGCCTCTAATCCTATTTTTTTCAAAAAAGTTGATTTACCATTTCCCGGGTAGCCTATAATCATTAAATTTTTATGTTCGTTTACAGAAACAAAGCCATCGAGGATCGCTTCATTTAATTCCTGATTCCTTGAGGCAAATTCAGATTTGACTTTTTCCCTATCATACTCCTGTATTAATTTTTTATCCAATAGGTGCACCTTCACAAATATTTCTTCTAAGTCCCAAGGTTCACTCATCCCCAAAACCTTTATTTTACCATACAGCCTAATATATTTCTTCGAATATTCATCCGAAAATTCATATATTTTTTTTGAATGCTACTTTTTGTATACCTACCGCTTTTAACTAAACCATCCCAGATTGATGAAAGACTCCTTTCTGCAAGGTCAGCAATAGTTTTGGATGTTAATTCATGAAAAATGTTGTCTTCCATTTTATATTCAATTTAATGTTTTGGTTACCGCCAACGGTAATACACCCGAAACAACGTTGCGCATATCCAACTATAATGAAAGAAAGTCGAAAGTTGCATCTGATTGATTAAAATTTAACGTTCAAAAGTGCTATAATACCTTATCGCCCTAAACAAACAAAAAATAATTCAAATTGTCAATCCGTATTTATACCTAGAAAAAAGACTCGTTTTTGCATCAAAAAAAATCAATAAATGTATCTGTAAATCAAAGCTGTCAATTATTACCGCGTTTTGGAATGGAAGACCCTGAAATTTTCGTCAAATAAACAAAAACGTCAGATTTCAAAAAACCAGGCGCAAAAATCTTCAAAAGGGAGCCACTCAAAATCCTCAAAAAATGCCCCAGTTTTTTATAAATCAATCCAAAAACTCCCTTTCATCTAATATTTTCAATAGGTTAGTGGAAAGTGGGACTAATTCAATTGCGAATTCATGATCATAATTATTAGGGTTGGGAAAAACACTCATCGATAATGGGGTCAACAAGCTCTTCACTTATTCTGAATCTGGTTGCAGAAATTCGTTTAGAGCCGATTTTTCTGCAAGTCTCACTGTATTAGGTGTACAATGAAAAATAAATCTAATTTTAACAAATGAAATCTGTCAACCTATTTCAGTACAAGACATGAGGCATAAAGATAAAAAAATAAGAACAAAACAATAAAATGACAACACATCAACAGCATATTAAATTCATTTGGGATATAGCAGACTTACTGCGTGGCCCCTATCGTCCACCGCAGTATGAAAGAGTAATGCTTCCTATGACAGTTCTTCGACGTTTTGATTCTGTATTAGAAAAATCGAAATCGGAAGTATTAAAAGAATTTGAAAGCTTAAAAGTCAGGTATAAAAACGAGATTCCTCCCTCAATTTTAAGTTCTAAACTCGAAATGATAACTGGGCAAAAATTTTACAATACCTCTCCTTTTACCTTTGAAAAATTAAAGGGAGCGCCAGATAGTATTGCACAGGATTTAGCAAGTTATATTAATGGATTTTCGCCCAACGTGAGGGAGATATTCGAGTTTTTCGATTTCGAGAAAGAAATCTTTGCGATGAATGACGCCAATATTTTATATCTCATTATCTCCGAATTTGCAAAGATTAATTTACATCTCGTAACAAACCGTGATATGGGCTTGATCTTTGAAAATCTTATTCGCCGTTTTAATGAATTGGCCAACGAAACTGCAGGAGATCACTTCACACCTCGTGAAATTATTAAGTTGATGGTGGATATATTATTTAATGATGACGATGATTTCCTGAAAGGCAAATCGGTAATCAGGGAGATATTAGATCCTACTTGTGGTACTGGAGGAATGCTTTCAGAAGCGAAATCTCATGTAACAAAAACTAATGAAGATGCTATTCTGGTTGCATACGGACAAGATTATAACAAACGTGCATTTGCAACAGCCGCAGCTGATTTATTGATTAAGTATGATAGCACGGCAAAGAAGGTTCAACCAGATACGATTCATTTTGGAGATACCTTGGTTGATGACCAATTTCCGGATAAGAAATTTGACTACTTGATTGCCAATCCTCCTTTTGGCGTGGACTGGAAAAAACAAAAATCACAGATAGATCGGGATAAAACAGGACGTTTTGAAGCTGGTTTGCCTCGTGTGAACGATGGAGCCTTATTGTTCCTGCAACACATGATTAGCAAATTTGAACCTTACGAACCATCGAAGAAAAAATATGGCTCCCGTTTGGCAATTGTGTTTAGCGGATCTCCTATGTTTTCTGGTGGGGCGGGTTCTGGAGAAAGTGATATTCGTAAATGGATTATCGAAAATGACTGGCTGGAAGGTATTATTGCGCTGCCAGAACAAATGTTCTATAACACAGGTATCACTACATATATTTGGGTGTTGACCAATCGAAAATCAAAGAATAGAAAAGGAAAAATTCAATTATTCAATGCCAGGGAATTTTACATACCAATGCGTAAAAGCCAGGGGAACAAACGACGTAAAATTGGGGAGGGTGAGGTAGATGATGGTATTATTCATGTAATGGAGCCCGATCAAATAAAAGAAATTGTTGCGGAATACGGGCAGTTTGCAAATTCGGCAAATGCTAAATTGTTTGACAATGAGGATTTTGGTTTTACAAGGGTTACAGTTGAGCGCCCATTGCGCCTAAAATACCAAATGACAACAGAGCGGAAATCTGTCTTTTTAGATGCTTGTCCACATTTGTTGGATGATGTACAGGCCATTGACAAAAAATTAGGGCAAGAAGTGTTCATGGATTGGAACAAGATATTGAAAGACATAAAAAAAATAAGCAAACAAAAATGGTCTGCGAGAGAGTTGATTGTATTCCGCAAAGTGTTTACAGACAAGGACACGAAAGGCGCAAAAGTGCTCAAAGGAAAAGCGGACTTTGAAGCTGACCCAGATTTAAGAGATTTTGAAAATATTCCTTTAAAAATAAACATTGAAGCATATTTTAAAAATGAGGTATTGCCATTTGCCCCAGATGCCTGGATGGATCGAACTAAAGATAAAGTAGGTTACGAAATCAATTTTAATCGATACTTCTTTAAGAATTCGCAAAATCGATCATTAGAAATAATCAATAAAGAATTGAATGAGATCGAGAAAGAAATTTTAGAATTATTAACTAAATGAGTATGAGCAATTATTTAGATTGGCAAAGTAAAATTTCTTCAGACCGTGAAATCGTTCCATTATTCTATGTTGCTGATTATCGGATTTCTCCAGTGGATAAAATACCGCAAGACAATGAGGATTCAGTAAAGCTTTGCAATTATACAGACGTTTATAAAAATACTTATATTACTTCTGACATTGAATTTATGGAAGGCTCTGCTTCTGATAATGAAATAGAAAGATTTTTGATTAAGGATGGCGATGTTTTAATTACAAAAGATTCTGAAAGCTGGAATGATATTGGAATTCCAGCAATTGTTAAAGGCGATTTTGAAAATATCACGATATGCGGCTATCACTTGGCTCTTATGCGACCAAAAGAAAATTTAGTAATTCCGAAATATCTTTTTTATTGCTTTGAATCAAAACAGCATAGACTACAATTAGAAATTGAAGCTACAGGTGTAACTAGATTTGGTATTCCCAAAAATGCTATTGCAAAATATAAAATTCCCTTACCAGCGCTTTCGCAACAAAACAAAATTGTTGATTATCTTGACAAAGAAGTATCTAAAATAGATTGCTTAATTGATAAAAAAATAAAGCTGCTTGCCATTCTCGAGGAGAAAAAAAAAGCTGTTATCAACCATGCAGTTACTAAAGGATTAGATCCCAATATCCCCTTAAAAAAATCTGGAATTGAATGGTTGGGGCCAATTCCCAAAAATTGGGAATTACAGAGATTGAAATTTTTAACGAAAAAAGTTGGAAGCGGTGTTACTCCGTCTGGGGGTTCTGTAGTTTACACAGATGAAGGTGTATTATTTTTAAGAAGCCAGAATATATATAATGATGGGTTAAGGTTTGATGATCAGACCTACATACCTGAAGAAATTCATGACGATATGAAATCCTCTCAGTTAAAAAAGGATGATCTACTTTTGAATATTACCGGCGGCTCTATTGGGAGATGCTACTATTATGATTTAGATATAGAAGCCAATGTCAATCAGCACGTTTGTATTTTACGTGTAAATGAGAAAGTACTTTATAAGTATCTGTATTTTTCTATTATTTCATTTATTGGTCAATTTCAAATTGATTTATTACAGTATGGCGGTGGAAGAGAAGCGGTTTCCTTTGAAAACATTAAAAATTTCTGGATTCCTTTTCCAACTATAGATGACCAAAAAAATATTGTAGTATTTCTAGAAAAAGAATGCTCTATATTTGATTCAATCATTTATAAAATTAAGGTAGCTAAAAATTTATTAGCTGAAAAGCGCTCAGCCATTATATCAGCTGCTATCAATGGGGAATTAAATTCAATCTTATCATGAAGATTAATACTTTAGAACTGACCAACGTCCGTGGGTTTACCCATGCAAAGTTGGAGTTTCAGCCTGGCTTTAACCTCATTGTGGGAATCAACGGTGTTGGTAAAACAACTATTTTAGAAGCTTTAAGAGTATCAATGACACATATTCTTAAAAAAATAAAGTCACCCATAATCTCAAGTGAGTCTTTTAAGAAATCAGACATCAACATCAATACAGATCAGTTACATGTAAATACGTCCTTTACGATTGATAAAAGTGTATATGATTTTATTTATTCCAAGTCTACAAAGGATTACACAACGATAAGTACAGAACAAAAGAAACGAACGAAGGAAAGTACAGCAAATGTCAGAGAAGAAGGTATTACATTAGAAGATATTATTGATTTTAAACCCGAAATAAAAAGAACACACAATACCCCGGAGCTAGGATTGTTTTTTTCTACAAGAAGATCATTAATAGTCAATCAAGCCTCAAAAGCTGTAAAGTCGAAGCTTCCTTATGCTGCTGCGTTTGTAGATGCCTTGTCTGAAAACAGAGCTTTCAATATAAAGATGTTTGCAGAGTGGTTTAAAGTACGTAAGGAATTAGCTAAAGTTACTCCAGAACAAATTAAAGTTACAAAACTGATAGAAGAGACTATTTATACATTTTTACCTGGTTTTTCCGACCTTGGTTTAATAGAAGATGAGATTTCTAAAGAATTGACCTTTTGTATTACCAAATCCAATAAGGTTCTAAATTTCAATCAGCTTTCCGATGGTGAAAGAGGAATATTAGCTCTGGTTTTTGACATAGCAAGAAGGTTGATCATTGCTAATATGCATACTGAAAACCCATTAGAAGCAGAGGCGGTCATATTTATTGATGAATTGGATTTACATCTCCATCCGAAATGGCAACGTACAATTGTGAGCGACCTGGAACGGACTTTTCCTAACTGTCAGTTCATTGCAACAACGCATTCGCCTCAGATTATTTCTTCGGTTCTTCCGGGAAATATTCAAATTGTTAAAAACTTCGAAATCGTTCAAACCGTGAAAAGTTTCGGGCTGGATATTAATTGGATTTTAAAATTTATCATGGAGGACGGTGATCGGTTAAAGGAATCTGAAGAAGCGATTTCAGAAGTTAAAAACCTTGTGGATGAAGTTGAATTTGAAAAAGCCAGATTATTAATTGATAGATACAAGCGAGAAAATCTTGACCTTGATGAATGGGTAATGTTTGAAGCCCGAATGTCTAACCTCGAAATGTTTGACGATGAAGAGGATAATTAAAGGGCATGAACCGGCAAGCTTTATTCAATTCAAACAAGTAAATGAAAAGGCTGGCATACAGATTCGTTACGATACACACTTAGGAAGTGAACAAAAAAAGCCTATTAAGAAAGCCTTATTAAAAGAACAGGGCTACATCTGTGCGTATACGTTGAAAAGAATCTCATTAGATACTTGTCATATTGAACATATAAAACCTGAAGAGTTGTGCAGGCAGCATAGGGAAGCAGGAGTTGAAACTGTTTCCGACTTAGATTATAATAACATGGTAGCTTGTTTTCCTAACAAGGCGCTCAAAGGAATTCCAAAAGAAAAGTATTTCGGTGCAATCAAGAAAGACGACAACTGGGGAAACAATGGATTAGATTATGTTTTACCATTGCAGTTGAATTGTGAAAGTAATTTTAGCTATGATAAAAATGGTGGTGTTTTGGGAACTACTGATCGGGGAAAAAATACTGTTTCGTTATTAGCCTTAGATCATGTTGTGCTAATAGAAGAAAGAAAGACAGCAATTGAAAATTTTATTGGCAAGTCTAATCCCATTAAGAAAGCAAAAACCACTCAAGCTATTTTAGACATAGATAAATTGTTGGGAGATAAGTACGCAGAATTTTGTATTCCTATCAAACATGCGTTAAAGGAACATCTGATTTATCTTGAAAAGATCGAGAAGAAACTTAAATACGCCAATAAGAAATGAGCAATTCTCAAACTAAAGAAATCGCATTTGAAAAAAGCATAGAACAAGTATTGCTGTCCAATGGTTATGTGTCTTTTCCTAGTACTACCTTTGATAAAGAAAAAGCAATTTTCCCCGAAACGTTTGTTGCATTTATTCAAGCTACCCAAGTCAAAGAATGGAATAAATTACATTCTATTCTTGGAGACAATACAGCCAATCAAATCATCTATGACCTCACCAAATGGATAGAACTTCACGGTATACTCTCCACGCTTCGTCATGGTTTTAAATGTTACGGTAAACAATTGCAATTAGCATATTTTAAACCTTCCCATTCAATGAATGCTGAGGTATTGGAACGTTATGATAAAAACGTCTTTGCCATTACCCGACAATTGTACTACAGCACACGCAGTAAAAATTCTATAGATATGGTATTAAGTGTGAATGGTATACCCTTAATTACTTTAGAGCTTAAAAATCCTTTATCGCATCAGAATATCAATCATGCTAAACATCAATATAGAAATGATCGTGATCCCCGAGAGTTAATTTTTGAGTTTAAAAAAAGAACTCTGGTACATTTTGCAGTAGATACTGATGTGGTAGAAATGTCTACACGATTAGCCAAAGAAGCTACTTATTTTCTTCCATTCAATAAAGGTAATCGAGGCGGAGCAGGTAATCCGGTTGATGAAGAAGGCTTAAGCTACAAAACGGGTTACCTGTGGAAAGAAGTATTACAAAAAGATAGCTTGATGGATATTCTGGGTAAATTCATTCATCTGCAAACAGATGTAAAATTTACTGAAGATGGAAGGAAGATCAAAAAGGAAACGATGATATTTCCAAGGTATCATCAATTACAGGCTGTAAGGAAAATGATACACACTTCATTAAAGGATGAAGTAGGTACTAATTATTTAATTGAACATTCTGCGGGCAGTGGAAAAAGTAATACTATCGCATGGGTGGCCCACCGTTTATCTTCATTGCACAAAGCAGACAATACCAAATTATTTGATTCGGTAATTGTAATAACAGACCGTGTAGTTTTGGACAGACAATTACAGGATACCATCTATCAATTTGAGCATAAAAAAGGGGTTGTGCTGAAAATCGATAAAGATTCTAAGCAATTAGCAGAAGCTTTGGAGAACTCTGTACCTATTGTTATTACAACTTTACAAAAATTCCCATTCGTAACCGAACAACTCCGAAAATTGGCTGAGGAACGAGGTGAGGATTCTAAAGGGTTATTAAAAACTAAAAATTACTCAATCCTGGTTGATGAAGCCCACAGCTCACAATCAGGTGAAACCGCTGCCGATTTAAAAGTGGTTTTAGGAGGCGAGCATCTAGCCAAAGAGGCTAAGGATAGAGCGAATGAAGAGGGTGACGAAACATTGGAGCTTTTGTATAGAAATATGGCAAAAAGAGGAAAGCAAAAAAACATTAGCTTCTTTGCTTTTACAGCCACACCCAAGCATAAAACAATTAAATTGTTTTCTGAAAATGACGAACCGTTGCATAAGTATACTATGCGACAAGCTATTGAGGAAGGATTTATCCTGGATGTATTGCAAAATTATACTTCGTACGCTACATTTTATAAGCTTGTAAAGGCTTCTGAAGATGATCCTAAAGTAGAACGCAAAAAAGCAGCTAAAGCTTTAGGTCGTTTTATGCGACTACATCCACACAATATTGCGCAGAAAACAGAAATCATGGTTGAACATTTCTACCAGTCTACTCGCCATAAGATAGGAGGAAAAGCTAAGGCAATGGTTGTGACCGGGTCAAGGTTAGAGGCGGTTCGTTACAAGCAATGCTTTGACGAAGTCATTAAAGAAAAGGGGTATAAAATAAAATCTTTAGTGGCTTTTTCGGGAGAAGTAAGTGACGACAAGGTGCCTGATAAAATGTATACAGAAGTTGGAATGAATAATGGGATTAAAGAAAAAGATCTTCCGGAAAAATTTGCAACAGCGGAATATCATATTCTTTTAGTGGCGGAAAAATACCAGACTGGTTTTGATCAACCTTTATTGCATACAATGTATGTAGATAAGAGATTGTCGGGCATTCAGGCGGTTCAAACTTTATCTCGCTTAAATCGTATACATCCATTGAAGGAGGATACCTTCGTACTAGACTTTGTGAATGATCGAGATGAAATACAAGCTGCTTTTAAGGCTTATTATGATGGTGCAGTACTTGGGCAAGAGGCTGACCCGAACAACTTGTATAGAATTCAACAAGAGTTGCTTCTTGTAGATATATTTACCACAGAGGACATTGATGCCTTTAATGCTATTTATTTTAAATCCAGAGAAAAACAAAGCAGTAAGGATCATGAAGATATGAATTATATTCTTGATGTTCCAGTTGAAAAATTCAGGTTATTCCTAAAAGCGAATGAAGAAGAGGCTGAATTATGGCGGAGTAAGATCACAGCTTTCAAAAATCTGTATGCTTTCTTAAGCCAGATTATTCCCTATCAAGATACTGAATTGGAAAAGTTATTTGTTTTTCTGAGGCATTTATCAAGTAAACTACCCAAGCGCAATACAGGTCCAAACTATAATTTTGATGATTCAGTAAGATTGGAGTATTATCGCCTCCAAAAAATAAGCGAGGGTTCGATAAGTCTTAATATTCCGAAAGAATATAAATTAGATGGCCCTACAGATTTAGCAACCGGAATGGTTAGAGAAGACGAGGTTCCATTTTCGAGAATTGTTGATATAGTTAACAATCGGTTTGGAACGGAATTCAATCAGGCCGATCAATATTTTTTTGATCAAATTATAGAAACAGCCATCGCCGATCAAGATATTATTCAGGCTGCTCAAGCAAACTCACTGGATAAATTTATTTTGATTTTTAAAAGTATTCTACAACAACTTTTCGTAGAGCGAATAGACCAAAACGAAGATATATTTGCTCGTTTTATGGACGAGAAAGGTTTCAACAAAACTCTTACGGAATTATTGGCAAAAGAGGCTTTTAATAAAATTAAAAGGAGTATGTGAAATTGACATATAATCTACTCCCGCAGACTTAAATACACAAGCTGGGACAATCCAAAACTAGAAAACAGACCACTTGACTAATTACTACAAGAAATATTCTCCTTCGAAGAATCAAAAAAATCAAATGAATAAGTTTTTAATAATTCAAACTCTATCTAGGTGAAAACTGACACTACTTTACCGATTTTTATAGACTGAGATTAGAAAAAAAAGAACTATTGCTTCAAAAATTTTCCAACAAAAATCCCCTTCTCATTTTCTATTTTAAAAAAGTAAACGGCAGGAGTTAAATCCATGACATTCATTTTATTTTCGTTTAACTCCTTCTTTAAAACTGTTTCACCAAAGATATTCTCAATTGATATATAAGTTCTACTCTTAAAATCTATATTTTCAAAGTTGAGAAAATCAGTTGATGGATTTGGAAATACACTCACACTTAAATTTCCTTTTGTTTTCTTTATACCAACTGCAGTATTTATTGCCCATAGCTCATAACCATGCGGAGCGTCAGCAGCAACAAAATAAGTTATGTCATTTAAAGTCATAAAATTATATGGATAAGAACCGCTACTCCCTGGAACAATATCTAAAAGAACTGTCCCACTTGTAGTTCCATCACTTTTCCATAATTCTTGACCATTAAGTCCATCATTTGCGGTAAACAAAAGATATCCACTACCAGTTGTTAGACCCAAAATTGTTGAACCAAGACTTCCAATATTGATATCTTTAACTAATGTAGTTCCAGTAACTGTCCCATTGCTTTTCCAAAGTTCATTACCACTTAATCCATCATTTGCACAAAAAAATAAATTGCCATTAAGACTTGCTATATATTCACTATATTTTGTTATTGAGCTACAACTACCTAAACAAATATCGTTTAGAATACTTGTTCCAGAAACTGTTCCATCGGATTTATATATTTCATACCCATTCATTCCATCGTCCACTGCATAAATCAATGTGCCATTATAGTTAAATAAGGCAGCAGGCGAGTAACCCCCAACCGAACCACTAGTCAACATACTTGTCCCTAAACTTGTACCGTCAGTTTTCCATATTTCAAATTGCGCTATGAAATATAGTATTCCATTTATACTTACTGTCGGATAATCTATGTTACTATTAAAGTAAATGTTGGAACTAGAAGAGCCAGGAACAATATCTTTTATAATTATCGTTCCAATTTCTGTTCCATCACTTTTCCAAAGCTCTGTCCCATGTATACTATCATCTGCTGTAAAAATAAATTCGTTGTTTATAATTGCAAAATGTAATGAAAGCGGTCCGGGATTTGAATTACCAACACCAGTGTAAATGTCCTTTAATAATACTGTTCCTGAAGCAGTACCATCACTTTTCCATAGCTCAACACCATTTATACCATCATCAGCACTAAAGTACAAGTTGCCATTAAAATTTGTTAGGCAACTAGGGTTGGAGTTTCCTCCTAAATTAATATCCTTTACCATATACGTTCCAGATTGTGTCCCGTCACTTCTCCATAATTCCATTCCATTTAGTCCATCATTAGCACTGAAAAATAAAATCCCATTAAGGTCTTCACCTCGAAAAGAGTTCGTTAATCCAGTTCCAGGTGCAATTATTTTCACTAGATTAGTTCCAGCAGTTGTACCATCACTTTTCCACAATTGCCTGCCACTTGCACCATTATCCGCAGAAAAAAATAATGTACCATTCACATTTGTAAAATCCCTAGGGCTAGAGTCAAGTCCTCCAGTTTTTATATCTTTAACTAAATATGGTGTTTGCGCAAAATTTTTCACAAAAGTCAATAATAAAATTACAGTTAATAAGTAGATTTTTTTCATTGGCAATTACAATTTAATTTGAGATTAATTTCTCTTTCGAAGGTAGTTAATTTTGTAATATATAAAATATTAGGAATGAAAATTAAAGGATTAGCATGATGGCAATGTGTGAACCCACAGCAAATAAATGCTTTCAAGCGCAGCGGATAAGTAAACAGAAAAATTAAAATCACAAAAAAAATTCCTTTAGCATATACAAATTAACTCCTTCCGAAATTCAAATTATTGAAAGTTTAAACTAAAACGGATAATTAATATTACATTTCTGAATGTTAATGGTTTTATCATACTAACAAGGAGAGATGTTAAAGGGTGATTGAATACTATCAAGGAATATGCACTAAGATTAAAGATATATTAACCTAAAGCAATACATTTGTCTTATTAAATACTAAAAATGTAAAAAAAACAATCATAAGGATTTGCGTTTAGCTGATTCTCGCTACTGAAAACTGGTAATTTTTATAGCAAACGAGGATAAAGTGAAGCGCTCACGCGATGCGTGGGTGTTTGCCTTTTCTCGTTTGCGGGTATACCAGTACCTCAGGAGCGGTTGGGTAAATTACCCACGCAGATTTTTTTGATACTAATCAAAAAGATACATGACTTCTAAGAATGAATTAAATAATTGGTGGCAAAACCTTCCAATTGAAACTCAATTTAAATATGGAGAAAAACTTGAAGAACACTTGGCTGAATGCGCAAAAATATACATTCAGGAAAGAGACCCTATAAATACATACTACAAAATTCAACAAGACCATATTGTTTTAAAGGACGCACTTTGGGGAATTCCCGTTGATTTCGGGTTGGATTCTCATCAAAGCGCATCCAACTACGAAAACTTTATTGAAGAACAAAGCACTATACTTCTTAATCTTGCACTTTTAACTCAAGAATACTTCCTTGAAGTTCAAAGTTTATATAGTGGAAAAATTCCAATCGCTTTAGAAATACTTGAGGAAATATTCTCAGAAGAAGATAAAAAATAACAGCTACTATTATCCAATAGCTGATAGGGAATCTGATACTGAATTGCTCTAGGTCTCCTTCTCCTAATGAGCCTTAAATGCTCCTTTTTGAGCTGTCAAGAAACTTCCTGAAAATTGTATTGAATAAGAAAATTCTCAATACTCTGCTTTTATTTATATGGGATTGTGATGAGCAAATTCACAGAAAAAAGGGGGTATCTTCGGTAGTTTTAAAGCTTGACCATTTTATTTTTAAGTGCAAATTTATATATGCCGATTGCACTTTTTGATTTGGTTTTGACCATGATATTCTCACGGCAATATTCAACAGTTCTAATACTTAATTCCAGCATTGTAGCTATTTCCCTATTTGTATACTCCTTACTAATTAACTTAATTATCTTAATTTCCTTTTCTGAAAGATTTATTTTTATTAGTGAAGTCATATTTTATTGAGAGAAAAAGCTCTTTTGAACTATGTTATTTGCCATATGTTGAAATTCCGCTAATCAGACCCCACCTTACCCAACTAAATAACTATCTAAGGTATGCCGAACTAAAAGCTTCCTTCAATAAATCGAATAACTTTTTACCCATTGTAGCATCTAAGGATAGAGTTGTAATAATCCCAATGATTGATGAAACAAAAACACTATTCCAATCAAATTTATTTAATTTATCCAGCGATGAAATTAAATAATCAAGTCTAGAATTAACGATACTTTGCTCAAAGGTTCCAATATTTAACTCTAATTTTATTACTGGTCCAAGTTTTTCTAAAATCACTCTTATAGCGGTCTTTTCTTCAGTAGTAAAAAATCCAACATTAAAGTCATGATTAACAACAGTATACAGTTCCACTCTATTATTGATTTGCCAATAATCTGGTTCATCTTTCTCTGCCAAATAAGGTTCAACAACATGTTGTAGAAACCAATCAAAATCCTCAAGTACTTTAGAAAAACGGAAATACCCCTTTGTTGGTATAACTCCCGATTCTTCAAATAATAAATTAAACTTAGTATATCTATAGGTGAAGAAATTATAATCATCTGGTGAGCTCTGTATACTAAACTTTAAAGGAGAATTTCTTAGAAATATTGTAAATGTATCGATTCCTTTTATCTTGGTTTCTTCAACTTCAAATCGTTCTACGCCAAGAGTATCCTCTTCTAAAAGTTTGTATATGGTGTTCTTATATTTTTTAATCATTAGAAACAAATTTACTACACTATACTTCCTAATCTTGCACTTTTAACTCAAGAATACTTCATTGAAGTTCAAAGTTTATATAGTGGAAAAATCCCAATCGCTATAGAAATACTACAGGAAATATTCTCAGAAAAAAATAAAAAATAACAGCTACTATTATCTAATTTCGAATCTATTTTATAGCTTAATAATTTAAGCTGTAATTAATTAATTACAACTCTTTTCTTAAGAAAGTGTTTACCATCCGAAACAATTAGCTGATATACACCCTTTGTATATTCCCTGACATCCATTACATATTTGTAATTGATTTTTCTTTCTAAAACTAATTTCCCTGAGACATCATATAATTTCATTGAAAAAATCTCAGATGGGTTATTTGTAGTTACTACTAAATTTAATTTATCACTGGTTGGTGTTGGAAAAACATTTAAAGCCAAGTCAGTATTTAATTTAGAAGAAGTATTCGTCTCTCTTGCATTCTTGATTCTGTAGTTTTGTGCACAATTTGTATCACACTGCGAGTAATATATTGTTTTGTATTGTTGTATTGAATCATTGTATGAACGAACAAACACTTTCATATGGAATAATGAATCAATTTCAAATCCAATCGGTTCATCATTTCCAATCAACATGTCATTATAAACAGCCTTCCAATAACTATTCCCTGCAGTATCATATTTTATAGTCATAACATCAAAGTCAACCCCATTCCAACTTTTCCCAGTAACATAAATAAAATTATTATCGTCAATTAGGATTGCTTTAACTGAATCAGTTCCATTATTTCTACCATTAAAATCTTGTTCCCAAACAACTGAATTTATAAGGTCACCTTTCATTAAATGATAGTTATAAGAAACAGTGTCCAATACTGTTGATATTGAGTATTTATTTCCGGCATTATCGGTAACAAATTGTAGATTTGATGGCACCAAGGGTTCTTGCGATAAATATATAATTGTATCAATATTTGCTTGTGTATTTCCAATTGTTCTAAACTCTCTGTTACCAGTTGGTTGGATACCTGCGTAGTTATCAAATTCAAAAATACCGATATTGCCCGTTTTAAATAATTGCTCGGTTTCTATTTGAGTTATCCAGTTTTGTAAGAATTTTATCTGCTCTTCTTTTAATCTCAAACATGGTGCTATATTATTAAGCACATTTAAGGCTGCTTCATTATTACCAAGCAATCGATATGTTGTTGCCAAGTCAATAGAATAGTAAAATTCATTCATATCATCATCCTTTTCCCTACTATTTATAATCAATTTACTTTCTGCTTCAAGGATTTTTGTACAATACTCATTCTTTACATCCAATGTGCCAATTCTATCGTCTTTAATCATTAATCCGAATAATTCTTTCATCTTTAAATATGCAAATTCCGAATCCCAGTTTATTCTACTTTCTTCATATGTTGTTGAGGTATTAAAAATATCACTGAACATTTTGAAAGATGTAAAAATATTGTCACTATTTGATTCATCAATTGAAGTACTTAGCGCGGTTCTCAATGCATCATTCATTGGTGTATTCCAAAAATAATCGCTTTTTATTGGTGGACATTTAGGACAATAGTTTATGGGTAACCCACGTTCATTATATCCGATTTGTACAGAGCCTGGTTCATCAGCACAAGCAATATAATTCGGTGAGTCATCAATAATATTAATACGGCCTGTAGTAGGATTTCCAAGTAAGGAAATTAAAGTTAAATTGCTGGGCAAATTAGGTTTTGTTGAAGGGATTGGTTCATTCACCCATTTATTATTGTGTGCAGGAATAAATTTTTGTCCAGTTTGTGCATCAATACTAAATTTATCTACCACACCACTCATAACAGAACCCTGAGCTGAAACAGGATTATCTACAGTAAAGTCATTGAATCCATTTTCAAGAATTAATTGATTCGCAGAAACACAACTAATTCCACCTCCATCAGTTCTAAAGCTATTGTTTCCACCAAATCGATAACTTGAAGGACTGTTTATTATTGGGCTTACATTTAATGTAACGTTATTATACAAAAATAATGAGTTATTATTTGCTGTAATATTACTGCATTTCAGGTTAAGCAAACTTGTACCTTGGTATCTAATTCCTGTAGAATAATATCCGTTATTACTTTTCATAATATTGCAATTATTCAAATATGTAGTGGCGGTTCCTGCCGAGGAAATATTAATTGCATCATCATAAGTTCCACCAGCTTCTTTTATTGCAATATTTGTAAAATAACTTGGTGTACTTGCGCTAACACCTATTATTGGATAATGACAATCAATGAAGTCAATATTCTCCAACATTACACCTTTATCTTCATATTTGAAAGCATTCAAACACTGCTCAAAGCTACAATTATACATGCGCAACGTATTTGCGGTGCCCCAGAATAATGAAGCCCTTAATCCATTTTTTAATGCCTTAAAAGTTACATTTTCAATATGATGATTCGGTGCAGCACAAACCCAAAAACCATCACCCCCTCCACTTTGCCCTGCAATACTTGTTGCTTCGAGATTATCTAAACGATAGCTAGATGCCATCAACCAACTTGCATCTCTTCCAAATTCGAATAATCCATCTTTGATATTTTGCATTTTTAAATTATCATCGGCTTTCACATAGGTCTGCATTGCAACTTCTGCAATTTTATCTATTTTGCCGTTTCCTTGCAAAGTAATAGAGTTGCTTGCATCTCCATGTATGTTAATATCACCATTATTTATCCAGTTAAGTTTAAAACCTAAATAACCATCTCCACTAAAATGCAAATCTGCTTTTGGTTGAAGATTTATTATACCTCCAAATTGTAAGGTCGACTCCTCTCCTGTTAATAGAATGTGAGCGTTTTCAAAATAATTAAATGTATAATTATTCAAATAGACTTTACAATGTTCTATTTCAAGATATGCATCAGAATTGAGGTCAAATGTTCCTGCATTCAATTTAAAAACTCCTCCATTCGAGGCACTTCCTTTTCTTACTGAAACAGAAGTAAAACTTGGAATATCTATATTGCAATAACCTTGAACATCAAATAATGAATGCTCGCCTTGAAGTTTAATAGTAACATATGGTTCGATAATTAAATTCGCACCTGCCTCAATAATTATTTTTGAATAATCATTAATTATTACACTAGCCCCGGATGACAATTTTAATGTTGATCCACTCTTAACCCTTAGTAATCCTCGTTCTGATATCGATGTGTTTGAAGAATTACCTATTTCCAAACCATTTAACTCAATAGCTAATGTACTGTTATTGCATACATTCAAATCTGTTTGAACTGTTAGCTTTCCTATATTATCAACTAGTAAATTATGTGTTAGGTATTCTTCAATAGGTATATTTACATCCAGATATTCCGGAAATTTTCTTTTTAGGTTAACATGAGTAGAATGAATATTTTCATTAGTTGAATTTTGAGGATTGTCTATAAAATAGTTTGATGTGCATGAGCATGAACTATTAGTATATGCAGGGGTTGTGGGTAGTGATTTAAATGCTAATTGATATAAATTATACATCCACATATAATCATTACCATTATACTCTCCTCTCGTAAAACCACTTGGGCCAAAAGGATGAGACCATCTAGAATTTTCATCCCATTCACCTGTTATTAATGTGGGATCAATAGTACTAGCTGGACTATAATTGTGAGGGCCATCGCAAGGTGCACTATTGAGAATATTTAAATAAAAGGCTTGAGAGCGCAAAGGGGGTACATTATGAAGAACCGCATACGATAAATCAAAAATCCACATATCCCAATCATTAGACATTCTATCAATATTATAATGACTCCAACTATCTCCAGCTACAGCCAAAGACAATGCTAAATTTACATTGTAATCTGCATCCAAAAGACCACTCTGGAATTTATATGTAAATGCATCAAAACAGATTGTATATGGTATAGTTGGAAGCAAAGGAACAGCGGCAAAAGGTGGAAGAATAACGCACATTTTAGGAATATTTACCGGCACTATTCCACCAGGAAGTAAAGTTAAGTTTTGAAAATTTTGCCAGAAAGCAGTATTTACAATAGATAGAGGAACAGTAATGTCATGGGGAATCACACATGGTTTACCATCTCCTATATTATCATCAGCTTTGTGAATTATTCCAATTGTACCAGCATAATTATGAACATTTCCTGTAATAACATCGGCAGCTTTTGCAATTCCGTATGAAAATGGACGGGCTTCACTCCCTGATGGTTCCTTTTTACCCAAAACAGGATTAACTAAAACCCAATTTTCGATTACATCACAATTACTTGTTACTGTAAGTGTATTTGCAGGTAATCCTTGAAAAACAGTAAGCGAACCTGCTGTACCGATAGCAGGAGAAGTAACGCTTGGTATTGAAGGCGTAATATTAGTTTTTAAAACTCGATATTCTAGGCTATTCCACTGATAAATTGTAGTTAAGTACTGCATAAAGTGCTCTGTAATTTCCTTTATTTTGTCATCAATAAAAAATCCGGTATCAGTTGGTTTGGGCTTTACATAAACATGACCAACAAATTTTTTAATATGAACAAAACCTAACATTAATGCGATCATTTGATCTTGACTACAAGCATTCCCTTCTCTGGCTTGACCTCCATTTTCCGTAACGTTTTTTTGAGAATAATATGAAGAATACATTGCATCGAACCTGTCCCTTGGGTCGTTAGTCACTGGATATTCATCTGTCCAATTTTGAATCAACGTTTCATCAAAATCGTCCCTTAATAAAAAACCGTTAGCATCATCCAAAAGAGAAGGATTAAAATAAGCTTCTGCAGTCTTATCCAATCTATCCACAGCATTTATCGCGTAATATAATTCATTTAATGTTCCAGAACAATCTTTATTTTCATCATTCAATAGCTTGTATTCTGTTGCTAATACAGCAAGATAATCGCCTTGTTGAGCCATTGCATCCCCCATTCTTCTAAACCCATAATTAGGTGAATGCAAGGTCCAAGCAGGGGACCCACATTCTTGACCCAAACTTGTTGGATCTGCATCAATATTTGAAATATTAATTCCCATTCCTTTCAGAGGGCCAATGGAAACAAATTGGCTTTTAAACTTATTTCTATAATTCCAATACTTCATTAAGTTCTCATTTTCTGTCTGAGCTTGAGTATTCAAGAAATTAAATAAGCAAAGAATAAAATAGACCGACGAAATTACTTTAGTTTGAATTTTCATATTTTGGGTAGTTTATTGTTTAACATTATATCTAATTAAATTCCAAATCTTATTACTATCTAATATTTCCTTTCGAATAATTCCAATATTTTTTGCAATCCAAAAATTCGTTGGACTTTCGTTTTTTTCTGAAGCATTATGGTTGTCGAAAAATTTTGCAGTATTTTTATAAACTATTCCTTCGATTCTTATAGTATCATAAGAACCTTTATAATACACTTCTCCGGGTGAAGTCCAAGGGTTAATAAAGCTGCCTTCCTCAAAAATATTATACATTAAAAAAGTGGTACCATTATATCCATTTGGAGTCTGTTTTCTCCTTTCACGCCACGTTCCAACTTCCCCATTGCTCCCATAATAGCCGTAATCAATTTTATAGAAATATTGATCGCCATCAAAATAGCTATATAATGAATTAGAGTAGAATTGATAATCTCCCTCCTTAATTATTCCCCAACCCGGATTATGGTATATATAATTCGTATCATTAAAAACATATACACAGTCAAGTGAAGAACCAGCGCTATCTTTATAAATCCAATATGATCCCTTTTTAAAATATGAAAAAGACTGTAAGTCTTGGAAATTCCTACAAGGTATTACTTCATCATCTTCCTTTTTCTTTTTACAAGCAACTATAAGAAATAGGGAAAGAAATATTATATAAATAAAGTAATTCTTCATATTTGAGTTTTTTGAATATTGCTATTGCTCGTAATGATATTCTGTAACAATCGAATTAGTGTTAGTAAAAAAAACAGTGTTTTCAAGCCATAATTCCTTATTCTTTAACCTAAGGATTTTGTATCTATTGGTGCAACATGAGAATTTGAAATCAATATTTTCTTTATCAGATGTAAAGCTCCAATTACCATTTTCTTGATTAGATATAGCAGTTTTATAAGTGAATTTAAAAGTCCCATCTTTATTAATGTCCAATTTTTCAACTGTTAAAAATTGCGTACTTAAACCATCTTGTTCTTGAGACTTTAATATCCAATTTCCCACGATTCTTGATTTTTTTGTTCGCAAACTTAAAACTGGACCATCATCATATTTTTTACATGAACAAATACAGGCAATTAGTATCAGGAAAAATATAAATGAACTATTTTTCATTTGAAAAACAATTAATTTTTTTTGCATTTAATTTGCTATTTTATTTCATTAGTGTCCCGTTTAAATAATAATTAGTTCTTTGAAATTATTGATAGACAAAGGTTGTAGGCTTTTTTAGAGCCGTGACGATTTAAAATTGATTCGTAGCTTTTACCGAAAATATGGTATGGGTCATGGAAAATATGTCTTTTCACAAGTTTGTGAATTTCTTCCAGCAAGATTGTTTGATAAACACGTTGCTAATTTTGAAGGAAATAATAAAGTAAGACACTTCACTTGCTGGAATCAAATGCTTTGTATGATGTTTGGTCAACTAAGCAATCGCGAAAGCTTAAGAGATTTGATGGTTTGCATCGAAGCTCATTCGACAAAATATTATCGTCTTGGTTTCGGTAAAAATGTATCTCGCTCCAATCTTTCCAGAGCAAACGAAAATCGTGATTATAGAATTTACGAACAGTTCGCTTATGAGATGATTGCTATTGCTCGTGAGTGCTGTAAAGACGATAGCGATTTTCATCTCAACATAAAAAGTAATGTTTATGCTTTTGACTCAACCCTCATTGATTTATGTCTAAATGTATTTTGGTGGGCAACATTCCGAAAAGCTAAGGGAGCCATAAAACTTCATACTCTTTACGATGTAAAAACCTCTATTCCATCCTTTGTGCATATCACTGCTGGTGATGTACACGATATAAATGGGTTAGATGCCTTGGTATACGAGGCAGGCGCTTACTATATATTGGATCGAGGATACGTTGATTTTGACCGGCTTTATAACATACATCAGCATCATGCATTTTTTGTGACTAGAGCTAAAAAGAATGCTCAACTTACAAGAATTTACTCTTCCAAGGTAAATAAAAAAGCAGGCATTAGATGTGATCAAATAGTAAAGTTGTCCGGGTTTTATGCTAAACAAAATTATCCTGAACAAATCAGAAGAATTAAATTTTACGACAAAGAACAAGAACGTTCGTTTGTATTTTTAACAAATAACCTAACTCTTAAAGCCATTGATATTGCTGATCTGTATAAATATAGATGGAAAGTAGAATTGTTTTTCAAATGGATTAAGCAGCATCTAAAAGTAAAATCTTTTTGGGGCGTTTCTGCAAATGCAGTTAAAACTCAAATCCATATTGCAATTATAACTTACACATTGGTAGCAATCATTAAAAGCAAACTTAAATTAAATCGTTCCACTTACGAAATCCTACAAATATTGGGAGTATCACTTTTGGATAAAACCCAGTTAAATCAGCTACTTGCTGAATCTGTCTATCAAGATGTCAAAGAACAAATATGTAATCAGTTAAAAATCAATCTAATCTAACAGGACACTATTGATTTTATTTATCAAAAAAGTATTGATACAAAATTAACTTCGCCATTCAACTCTGTCAATACTCAAAAAGGATGATATTTGATTGATTCCAAAAAAAGTGCGTGGAAATAACTTGGAAAGAAAAAATGGGTAGTTCTTGTCATGTAGTTTGGTTTTAAAAATTAAAACTCCAACCTTACATTTTTCACTCAATTATTTTGGTGAAAATCACTCTAAGTATAAAGCCCAAATAAAATTCTTTTGGGGGATGAATTATTTGACGGTGTTAATTAAAGAAAAATAAATTGAAATGTCAATCCGTATTTCTACGGAAAATGCAATTATTTTTGAGACGCCTTCAAACCAATGGCAGAAAGGCATTAAACAAATTATTTGCATTTTCTGCAAATTTTCGTTTTAATTTTTTTCGTCAGATTTCAAAAATCACAGCTGAAAACTTGCTTTTTTTGTGCTTTATGGAAATTACAATGTTTGGTGATTTTTACTCTTCAAATGAAACTACCATAATTGGTGAATTTGAAAATATCAAAGAATTAAATCAGAGCCTTATTTGTGATCCATCGGAATTAAAGGAACAAGTGCTCTAATTAAATGGAGGCTTGAAGGAAAAATTGGGCTACTGAAATTATCGGATGATGCTGAATAAATAATAAACACTTTGCATGTTTAAAATGAAACAGAGAAAAGTTAAATCGCAATAACTCTTTCATCAATCCAATACTTAATCCCTGTATTCCCATACCTGTTCTTGCTACAAATTGCAAACCTTTTATTCTCAATGATTGATGTTTCAATATTAACCCCAGCGTCAAAAGCTGCCATCGTCCCGCCTCTCATTTGACCAGAGGATGTTAACTGAAAAATAGAAATGAAAATTGTTTTAGGAAAGGCAATCCTCAATTTGTCAAATTCTGCAATATCAGCATTGAGCTTGCCCCAACTATCAATTACAATTACATCGAAACTACTTGCAAACTTTTGTATATCCTGAAGCGTTGCTTGGTCATTAATTTTAAATTTTTCAGAAGCCTGTAATTTGTATTTTTCTATTTTTTGAAGGGTAAGGTTTGTAATTCCTTCCTCTATTGAGAAATAAGCAACCGAAAAATCAAGTTCTATGAATTTACTAATTAGGTCAAAGCACAAGTAAGTTTTACCGCTTCCGGGTTTTCCGGTGAGTGTGATAGCACACTTATCCATTTCTAGTAAGCCTATAAAATCGCCTAATGCGCCTGAAAACTGTACCCTTCCCGCAAAATTAATGCTTTGAACATCTTTGGCCTTAACAAATCCATCCTTATCCTTTATTTGAGCCAGCTCTTTGATTGAATTACTGCGTATAATTTCCTCTTCTAAAGCAAGGCACTTCTGTTTTAGCTTTTCAACAGCGGCTTCGTTCACTTTAATGTCTGAAAAAACAAGCGGATTAAATAAAACGCGATTTAGCTCAGTGTTTATTTTACCAATTTTAGCATCAATGGATTTAATCATCCCAGAATAATCCTGCCGACTTGAATCGCCTTCAAAAAGGTTATCAAGGATAATTCCTCCGAAAAAACCTAAAAGCTTTTCATGCGTTGTTTGACCTATTTCAAGAACTTTACTTGCATAAGAGCTTTTGTTTTTAATCGACAATTCATATTGAATTTTAGCTCGTTGATTTTGCAATTCAAGCTTTTCTTTGATTAGCACTATATCTTTTAGCTCTTTCGCATCTTTTACCTTTTTGTAATTGGCGGCCAAATTCTGAAGGTGCAAAAGAGTCTGCTCTTCATTTTGCAATAAAATCTTTGTCTTTTCTAGTTCTATTTCAGCTATACTTTGCTCAATAGGCACTTTTTCCGTAACCGTTACGGATTTCTTTCTATTTGCACTTACTCTGCACCTGTCGGAACAGAAGGCTGCTCTTATGTTTTTAGCAATAAATCGTTTATTGCAATTTAGGCAGGTCTTTGAATGATTTTTAGCCATGTTGTTACGCGAATTACATTTTTTGATACGGAAATTAAAATTCGGTTACAGAAATAATCGGCAATTTGTAACGCAAACTTTAATCAAAGATACTATTATTTAATAATTATGTAACTTTACATAATTATTAAATATACTTGTACTATATTTGTATTTATACCAACCTAATTAAACATATAATCCATGGATCAAAATATTTCCATTGCGCCCTATTGGGGAGCAGAGCCAACGTTTTCTAATCTTGAAAAGCTAACAGAATTTCTGTTGGAAGAAAGATTTACAATTAAGGATTTGGGGGTTAGTTACACCAATATAACCTATTGGGACAAGCAAGGTATACTGAGTTTTAGCCGAAGCGCTGGAGGAAGATGGCGAAACTTCAATTTTATTGATTTTATGTGGATTAAAACTGTTGACGAACTAAGGGAAATAGGCATTTCAACAACGCTCATAAAGGCAGCAAAAAAAAACTTGTTTCAACCATTTAACATGAAGCCTTTTTTGGAAAATGTAAAAGCTAACCCTGATGAATTTGAAATAATTACTAAAAATTATTCTAAGGAGGAAAGGGAAAAATTGAAAAAGTTCTATGCTCAAATAGAAAAGAAACCTACCAATAAAAAAATCACACATTTTTACTATGCGATAGCTGATGCAATTCAACTAACCGAAGAGATAAAGCTAGAAATTTTTAAAGATGGTTCAGTAATACTTCACCCTTTTCATAATCTATATTCTGAAGTGGATGTTCTGAAGGTAATTAGGGAAATGCATATTAGCATTTCCTTAACTACCATTCTTAAAAATTTCCTAACTGGATATAGTGACCATATTACCCATGTGGCGACTGATTTAAAAATTTTGCAGCCCAATGAAATTAAACTTTTGGAGCTGATTAACTCAGGAGAGTACGATTCGATAAGAGTAATTTTTAAAGGCACTGAAATGAAAGAATTGGAACTAAATAAAACACAAGACGCAAAAACCAGACTTGTGGATATTATGAAAGAAGGAGCCTACCAGAACATTACAATAAAAAGTCATAAGGGAGTTGTTTCAAGTATTGAGAATACAATTAAAGTAAAATTTTAAATGACTAATATAAAGCAACAAAGTATATCACCTGCCACAAGCAGGATAATGATTATGGTGCAGCCCCTGAATCACAGCTCAGACCTGTATCTTATTTGTTATTACAATGTCAAACCTAACTCCAAAAGAAAATGGTAGTAATCTAAAAAACAGAAAAGAAATTCTTCCAATACTGGGTAATTCAAAAATTTCACTCGCTGAATGCCGCAAAATTATTAATGATAGTGCAGTTAATTATTCTGACGAAGAATTATTAAAATTGAGAGACTGGCTAGATAATTTGGCTGAAATAGCAATAGCCATTATTGAAAATACAGGAGTTAACGAAATGAATGAAATATTGCAAAATTTAAAGAGGAAATAATTATTAAAAATCCCGCTCCGCATATGCGGAGCGGTTAATTTATCAAGATGAAAAAAACAGCTATTCTTTATTCGAGAGTATCCACAGATGAGCAAAACAATGGTTACAGCCCTGCCGACCAAAAGGAAAGGCTTTATAAGTATTGTGAGCAAAAAAATATTGAGGTGCTTGGGTTTTACCACGATGATGAAAGTGGAAAATCATTCAACAGACCACAATGGTTAAATATTATGAGCTTTCTAAAGAGTAAGGGTACCTCGGTTGATTTTATATTATTTACTAAATGGGATAGATTCTCTCGTAATACAACCGAAACCTATATCACCATTAAAACCTTGCGAAAATTGGGAGTTGAACCCCAAGCAATTGAGCAGCCACTCGACCTCGATATTCCTGAACAAAAAATAATGTTAGCATTGTATGTTGTAGCTCCAGAAGTAGATAATGACAGGCGTGCCTTAAATGTTATTAGGGGAATGCGAAGAG
This sequence comes from Bacteroidota bacterium, assembly GCA_016721765.1. NCBI lineage: Bacteria > Pseudomonadati > Bacteroidota > Bacteroidota bacterium. The sequence goes on from JADKHO010000001.1 coordinate 816,829, forward strand.
CAAAAAAGGAAGGGCGATGGCTTGGCAACTCACCTTTCGGCTATAAAAACACAAGAGACGATAAAAACAAACCAATCATAGTTCCCGAAGGAGGAAAAAATGAAGCACTTATTAAAAAAGCATTTCAGCAATTTTCAACAGGTGTTTACAATATTGAAGAGCTAAGGAGATTGTTAAGCAAAGAAGGGCTTAAACTCACAAAAAATGCCTTTGCCGCAGCTTTAAAAAACAAAACCTATATCGGTAAAATTTTTATTGCTAAATATAAAAATGAGTCTGCTCAATGGGTAGATGGGATTCACGATGCAATAATTGATGAAGTTACCTTTCATAAAGTTCAAGATATCTTATCAGGTCGTAAAAGAAATATGCCCAATAAAATTAGCACTTATAGAGATGAGTTACCTTTAAGAGGGCATTTAATTTGTCCTAAGTGTGGTAGAACACTTACAGGCTCAGGCTCTACTGGTCGTTCTGGAGATAAATTCTATTATTACCATTGCCTAAAAGGCTGCAAGGAGCGCATAAATGCTATTGATACAAATGCTGCATTTACTCAAAAGCTTAAATCACTTAGACTCAATTCTCAAGAGATTAACATCTTCATGAAAAACCTTTCAAAAAGGTTAAAGGACAACTCAAGTAATAATAATACCGAGCGAATCAAAGTTGCCACCGATATTGAGAAGAATAAATTAAGATTGAAAAATGCCCAAATGCTTATGTTGGATGGTGATATTAGTTCTTTAGAATACCATGAAATGAAACTGAAATTTGAGCGAGAGATTTTAGATTTATCGCAAGAGCAAAACAAATTTAGCCCAGCACCCATTTCACACGATAAAATTATCGATACCTGCAAGAATGTTATTCTAAACCTTGATATTGCTTACGAGAAGGCAGATACACAAATAAAACAGCGAATAATTGGTTCGATATTTCCAGAAAAATTCATGTTTGAAAATAATCGAGTTCGAACCACAAAAGTGAATGAAGTGATTCTTAAACTTTGCGCTAGTATCAAGGATTCCAGAAGGAATAAAAAAGGGCAACAAACTTTTTTTGAGTTGTTGCCCTGTGAAGTGGGCCCACCTGGGCTCGAACCAGGGACCAAAAGATTATGAGTCTTCTACTCTAACCAACTGAGCTATAGGCCCTCATTTTGAAGGAGTGCAAAAGTATATATTTGCAGGTAAAAAACAAATTAATACCTCTCGCATTTACAAAGCATGGCACAAGCGCAATTGAACGGAATTAAAAACATCATAATCGATATGGGTGGTGTTATCTTGGATATTGACCATTCCTTAACCGCAGCTGCTTTTAAAGCCATTGGGGTTGAAAATTTTGAAAGCCTTTTTACCAAAGCCAGCCAAAGCGGTTTTATTGAAGAATTTGAAAGCGGTAATTTAAGCCCGGATGAATTTCGAAATCAGGTGAGGGCTTGGTGTGGCATACCCTTTAGCTCACTTGAATTAGATGCTGCCTGGAATGCGCTTATTTTAGATTTAAAACCAAGCCGAGTGGCTGCCATTCAAAGCCTTTCACAGCGTTTTAATCTTTATTTGCTCAGCAACAACAACGCCATCCACTACTTACGTTGCATCGAAAAAATTAATGCCCTGCTTCCCTTCGAAGTATTTAGCAGTTATTTTAAACAAAATTATTTCTCCCATATTTTGCGTTTGCGAAAACCGGAGAAGGAGGCTTTTGAATTTGTGCTGCGCGAAAATAAGTTGAATTTATCCGAAACAATTTTTTGGGACGACTCGCTGCAACATATCGAAAGCGCTCAAACACTGGGCATCCGAACCATTACCATTAGTCCCGAAAATACAATCGAACAGCTTGTGGCGGGTCTAGATTATTGACCGGAAATATAATTCTGCAAATTTTCGATGGTAATTTTTTGCTCTTCGATGATGTGTTTTACAAGGTCGCCAATGGAAATAACACCTAATAACACCTCATTTTCAACAACCGGCAAGTGACGTATGCGGCGTTCGGTCATGAGTACCATGCAATCGTCTACACTGTTGCCGGGTTTCACGGTTATTAACTCATCGGAGGTCATAATCTCGCTGATGGGAGTTGTTTTTGAAGACTTGTCCTTCAACACAATTTTACGCGCGTAATCACGCTCTGAAAATATTCCAACCAATTTTTCTTTATCTTTTACAACGATGGCACCGATATTTTTCTCGGCCATTATGCGCAAGGCGTCACGTACCATTGTATCGGGCGACACAGAAGCTACATCGCTTCCCTTTTGTTTTAAAATGTAAGAAACCGTTTGCATAAAAAGAGAGATTTAGTGAATACTAAAATGGATAGGGGCAAACGAATTTACGCATTTTTTGAGAATACAAAATTATGTAAGGCTATTTCCAAAGCAAAAAAATACATTTACACTACAAAACCAATTCGCATAGAAAAATGAAACAAGTTGAAATTGCCGATACTCCCGAAAAAATTTTAAAATGTTGGGAGGTAATATATGCCTTGCGCCCACACCTTGTTCAGGAGGAGTTTGTTGCCCTTGTTCAGAAAATGCAATCCGATAAATTTACCTTGCTCTTTATAGAGGAAGCAGGAAAAGCGGTGAGTGCAGCCGGTTTTGTGGAAGGAGTAAAACTCCACCGCGGCAAATTTATTTACATCGATGACTTAAGCACTTTACCATCGCATCGAGGAAAAGGATTGGGTACTGCCTTATTGGATTGGATTTTTGATTACGCGCTAAAAAATAATTTTAATCAGGTACATTTAGATTCCGGCGTGCAACGATTTGATGCGCATCGGCTTTATTTAAATTATGGGTTCAACATTTCGAGTCATCACTTTGTTAAAGTAATTCAACCAACATAAAAATATGAAAAAATCACTTTTTACCTTATTTGCCTGCTGCATTACGGGCATGCAGTTATTTGCTCAAACACAACACAGTTGCTGCAGCATGCCTGCTACACAGGAATTTGCCATGCTCGGCAAAGACAAGTCTTTTGGTGCTTCGCATTTAGCTCCCTTGCCCTTTAATTACGAATCGCCAAAAGGGAAAATGATTACACTTGCCTGCGATGATAAGAAAGATGCGGGGGCTTTTGAAATAAAATCAGAGAAGCCCACCCAAAATTATTTATTTGTATTTCAAGAATGGTGGGGCTTAAATGATTACATCAAGCAAGAAGCTGAAAAACTACAAAACGAGTTGGGTGATGTAACTGTAATAGCGCTCGATTTATATGATGGCAATGTAGCCACCACTCCTGAAGAAGCCGGTAAATACATGGGTGAAGCGAAAGAAGAACGAATTAGGGCCATCATTAAAGCTGCCATCGACTATGCCGGAAAGGATGCTAAAATTCAAACGCTCGGTTGGTGCTTTGGAGGTGGATGGAGTTTGCAAGCTTCGATTATGTTAGGCAAACAAGGAACAGGTTGTGTGATGTATTATGGCATGCCGGAAAAGGATGTTCAAAAACTGAAAACTATTTCGGCACCTGTTTTAGGATTATTTGCTGGTCAAGACAATTGGATTACAAAAGAAATTGTTGGTGCCTTTGAAAAAAACATGAAGGATAATAAAAAGGAAGTAACTGTTCAGGAATTTGATGCACAACATGCTTTTGCTAACCCCAGCAATCCCAAATACGACAAAGCTTCGGCAGAGGTGGCACATAAAATGGCCTTAGAATTTTTGAAAAAGCATTTGTAAGTCCTTAATCACATTCATTCATGCGGTTGATTTTAACCGCGGAGTTCGCTGAGAAGGCGCAAAGAGCGCAAAGGTTGAAAGGAATACTAACTTGTTGTTTGAAGTAATTAGTGGAATAAAAAAAGCGCCGCAAAAATTAATTTGCGGCGCTTTTTTTATTTGTTTTAAGAATTAAGCATTTACAGCTGTTTCTTTTTCAACGATATTGAATTCCTTTTTCAATTGGTCAACATAATCTAATTTTTCCCAACCAAAGGTTTCGTATTTTTTTCCGTTTACTTCTTTCACACCGGGTATGCGGCCCATGTGACCATAAGCTGCTGTTTCGGAGTAAATAGGGTTTTTTAAGCCAAAGCGTTTTACGATGGCACTTGGACGCATGTCAAAAATTTTAGCAACGCGTTGCGCAATTTCTCCGTCGCTTAATTTTTTTCCTTCGCTGTTTCTTGCTTTCACGGTATCGTAAGTTGAAACGTACAATCCAACCGGTTGCGCTACACCAATCGCATAAGCCACTTGAACTAAAACCTCATCCGCAACTCCCGCTGCAACAAGGTTTTTAGCAATATGACGTGTTGCATAAGCTGCAGAACGATCCACTTTAGAAGAATCCTTTCCAGAGAATGCACCACCTCCGTGCGCACCGCGACCACCGTAGGTATCTACAATAATTTTTCGTCCGGTTAAGCCGGTATCTCCGTGTGGGCCACCGATAACGAATTTACCGGTTGGGTTCACATGGTAATGAATGTCTTTACCAAATAATTTTTGAACGCGTTTTGGCAACAATTTTTTTACACGAGGAATGAGGATATTCACCACATCTTCACGGATTTTAGCCAACATAATCTCATCGGCAGCAAAATCATCGTGTTGTGTAGAAAGCACTATGGTTTCAATTTTTTCGGGTTTTCCTTTGTCGCTGTATTGGATGGTTACTTGCGATTTTGCATCGGGACGCAAGTATTTCATTTTTTTTCCTTCGCGGCGGATAACGGCTAACTCTTTTAATAAAAGATGAGAAATTTCAAGGGGAAGCGGCATGTAATTATCTGTTTCGCGGCAAGCGTAACCAAACATCATTCCTTGGTCACCTGCACCTTGATCTTCCTCTTTTGCACGGGCAACACCTTGATAAATATCGGATGATTGTTCGTGCAAGGCATTTAAAATACCACAAGAAATTGCATCAAACTGGTATTCAGATTTGTTGTATCCAATACGGTTAATTACTTCGCGCGCAATTTTTTGCACATCCACGTTTGCTTTTGCGGCAGGTGTTGTAGTAATTTCTCCTCCAATCACCACCAAGCCGGTAGTTACAAATGTTTCGCAAGCAACTTTTGCATTGCTGTCGTGCGTTAAAAAGGCATCAATAACGGCATCCGAAATTTGATCGGCAACTTTATCCGGGTGTCCTTCCGACACACTTTCTGAAGTAAATAAATAGGACATTTTTATCGTTTTTAAAATTTGAGGTGCGAATTTAGGTATTTATACTGTATTATTCTAATTCTGCAAGCCGTAAATTGGCATAAATATGCTAAAAGTGTCGTTTTTTAGTCGATTTCGCTGTTAATTTTGGAATGCGCTAAAATGAAAAAGAGATTCTTACGTTTTAAAGAATTATCTTTGCAAAATGCTTGACACCTCTGAAAAGATTGATATACGTTCGCTTACAAAGGAAGCTTTGAAGCAACAGTTTGTTGAAAAGGGAGAGGCGGCTTTTCGCGCTAAGCAGGTGTATGATTGGCTGTGGCGTAAAGGTGTGCACTCTTTTGATGCCATGAATAATCTTTCGAAAGAGATGCGGGAATGGTTAAAAGACGGCTTTGAAATCAGACCCGTAACCGTGGGTGATTTTCAGATTAGCAGTGATCGTACCATTAAAAATGCCTTCCGTTTGCATGACGGCAATATTGTGGAGGGAGTATTAATTCCTTCTACCACCCGCATGACTGCTTGCATTTCGTCGCAAGTGGGATGCAGTTTAACCTGTAAATTTTGTGCGACCGGTAGGATGGAACGTTTACGTAATTTGAACTCCGATGAGATTTATGATCAAGTAGTTTTAATTCGAAATCAATCGCTCAACCATTATAATATTCCCTTAAGCAACATTGTGTACATGGGAATGGGTGAGCCCTTGCTGAATTACAAAAACGTATTGGATTCGATCGATAAAATAACATCCCCTGAAGGATTAAACATGTCGCCGCAACGCATAACGGTATCAACAGCCGGAATTGCGAAAATGATTCGCAAACTGGGCGATGACGGGGTGAAATTTAATTTAGCCCTGAGCTTGCATGCCGCAAACGATGATAAGCGCAATAAAATTATGCCTATCAACGAACAAAACACCTTGGATGCTTTGGCGGAAGCACTGCGTTATTTTTATGATAAAACCGGTACCCGTGTAACTTTTGAGTATATTGTTTTTAAGGATTTTAACGATAGTCTATTGGATGCAAAAGAACTGGCTAATTTTTGTAAAAAAGTTCCTTGTAAAGTAAATATTATTGAATACAATCCAATTGAAGGGGGCGAGTTTAAACAAACCACACAAGAACGGCTCGATAATTTTGTGAAATTGCTGGAGAGTAAAAATATTATTGTGAATGTGCGCCGCAGCAGAGGAAAGGATATTGATGCTGCCTGCGGGCAATTGGCGAATAAAAATAAATCGGTTTTGGAAGCAAACCAGAAAAACTAAAACTAATACCAGAATTTTCTTCTTACTTTCATATTGTCGTAATGAAATTCTGCCAAATAAATCCCACTAGGCAGTTCAGGAATTTTTAGTGCAAAACTGCCATTGTCTTTCACCCATTCTGTTTGACCTTCACAAAGCTTTTCACCAATTAAATTGAAAACACTAACGTTAAGCAATGTGCTGTTTACAAAGGAATAGTGCACAAAAAGCCCTAGTTCATTTCTCACAACGTCAACCCCTTCCTCTCCGAAAAGCAATTGTACAGCTGTTGGATTTTCTACAATAATGCTTCTACTGAAACTCTTGGCGCATCCCAATGTGTTGCCGGCAGTTAAGGTTACAGTGTAAACCCCGGATGCAGCATAACTATGCGTAGGATGGGTACTCGTATCAATTGGTGAATTATCACCAAAATTCCAGGAATAATAACTTGCCCCGTTGGATTGGTTCGAAAAAGACACCATTTGATTTGGGAGAACAGATGCCGTATTCATATTGAATGATGCAACTACTGAAGTACCTTCTTCAATCTCCACGGTATCTGCAAAGGAAATACAGGCAGAGCTAGAGTCTGTAAATAACAGCAAGTATTGTCCGATATTTAAATTGGAAACAGTATCAACTCCTGCATTTAAAACGGAGCTTTTTATAATTGTTCCTTGCATGTTGCTTAAAGCATAAATCGAATTTGTGTTTCCTGTGATAATTAGTTTTCCGGATCCTGTTGTTCCACAAGTTGATGGGGTGGTTTCAATCTTGTAAGCATTGCTTATTTGAATTAAAAATCTAGGCTTGTTGGCTGTGTCGCTTAGAAAATAAGCGAACGTGTTTTGGTTTCTTAGGTTAGTGATGACTCCAGAATAGGTGTCTTCCAAGGTAATGCAGATGGAAGCTGAAAGAGATTCTAATCCGCGAAAACTCAAAGTATATTGTCCACTCGTTCCTACTTTTGCCCTTAAGGGGATTGTTATTGAAGAGGTGAGTTTAGGTAAGGAGTTAATTGATAAATCCTGCAAGGCAATGCGCGTGGATAAGCTAATATTTTGACTATTGTCAGAAAAAAGTTTTACTGCATCCCAATTGCTATCAAAACCTAGGCTGGCACTATCTGTAAAGTGCAAGGCCGTTTCATCGGTAAATGAAATTCCTTCACAAGTTATATAAACTACTTCTTTGGAGTTGTTTGATGCAGCCTGCTTTAAATAACTTGGATTTGTTGAAGCTTTTATATTCTCAGTTGCGATTAGAACAGGAGCTGCGGCATTCGCCTTTACATAAAAGCCTTGTGAAGATGGAATATACCGTGAGCCGCCATTTGTTCCAACCCCAGCAACATAACTTGCATATTGTTGGGTAGTTCCATGATAAATATAGGTTGCATTATCCATGCTGGATTTTGTCCAAGCTGGTGCATCCCAGTCTATGGTAGAGCAATAAGGGTTTGCAACCAAATTCCAGCCATCATTTGCAATACCTCCACTACTCGTAAACGATACGTTTAAATTTTTATTGCCAATTTCCGGAGGACCTGTAACATCAATTGTATTGGCATTTAGGGTGGTCAAATTATCTGCCATCCAAATCCAGAAACCTGTTCCTGTTGGTGAATTATTGGTTGAGTTGGTAGCGGGTATGTAGGCCGCAGGGTTATCATTTAAACCCCCTATGGTTTCATTGTAAGTATATGCTGAAACAAAACTGCCAGCGTATCCATCTACACCGGGAAATCCTACCAGAATTAAATCATCATCCCAGTCTTCAATAACACTGCTCTGCACAGGTGAACCAAGCAAAAACCATCCCGGAAGTCCAGCAGGAACATAGCGTTGCATGGTTACGTTTCCAACGAGGTTACCTCCGGTTACTGGCAAAATATGCGCTGTAGCACTTGATGTTGACAGCAAAGTAAATGACTGACCGCTTGTGGTAAATACGCCATTAGCAAGATCTAGCGCACTAATGAGGTTTTGGGCACCACTAGAAATGCTAACCCCTCCCGATGTGTTATTTATAATCAAATCGTAAAAGGTAGTTGCACCGGAAATGGATTGTGCTGTATTACCAATAAAAGAAACAGCCCCCTGCTGTTGTAAAAAAGTCCCATTGTTAACCCAATTATGCATTAAAGAAATGTTGTGGTTTCCTATGGCATCAACATCCAGGTTACTGTTAATGGTTAAATCATTGTTTACATGGATTGAGCTTCCTAATGTCTTTGCAGATGCACCACTAAGCACAAGGTTGTAGAAGACCTCGCCACCTGTTCTGGAAAGGCTTTGGGTCCCACCTCCACTTAGTGTTACTGTTCCTGTGCCGGGCATAAAACTGTTTCCTGTATTTGCCCAATTACCCTTTAGGTCGATATTCTTATTGTTGATTGAATTGTTTACTGTTCCGGCCACAATGTTGAGGTTGCCATTAATGAGCAGGTCAAGGTTGGCTAAAGTACTCGTTCCGCTGCCGGTAAAGCGAAGGTTGTTGTAAACAGCTTGAAGCGGCATTGATGCAGTAGTTGATGTGTTAAACTCAAAGGTACCAGCATTTGAAGCAGTAAACAAAACAAAGTTTCCGCTAGGAAAAGCATAGAAATTGCCTGGTGTAGAAGCAATTCTTAGTGTTCCACTGCCGCTAACAGCGCCTAAATCATGTCCTACATTATTGCTCAAATCCAAGGTCCCCATTAAATTTAGCGTAGCGCATTTTCTAAAATCACCATTGGCAACAATGGTGTGCCCGGCGGCAATTTCAACGGCATTAAAAACCGAAGGAGTTGTAGCAACAGCTGCTCCTGTATGCTTTAGAATAGGGTCATTGCTCCATGTATCTGAATTGGTGTTGTTCCAATTGTTGCTGGTCCGTGCATTTCTGCTATAGAATACAAGCGGGGCAGCAAATTCTGATGCTTCACCTGCGGTATAATCACCATTTAAATAGTTTACTGCTGCAATGGTCATGGTATTGGCTGCAGCATTTACACTTGCCGGAATGCCATTTAATGGTGTCCACAAACCGCTAAGATTTCTTCCGGTTACATAGTTAGCTTCAATGCCAAAAACATCACCTTGTATGTAATTGTAAGTTTGAGTAACCGTCAATCCGGAAAATCCGCTGCTGGAAACAAGCCAATAAAAGGCCAATTCTTTCGCAAGAGCATCGGTTGTTCCCGGATGCTTACTGTTAATTGGTTTCACCGTAATAGTACCCACAGCTGAGTTAGCCGTGATATTAAATTGTGCCGGTGTATATTTTGGTGCAACACCAATTGCAAAAGTAAAGTTTGCTATACCGCTTGCAAAATTCTTCCGTACCCCTAAATCGGAAGCTACACCATTCGTTTCAATATACCTATTGGCATTGTTTCCCACAATAGTGGCTGTGGTTCCCAGTGTAAGTAATTTATCATTGATATTAAACGTGCAATTGGTATTAAAATTCAAGGCTCCATTGATGGTGCTGTTAGCACTCATTGTAACTCCGGCAGAATTATTTAACGTAACATTTCCAAAAATCCCATTTCCATTGCCCGAGATAATTTGATTACTGGTTCCCAACATATTTATCCTACCTGCGCCGCTACTCAAATGGCTGGCATTGTTGACGATGTTTCCAACAACATCAATAGCGTTAGTTCCATCTGTTAGCGAATTAGAGGAAATAGTTAAAGTCCCATTTACACGAATGGCCGAATTTGAAGAAAGGGAAACACTTCCTCCGGAGAAGGAATTTGCGATAACAAGGTTAGCGAAATTGGTTAAATTTGCCGCCACACCAGCTATTGACTGATTTGATAAGGAACCATTGAATGTGGTTGTTTGAGCAGCTGTTCCGGGTCTATATCCTCCAACCAACAATCCGGTAGTAGCTGTTGTGTTGCTGTTGGTGAAATTGCGGCCAATATTTACATTTAGTCCATTGGCATTAAATACAGAATTTCCATTGATGTTCAAATCATTTTTTATTGTGATCGGATTAACAATCAATTGTGCTGTTTTTGTATTGGTTGTGGCATCTACTACCAAATTAAAGAGCGGGTTAATGCAATTAATTTGGAAAGTAGTTGCTGCAGGTGTTGCCGTATTTCCTAAAAAAATTGTTCCACCTGTTACCGTTGAGGAAGCTGCTTGCAAGTACAAATCCTGGTAAGTGGTTCCTCCCCCTCGGACAATTGTTAACGTGCTGGTTCCACTCATATTGAATACCGAACCACTTGTGTTTATCTGCAATTTGGATTTCCCTGCCAATTGGTTTTGACCAAATATAGTAACGGCACTAGCCCCGGATTGCTTGTAAACCAAAGCTCCCGCTGTAGATATTGCGCTTTTTCGAATTTGACCATTTACATTTAAGGTTCCACCTTGCAATTCAATTTCAGGAAAACCAGAACCCGAGTATTCAATATCATTGTTGGTTGCATTGGCAGTATTGCCAATGTTAACCGTACCGCTAAGGATTTGAAGTTTACCTGCCAAAATTAAATCCGATGCATCGCTGGCCACATTTCCAATATTAATAATTGCACTTGAGTTGTTCACGCTTAATTGCGCTGTTGGTGCGATCGTAAATAAACTACCACCTACATTTGTAAGGGTCAATGTTGCGGTCTTCGAAAACTTGAAAGTACCGTTTTGGATATTTAGCCAACTGTCGGATGGAGTAGTAAGGGTGCCAGCCACATCCACATTTAATTCTGGTGTTTGACTATTTCCTTTGTTGATGGTTAATAGGTTAAGTTCCGTTAGCGTGCCGATTGTTCCGGTAATTAGGTTATTTGAACTTCCTGTAAAGGTAAGGTTGCAAATTCGCGTAGCATTTGCCCGCATGTCGAAAATACCGTTGTTTGTGAGACTTCCGTTAATACTAAGGGTATTGTTTACTCCTGTTCCACTATTGGCGACATCAAAAATTGCAGCTCCGGCAATGCTTACATTTCCGGTAACCAGCATATTTTGTATCGTACCATTTTGAAACTGAAAATTTCCAGCATTAACATTTAAATTTCCTAGGATACTCAATGTCCTTGTTGCGGTGGCGTTTATTAAGGCTCTTGCAGTTGCTGAAGCGCCCAAAATTGTTAGGTTGTTGTAAATAGTTAAGTCACGATTGGGTAATGTAATTGTTCTATTGTTCGTTGGGCTCAGGGTTAAATTATAATAATTACCAAGCGCAGCAGCAGTGGGGGCTGCAGAGGTTAAAGGGATAGTAAAATCTTGAGCCCCGGTATTAAAATAATCAACTGTTCCTCCATTTTGACCTAAAAATAGACCAAAGTCACCTGCAGGAAATTGGGCAGTAGCACCTGATGAAGAAATTCTCAATGTTCCAATTCCAACTGCATTTCCGGTGAGGTAGGTGTTGAAATTATGGCCGCTTGTTGTAGCTAAATTAAGCACAGAACCAAAACCAATTTCAAGGCTGCCGCAAAGTTTGTTATTGGCTGTAACTGTGATGGTATGATTAAAGGATGTTCCATTTCCAATAATTACCGGGCTAGTTGCTGTTGGAACTGATACCGATGCTGCTCCGGCCCATTTCAGCACTTGATCAACCGACCAAGTTGCGGCTGTTTCCCAGTTTCCTGTATTTACTCTACTGTAGTAAACTATAACTGTTCCAAAGGGATTTGTTGGATTATTGTCACCGGCAGTATAATCGCCATCAATCAAATTATTAAAAGTGGCTCCTTGAAATGTTATCACATTTGTTCCAGTATTTATATCTGCAAGTGTGGTGTTTGCCCATAAAAAGTTGGATGAATTGTATCGGGCTGGAACATATTGTGCTTCTGAAACATTACCACCAGCAACAACATCGCTTTGGGCGTAAGTGTAATTCTGGCTAACTGTTGCGGCGCCTAGTGTAAACCCTGAAGATGTTGTTCTCCAGTAATAGGTGAGAGAACGTCCTGTTACCGTTACATTTGGATGTTCATTTGCAACCGGGCGAACAGTAATTGTTCCATAAGCTGTTGGTGTTGTGCTAAATGTAATCGTTGCAGGCGTGTAGTCAGCAGCGGTTCCAATTGGAAAAGTAAAACTGTTTGTTGAAAAAGTTTTGCTTAATCCACCATCCGATCGAAACCCTGCAGTCCTTATAAATCGATTACTTCCAGGTGTTCCGACTATCGTAGATGCACTTCCTAGGGATAAATTATTTATCCCTAAATCTAAAATTTTATTGCTTGTTAAAGTTAAGGCCCCAAGCACGCTTTGCCCTGACAACAATGTTACAGGGGCTGCTGCAGCATTGCTATTGTTGAGTTCAAGGTTTTGAAAAATACCTGAGCCATTACCCCCAATTGTTTGAATGTTAGTGCCGGTCAAGCTGATTTTTCCTGCACCACTATGCGTCCCCGAATTGATAACATTTCCTTTTACGTCGATTGTTTTGCCGCCATCAGCAAGTGTTCCGGAAGTAATCGATATATTGTTTCTTATAGCAAGTGTTAGGGAAGTGCCTGCCAGACTTGCAACTCCGGCAGATTTTGCAATCGTAAAATTATATAATCCTGTTGTAATGGTGCCATCGAGGGTCAAAATTTGAGCAGCATTCCCATTAAGAGAAGTTGTTGTATTACCGGGAGTATAGGTAGCTGCGTTTCCAATATTAAAATCACCGCCAATCGATAGGTTTACCGTGTTTGTATTTGCATTTAGTAATGTATTTGCGTTCAATGTAAGGTTGTTAAGAATGCCAATAGTGCTCGCACTGGTATTTAGCAAGGTAATCGTGTTGTTGCCGGCACCACTTTGGCGACTCACAGCAAGATTGTAAAATGGAATCGTAGAATTAATGCCAAAATCGGTTCCTCCCGGTTCATTGATATTGATGATACCTCCGGTAATGCTAAAGTTTCCTGGAGCACTTTGTATATCGATACCTTGACCAGGGGTGAAAATTCCATTCAAAAAATTAATGGTACCTCCGGATATGTTTACGACCGAATTATTGCTGTTAAATTGAAACATGGGACCACCATGGACCTCGCCATTTGCTCTAATATTAGTAGTTCCACCGGTTTGAATATATGTTTCTATACCTATGGCAGCGGTTGTCCAAATTTGAGATACATCTAAAATACCTGTGCCCTCCACAATAATTTCTGGTGAATTGGTGCTCCAGCACACTAAACCAGCAGCATCGCCCGAACTCATGCTGCCCGCACTAATTCGTATTTGGCCAAAAACCGACAACGCTTGATATCCGGTGCCGTTTAAGCCAACTATTGTTGTTGAAACTGTTGCACCATTAATCCAAAGAGAGCAGGTTTCCGGTATTCCAAAATCAATTCCACCTTCAGTTAATGAGGGAATGGAGATATTTGAATTTAATTTAAGCGAACCCGCAATCATGTATAAGGCTTTATTGGCTGATGCCCCATTATTAGGTCCGTATAATGCAAAATTTGCAACATTGGTTGAATTAACAGTAAGTGTATAGGTTTGATCAATTCCTTTGTTCAAAATAAAAACGTAAAAATCGCTTACACCATTACAGGATAAAGTATTGTTATTTGTTCCGGTAAAACTTATGTTTGCTGCGCCCGTAGTTGTGGCAGCAGCAGTATAGTAAGCGTTTGACACAGGAGATGCCTGGTTGGTAAACCGCATGATACCATTGTTTGTAACATCTCCATTAAAACTTATGTTGTGGATCGCATTGAAATTTCCTACGCGAATTGCACATCCTGAACCCACTGTTGTATTTCCTCCAATACTCGCATTAATTATGTTTGTAGCAAGGTTTCCCCAGATGAGTGTTACGGTACCTGAAGAATTTGATAGCAAGGATAAATTTCCATTAATGGTGTAGGATGTTGGGTTAGCCGGATTGTTGAAACGAACAGTGTTATTGGTGACAGTATTGTTGCTGATAATTAAATTGTTATAAATGGCTTGGGTGGGAAGATTCGTACCTGCTCCGCCAAAATTGTAATATTCGGTGGTGCCGCCTCCCGGAGCAACAAAGGTATTGGTAGTTGCACCCGGAAAAAAAGAAGCACCAATTCTTAGCATGCCTGAACCACTGAATGTAGATAGAACATTTGTGATTTGAAAAGTGGATAGATTAAGAACTCCGGTGGGTCTGATATTAAGCGTATTGCCTGTAGTGGTAACATTTGCTGTTAGTGTTACAGTAATCCCATCCAGTATAGTTACAGCATCGCTGTTTGCCGGCACCGCCGAACCAATTAACGTTGTACCCGATGGATCAGTTGTCCATGTGGTGAGGTTGTTCCATGCACCAGATTGATAGGAATAATAATTTACAGCTTTTAACTGTGTATTTAGAGACAAAAGCAACAGCAACAATAGTAAGAGATGCGGATATCTTTTGTTTTGTGTCATGCTTGACATTTTTGTGAGGAAAGTTGGGCGCATTGGTAATTTTCGAGTTGAATAATTTATTCTCATGGAACCTCTCAAAGATAAACCTCGCATTGCAAATTGCTAAATAATTGATTGTGAATTACTAACAATTCTATGTGAATTGGCATTCCGCCGATGGAATAAAAAAAAAGACCGATAACAAGCAAAAATGGGCTGTAAACTAAAAGTCTACAGCCCATTTTCGAATTAGGAACGAATCCTTAAAAAGTCATCTTTCTTACAATTTTTTTATTGTCGAAAAGCACTTCAATAGAATAAACACCTTTTGCAACATTCAGATTATTGAGGCTTAATCTTCCTTTGTTTAAGACGGTTTTATTGATGCCAGACTCAACAACTGCACCTAATGCATTATAAATGTTGATGGTTAATTTTGTGTTTGATTTAAAGTTGTAGTTAACAAATGCACCTTGTGCGTCTTGTCCAATGCTAACAGTTTCTTCTGCAGTTAAATTGGAAAGTCCGGTAACGTTATCAACATTGATTGTTACAGTTGAAGTTACACTACATCCTGCTGCATTTGTGGCAATCATGGTAACCACGTAAGTTCCAACCGAATCAAAAACATGGCTCGGACTTACAACTGTTTCTAGTGGGCTTCCATCACCAAAATCCCAAGAATAGGAAGTAGCCCCTGTAGTTAAGTTTGCAAAGTCAACATTTGTGCTGCCCGGGAAGCTTACAGTTGTTGCACTTGGCATAATTTGAGGAACAATTGCTTCAACTCCAAAATGAAGTACAAATCGAGCATAAGACTTAACAGTATCGATTGCAGAGCTAAAAGTATAGGTGCTATCAATATGTAAATCCACCCAAGTGTTGGTTAATTTATCTTCCAAACTAAAGCAGGTTACATTCGCAAACTCCTGCAAGCCAATAAAGTTAATGGTATAGCTTCCTGCAGTATTCACATTTACACGCACCGGTAAATCCAAATTGGTATTCAAATCCCCTACAGTATTTACTACATACTCAATACCATTCCACTTGCTGCTAATATTGGGAGCAGCCGGATCAAAACTATACAGTTTGTAACCATCAAAAGCAGGATCAAAGTTACTGGTGGCGTTTATATCCGTGTGAAAAACGGTTTCATCAAAATAAGTTCCGTTTAAGCCATCCAATTGTAGGCGCAAAATACCGGTACCAACATTGCTCTCCTTATAAAAAGTAGGGTTGCTGGCAACCTTAATATTTTCATCGGCAATTAAGCTCGGGCTGCCTGCGTTAGCATGCACTAAGAATGCTTGTGAAGAAGCAATTGTTGCACCTCCTCCATTATAACTAACACCGCCAGAAATCCCTTTGTACTGAGCGCTGTTTGCTTCATAAATATAAAATGAATTGTCCATATTGGTTTTTGTCCAAGATCCTGCATTCCAGTTAATTGCTGAAGCGTAAGGATTTGCAACAAGGTTCCAACCATCTTCATCAACGCCGCCAACTGATGACGTATAAGTAACATTTAAATCTTGGGAACCGACTAAGGGCGGTCCTTTAACATCTAACAGTTTATCCCCAACGGTAGGGGAAGCCATGTCAATAAATACATAGTACCCTTTGGTTGGATCAATGGAGTTAGTAACATTGGTTGCTTGAATGTATGCATTTGAAACACTTGATAATCCTGGTATTGCTTCGTTATAACTATAAATAGAATTAAATATACCTGGTCCATAAGTTGAGCCGGTGAAGCCGGAAGTTGCAATATCATCGTTCCATTGTGCCAAAGTTGCTCCACTAACAGGGGCACAAATAGTAGCCCAACCAGCTACACCACCCGGCACAAAACGTTCCATAATAATATCACCAGTTATTGTTCCACCGGTAACTGGCGCTATACGTGCGGTTTTACTTGAGGTAGAAAGCAAAGTAAAGTCATACCCTGTGGTTGTAAATGTACCGCTTGTTAAAGTTAAAGCACCTTCAATTGCTAAATCTGCGCTCATACTCACACCGGCCGAATTGTTGATGGTTAAGTTATCGTATTTGCTGTCTGGTAAATGCGCGGGTATTGTTTGAGCTAAGGTACCGTTATATGATACGGTGCTTCCACTTACAGTGTAGGCTCCTGTTCCTGGAGAAAATGTAGCCCCAATGCCTATTGTTCCTGAATTTGCAAAAGTTCTATCGCCATTTCCTGAATTGGTTAAATTAGCATAGTTCCCAGCTGTAATGTCTTGTGGCCCAACCGCTGCATAATCGATAGTTGAAGCGCTTCCTAGTGTTAATGTAATGGTATTAACAATGGTTGTGCTAATGCCACCTGATAAACCAACCGAATTTTGAGTAGTTAGTGTTCCGTTAATTGTAACCGAGCCAGCACCACTTATCAAATTATTCACCATATTTAAGGTTCCGCTTGCACCCACTGTTAAAGCTCCAGCATTCACAATATCTCCTGCTCCGGCCATGGTTAAGGATCCGCTGTTTATAGTTAACGTAGCAGCGGAGGCAATTGAAATAGATTTTACTTGTGCTGCGCTTGTAACAATTATTGGGTACACAGTGGCTCCATTCTCAATTGTAACATCTGTTGAAGCGGTTGGCACTGAGCCTCCACACCAGTTACTTGTACTAAACCAATCACTACTATAACCTAACCAACGACCTACAGAACATGAACTGCCTATGGCATGACTTACTGTACCCGTCATTCCAGAATAAGCGCTTGAATTCGTATAATTTGGAGTTGTGGAAGTATTTGAGGTAATTGTTCCTGACTCGTTTTTAAGCATTACAACTGTTCCGGTAATATAATCGCCTGTACCATCCAAAGTAACCTTATAGCTTAATCCAGAACCACCAGTTTGCGAAATATCCCAATAGCGTGCACTGTTAAGGTTTGTATTGGCTGGCAGTGTTCCACTTAATGCAGATTCAAATTGTTCGGTGGTAACTGTGCTTGTTCCGGTAAGGGCAGTATATTCAAATCCTAAAGGACGATAAACGCCACCTTTACCAATTGGGAAAGTAAATGTGCCGGTGGCCGCATATACTTTTTTCATAATACCACTAACATAACTTGCTGAACTTGCACTGGCGGTAGCACCTCCAGAACCAATAGTTACTGAATTACTTGCTGTAGAAACTAAACCGCTAGTTAACGTTAGTGTTTGTGTAACCGTGATATCATTAGCTAGAACAAGGTTATCTGCTGCTTTATCAAGAATTAAAAAATCAAATGTCTCTCCTCCGGTAGCTGTAATTGTTTGGTTTCCTGAAGCGGCATCAAAGAAAACGGCTCTTGATTTTGGTGCAAATGTACCGGTCGTATGGGTCCAATTGCCACGTATTTTTAAATCTCCTCCTGCTACATCAGATAAGGATAAACCTCCTGCAATGTTTATATTTCCGAGTACGACAACAGGTTGAGTCATATCATTACTACCAAAATCCAAATAAAAACCAGAACTTGCATCAATGGTTAAATTACCAGCCATTTGGCGCAATACTCCAGGCGCTGCGTTGCCAACATCTAAAGATGTACTGTTTGAAACTTGAACATGATTAGGATATCCTGCACCGCTTGTTGCGCTCCATTCTAGCCCTCGGCCATAACTGCCACCTGTGTTATATATTAATGTTGAACTTGATCCATAAGTTGGAGCTGTAGTATTTACAAACCCTCCAGAGTTTATTTGCAATGATGTAACAATGTTTGATCCGGCACCAAAAACTACTCCACCGGCAATCGTTACTGTTGGAAAATTAACTGTGCCAGAGACAGTTCCAGTTCCCAAAAAGAATACAGGACCTGCTGTGGCTGTAAAATCGCCACCTGTTGATGCAACTGTTCCGCCAACCGGTATGGTTAACTGTTTGTTATTTAAGTCAAGTGTTCCAGCTTGCAATATCAAGGAGTTTGTGGCAGATGTAATTCCCACAATTGCTGTTAGTGTAACCGCGTTGGTTACATTGTTAATTCTTAATGTATTGATGGTAGCAGGTAGGCCAGTTCCTGTTGCCTGTGCCACAACTCCATTATACACATAGTTTGCGCCCGAGTTGTAGGTTACCACACCTGTTGGTGAGGAAGACGAAATACGGACATTTCCTAATGTTGCACCCACGGGACGAATTCCATCTGCACTTCCAATTCCTAAAGTAGAACCTGATTGTGCATCAAAAGTTGGCGTTCCTGAACCACCAGTGCTATTTGCAATTACAAAATCTGCCATATTCAAAGTACCACCAGAAAGCACCCTAACTGAGCTACTGGGTGATGCGGCACCGCTAAAGGTTAAATTACTTGCTAAGTTAACAGTAGCACCTGAGTTTATTTGATAATTGGTATAATCAGAAACAGCGGCACCTGTATAAGTAAGAGATTGTGGAGCTGTACCATTGAATACAAATCCAAGATTTGGACCTGTTCCACCTGTACCGAATGTACCGGCTGTTGTATGACTAAAGTTTCCTTTAATGAATATTCCGTTGTTTGCTAAGGAGGAACCTGCTCCAAAATCTACAACCCCATTCGCACCAACAGACGCAACAGTTGTACCAGTGGAAGTAAAGTTTCCATTAACATTTATAACACCAGTTCCGCTAGCTGCAGAAACAGATTCCAAATGTATTTTACCGGTTCCCGAAATTTCTAAATTACCTGTAATAGTAGCAACTCCACCTGTAGATGTTCCAATGGAAATTGTTCTTAAAATTCCTCTGCTTTGAATGTAACAATTACCGGCAACCGTAAGTGAGCATGTGCTTGCTGTGTTACTGATATTTAATGAGCTTGAAGTGCTCGTTCCTGCCAAAGTTAAATCGTTGGCAATGGCCAATGTTATACCACTAGCTAAGTTCCAAGTACCTGCACCAGTACTATTAAGAATTAGGTTATAATAAGGAAAAGCAGCCAATGTAAATGTGGTTGCACCTGTATATTCAATTGTGCTATTAGTAGTTGTATAAGTTCCACTTCCTGGTGTGAACAAATTTGCAATAGTAATTACATTGGAGTTGGCTCCTGACGTTGCCAATGTTCTGTTACCATTACCTGTATTTGTTATACTATAGTAGTTGGTTGTTGGTATTGTTTGAGCACTCGCGCTACTAAAGTTAAAAACGTTGGAGCTACCGGGTGTTGTTGCTGCTGTAGTTGGAGTGTAGGTGTTTGCAACATCAATAGTACCGGTTAATAATGTTCTTGCTCCGTTTCCACTATTGCTTAAATCATAATAATTAACCGAAGCAATGCTTTGAGCACCCGCACTAGTATAATCAACTGTGCTGCCTGATGTAGCAGTATATACTCCCGCTCCGGGTGTAAATGTTCCTGCTATACCGGTCGTACCAGAAGTCCATACTCGGGCACCGCCGGTACCAGTTAAGTTGCCATAGTTAAAAGCGGGTATAGTTTGAGAGACTGCTGATGAAATTACAAATGTACTTGTTGCATCCCAGGTTCCTGAACCAGCAGTGTAGGTAATATTTCCGGAAGCACTTAAAGTAGCGCTGGCGCCAATTGTAAAGAAGTTACCAGTACCATTAAATGTAAGTGCATTAACAGAAACAGAACCTGTTAAACTTAAATTGGCCGCTACACCGGTAGAACCATTCGTAAGCGTTACCGCATCGGATGAACTTGGGATTCCGGAAGGATTCCAGTTTGAGGCTGTGTTCCATGTACCATCGGTAAAACCAACCCAGGTGTAAGAAACCGCCGGGTTATCGCGACCTGTCCATTCAACTGAGCCAAGCGGTGCTGCTGTTTCGCTTACACCTGTTGCATTTGAAACCAAACTACCTGCTGTATATGAACCCGTTGAGCTTGTCCAAACAGATCCATCCCAATATGCTGCTTTTATTAAAGACGCTGTTCCGTTTTCATCTTCTGCTCCAGTTATTGCCAAAGCGGGATTGATGTAATAATTGTAAGTACCCCCCGACCCATCTTCAGAGAAAGTCCAGTAACGACTTAAAAAATTAGTTGGAGTACCGCCGCTATTAATGTTGCTGCTGCTTGCATCAAATACCTTTGCGCCAACAACACGAATTGTGGAGTTTGCTGTAAATTGTAAACTTACAGGGCTGTATTGAGTTGTGCCGGTTACATCTCCAATTGGGAAAAGATATGTACCGCTGCTTGCCGGAATCCCTCTTTTAAATAACCCAGCTCCATCGGTTACAATCATATTTGTGGCACTAGGTGAGGTTGCTGTTAATGTTCCTCCGTTTGCTAAAGTTAAATCAAAAGCACCTAATGTTACCTCTACCTCCAGTTAGGGTTAAAGTTCCTGTAATGGTTCTTGATGCTGATAAGGTAATCGTTCTTGCAGCATTGGTATTATTAAATGTAACGTTTACCGGACCGCTTGATGATGGAAATTCATTCCCGGTTATTTGTGTCCCTAATGCTGTTACATAAGCCAATGTTGTTGCAGTGCTATAAGTTACAGTCCCTGAAGTTACGGCTGTTCCTCCAGCCGCTGCTGTAAAGGTTGTTCCGGCATTCATTGCTAGTGTGCCAGTGATTGCAATGCCGGCAGGGTTCAATACCCTTGCATTAATTGTGTTTGAAATTGTACCAGATATGGTTACAGATTGGCTGCTTGCTCCATTAAATTCAAGTGTTCCATTACCTGTTGATGTTTCGGTAATTATACCACTTGCACCTTGATTAAACGTACCACTTACTCTGATTGTACCTGAACCGCTGCCTGATGCCATGTCAATTGTTCCTCCTGTTTGGGCAAAATCTGTACAAACAATTGTTCCACTAGATGCAGTACCCAATCTGAGGGCAGCACTTCCGGTTGAAGTCATTGTAAAAGTACCAACCGATGTTATAGTACCCCCACCAATATTAGGATTGGTAGAAAGAGATGGAGTATTCCAAGTGAAATTACCAAAGGTTTGACCGGTAAGGCCATTAGGGAAGGTGCCTGCTGTTGGATTTGTTAAACCAAGTACAGCACACAAAGAGGTATTAGCGGTCCATGTTGCGGTTGGGATGGCTGGTGTTGCAGCACTTGCACCTGCACTAAGATGATTGTGGTTATAAGTACCAGTGG
Organism: Bacteroidota bacterium; assembly: GCA_016721765.1. NCBI lineage: Bacteria > Pseudomonadati > Bacteroidota > Bacteroidota bacterium. The sequence goes on from JADKHO010000001.1 coordinate 838,666, forward strand.
TAAATAACAGATTTGTTGTTGTACTTGCAATGGTACCACTGCTATTTATCGCACCTGTAACAGTAGTAACACTGTTAGTGGCTGTGTAAGTATTATTATTTGAGGTATTTGTTAGCAAAGATAGTTGCCCTGCAATACTTGCAGTTTGGGCTCCTGTATACGCAAGGTTAATACTATTAGCGCCTGTGCTTCCTAATTGCAAATGACTGCCACTAGGTATGTCTAAATCTGTTCCTGTTCCACCGCTAATAGTTAGTGTAACGGCTGCAGCACTTTGCAAAGTTACATTTGCACTATTAAGTAATATTAATTTTCCAATTGTTTCTGTAATAACACCTGTAACAATTGGATTTGGAGTACTGCCTCCATTAAATTGCAACACATCATTGGATGCTGGATTTGTTCTGTTAGGTGTCCAATTTGATGCTGTTCCGTAGTCTGCAGTTCCTGTTTGGTTCCAAGTATAAGTTACTGGAGCTTTTACTCTTCCTGTAAAATCCGCTGTAGCTCCCAAAGGACAACTAGCTTGTGTAACACCGGATGATATAGTTAGTACATTGGATGCTGCTGAACTAGCAACTTGTGTCCAAGGACTTGCTCCACTCCACATATTTACCCTCATATTGCCTTCAGTTCCATTAATGTCAGCAGGTAAATAGGTGAATGTACCGGTGTAGGTATAAGTGGTGGCCGCACTATTGCTAACCTGCCAGTAACGACTTAAATAATCAGTTTGAGGCTCTAGACCATCACCGGCTGTAGTTTTATCATTAACATTGGGATGACCAGTACTTGCAGTTGCACCATCAACAGGACGAACCCCAATTGTACTTGCAGGTGTTAATGCTGTAAAACTTAAAGATGCTGGTGAGTATTCTGTTGTTCCCGTATTTTCACCTACGTGAAATGTAAAACTTGAAGAGCCGGTTGCAAAAGCCTTTTTCATCTCTCCGGTTCCTTGTATTAGCACATAACCATTTGTCCTATTAGCGGTAACTCCTGTTCCTACATAAGTAAAACTATTGTTATTTCCAATATCAATAACACCATTTACAAAAGAGGTTGCATTGCTCACTGTCACATCTCCAATACTAAATGTTACAGCCGGACTAGCGGCTGTGTTATCAAAAGTGAGGGAAGAGAATTTAGCAGTTGAGGCTGAAGTTGAGTTTCTAAAAGTACCCGATCCACTAACAGTTTGTGCTACCGTGTTAGATGTTGGTGTGCTTTGTCTTTCAAAGTTAATTGCTGAGGCAGCTGCTCCGGTATTAGTATTTAATGAAGTTAGTGTACCATTATTAATAATATTTCCAGCAAAATGAAATTCATCTGATGCACCAATCCTTAGCTCCGAACCGGCATTAATGGTGATATTTCCACCGATGTTTACCTCGTCAGCAGTTGAACCGGCTCCACTCATATATCTGTCGGTTGTGTTGCCACCAGCAACAGTAATCGTTCCTAATTGCAGACGACCAGATGAAACATAAGTATCAAAAGCAAAACCAACTGTTGCTGTAGTTGTATTTGTTCCAGAAGCTCCTCCGACCACAATCGTGTTGCCGACCATTGAATAGGAAGAGGTACTGGAAAAAGTTAACGTTTTTGCTGTTCCGGCATTAGGTGGATCAACAAAAGTAATAGTTCCACCACTTACTGCCATCACTACAGAAGTAATATTCAATATTGCAGTCCCACTTGCAACACTTGTTGCCAAAGTTCCACTGTTAGGATCAATATTAAAATTTCCATTGGTCATAGTGAATGTTCCGCTGCTAAATACACCATTACCATTCAAATTTATTGTTCCACTGCTTAATGTAACAACTCCAGAAGCTGTAATACTCATTGCCTGATTCCCTCCATTTGCGACTCCAACATTAATAGTTCCGCCTGCATTTGTGAGTGTCCCTCCATTTATACTTAAGGCTGTTGCACCCGTAGTAATTCCGGTGGCTATATTTAAAGTGTTTGTATTATTTGTTAAAGTTCCTAAGGTTACAGTAACGGTACTTCTTGCAGTTCTATTCTCGCTGATTGTAACATTTGTGCTGGCCAAATTCACTAAAACTTTATCGGGAACACCAACACCACTTGCTCCTATGCCCCAGGTTTTATCACCAGTACCAACGGTATAAGTTGCTCCTGTTTGAAATGACAAGGTAGAACCAGTTGCATAAGTTAAACTATTTGTATTAACAAAACTACTGGCCTTAACTTGCAAAAGTCCGGTGCTGCCGAGTGTTAAACCTCCGCTCGCCATCGGCGTAAATTTCCTATTAATATTAATAGTACCAGGATATGAATAGGCATTACCCGTCCAATTCCCTTCACCATTAAAGGTCAGAATAGTTGAGCTATTACCAGTTAATGTCGCCGTACCAGCAATATTAATTGTAGTACCTCTACCAGTACCAATTGTTGCTCCTCCCATTGTAATTGTTCTACTTGAAATTGTTAGTGTGGCTGAACCACTAAGTTGAATTGAGCCACCAGGAGCGATTGTAAAATTGTTTGATGCGGTTATTGAGCCAGTATTTATAACCAATTTCCCAATAACAGCACCTGATGCAGGGATTGCGTTAGTAACGGTTGCAGTAATAGGTGTATTGGTAATATTTACAGGAATACAGTCAGCACTACTCACGCCAATTCCACCAAAATAATTAACTATGGTTGGGTTGCCAGAGGCAGCAATATTTGCTCCTGGTGCATTTGCAAAAAACCCTCCTGAATAACCCATCCACATGGTAAGGTACAATGCATCAGGAGTTCCAATACTACTTAAGGGGATTTTTACTTCTCGCCAATTTGAGCCTGTGCTATAAGTAACTCCACTTATAGTAGCAGCCCATGAAGAACCGAAGCTGCGTGCCTCCTGATAACCTTGTTCAGCATGAACATTGTAGTTGGCTGAAAACGGTAAAGTTCCTGTGACACCATTATATGATTGTCCTGCTGTGGTTCCAACACCTCCTGTAGGGGTAGAGTTGGGATCGCTGTCGATATATACAGTAAAGTTGTCCGTTCCCCCGAAATTTCCACTTGTGTTAAAAGCACCCAAGTACAAATTTGTTGCATCAAAAGTGATGTAATAATCAATAGCACTTCCGGTTGCTGTTATTTTTTCGGCAGCATTAAAATCAGCACTTGACCCGCTAAAAGTTACGGTACGAAAACTCTGCGCCATGGAACTAAAATTGCTCAAAAGCACCACCGCCAAAACGAGTAGTAATTGCTTAGCAAAACGGGTAATTCTGTTGTTGTTTGTAGTTGTTGTAATCATGTAAGTTGTTTTTAATGTAAATATTGATAATTAATGCTTTAAAGACTTTTAGCCGCTGTTAATTTCTTGTTCATAAAAATGCAAGGTTGTAAATCTAGAAATTAATTTTAATAAAAATTAAGAGTTACCATCACGCGCAAGCACAATTTCTGCAAAGTGCAATAAATTGGCGGTGAGGAGTAGATATTCACAAATTAAGGTTAGATCTTATTTGAAAAATTGTCCCCCGCTGGCGGGGGTAGGGTGGTTTATCTCTCTTGAAACCTGTCCCCCGCTGGCGGGGGTAGGGGGTGGTAAGTCAGCAAGTTTCTTATTCCTGAAAATCACCCACAAGTACCTCGGGGTTTACCACCACACATAAAACCTGTCCCCCGCTGGCGGGGGTAGGGGGTGGTAAGTCAGCAAGTTTCTTATTCCTGAAAATCACCCACAAGTACCTCGAGTTTTACCACCACACATAAAACCTGTCCCCCGCTGGCGGGGGTAGGGGGTGGTAAGTCAGCAAGTTTCTTATTCCTGAAAATCACCCACAAGTACCACGAGGTTTACCACCCCCGAAAAGTTTATTGGCATAAACTGTTCGGCCCCGCCAGCGGGGCATACATAAAAATTGTCCCCCGCTGGCGGGGGTAGGGGGTGGTAAGTCAGCAAGTTTCTTATTCCTGAAAATCACCCACAAGTACCTCGAGTTTTACCACCACACATAAAACCTGTCCCCCGCTGGCGGGGGTAGGGGGTGGTCAGCACCGCATATTTCAAAAAAAAGAAAATCCCCCCCAAAAAAAATATCCCCCGCTGGCGGGGGTTGGGGGTGGTAAAACTTCCTTAACCCTATCGTTCTCCAACTCCGCAATAACACCTTCTAATTCGCGCACCACATTTTCCATATCATTCAACACCTCCTCATCATCAAACCGAAGTACCCGAAATCCGGCCTGACGCAGCGCGTTTTCTTTATGTTCATCTTTGATGACCACCTCCTCTTGCCAATGTGTAATGCCATCAACCTCAATTATTAGCATTAATTCCATACACATAAAATCGGCAATAAAATCCAAAACAGGTCTCTGCCTCCGAAAAGTATAGCCCTTTAGCTGTTTTTTGCTCAACACAAATTTCCAAAGGCACACTTCCGCTTTAGTCATATTATGGCGCAACTCATTGGCAAAAGGTTGAAGTTGCGTGTTATAAGCATAAAAGTTTGATTTGGATGCTTTCATCATTTCAAGCAAAAAATGGCACAACACTTTAGCTAAATTGAAGGCTACAAACCTAAGTGCAATCAAGATTACATCCTGCATTTCTTAGTAAAAATCACCCACTAATCATCCCTTATAATATTTAAAAATTAAAAGTTCATCCCCAGCAATGGGGCATATTTTGCCCCAAAAAAACTATCTGCTCACCACCCCCAGCTCGATTGTTGACACAATCAAGCTGGCCCCGCCAGCGGGGCATATTTTATCCCCCAAAAACAAAATATCCCCCGCTGGCGGGGGTTGGGGGTGGTTAACAGCTCCTATTATGAAAAACAACAATGAAAATTATCCCCCGCTGGCGGGGGCAGGGGGTGGTTCACCACTACATTCTGAAAACTAAAATAATTTCTTTTTCACCTCCTCAATCGGATGATTGGGAAAAGCCTTTTTGTACAATACCCCCCAATAAATCAACACTTTAAAAACATACACCGGAGAGGTGAGTTTATCGTCGATTTTTCGGCTTTTAATGAGGGCATATCGAAACCCTAAATCGGCCCCCAGCCCAAACCAATCAAACACTTTATATTGTCCGGATAGCGTAGGTTCATACATCACCAATAAATGTTTTCGGCTCCGCAAATCTTCAATACCCTTAAACGAATAGTTGTACCAAATACTTCCCACACTAAACTGCACCGGCACCGAAAACTCCCAATGTCCTTGGCGGTAAAAAACATACTCGATGTAGGCACATCCATAACGGATTTTTAGCCTGCGTTCCAAGGTATCTAATCCAAACGGCGACAGGTTATATAGGGTATTGGTAAAATTGCTGTTCAAGAAATTGTAACCAAAACCCAAGCGCAGTTTTTTCCCAAAATCAGCCCCCAGCTTTACACCCCATACTTGCGCCCTGCGTGAGGAAATAAATGAATTACGCGAATCAAATTTAAAGTGGATGGTGCGCTTTAAATGCAAACTCGCTTTCAACGAATCGTAAAGCTGTGCCTGCGAAATGCGCGGGAGTGCAACAAATAATAGTAGTGCCAAAACAAGGCGTTTCATCGCAGAAATTTAAAAAGCGTTGCGAAGATAATTGAACAGACTTTGCTTTTTAAAATGGAAAGCAGAAACTTATAAACGAAGGCTTGAAGAGAATTTCTTTTTTAACCTAATTAACAGCAAGCTGCAATTTAATTTGACTCAATAGGTATCCTATCTCGCTCAGGCATTACACGTAAGAAAAGAATACTTTATCCTCAAAAGATTTAAGTTAGGATAGGGGTAAAACACATTTAATTTCTCTTCTCCAACGTTACTCTCTGCGTGCTTTTCGCCGTCTCTGCGAGCCTTTTTGTGGTTAAAACAAAGCATGCACATTTTTGTATCTCTAATTTGTTTAGAAGTAGCATAAATCGATTTCTGTTTAATGAACCCAAAGTCAAAATTTGTTTACATTTACAAGTATGAATTACAAAGGAATACTATTACTTACTGCAATTCTTATTTCATGCTTCGTGTGCAAAGCACAGCAGCAATTTAGTGCTGTTCCATTGCTACAAAGTAAGATCAGTTCCTTACAGAAAGAAGCTGCAGCTGCCGCAGAAATGAGGGAATTCAAGCATTCATCCCAAAAAAACGCAAGCCTCATATCCCTGCTCGACAGTTCCTTCGCCTACTATTTTGATACTGCATCAATGGCTTGGGAAGCAATTCCTCAAGTAAAAAACACAGTGTTGAATTACGACAGCAATTACCATAAAATACTCGAACTGCGGGCGGTTTGGGATGGAAGTACGTATCAAAATAATAGTCTATATGGCTTTAGTTACGATTCAGCCGGAAGACCAATTACCATTATTAGTTATTTCTATAGCGCCGGTACATGGGAGAATCAATACAAAACGAGTTTCTATTACGACAGCATTCAGCATATTAAAACACAGGTGAATCAAACCTGGGATGGACTGGCTTGGGTAAATTCTTCAAAAATTAAAACCCAAAGCGATTCCTTGGGAAATTTGATTTGTGAAACAGATTATAATTGGGATGTGAATGCAATAGATTGGCGATACACCATGCTTGATACCAACACCTATGATGCCCTGCACAACAAACTAATTCATGTGAGGCAATTCTGGAGTTTCGGGGTGTGGACGAATGAGCAAAAAGAAATATTTAGTTACAATGCTGCGCATCAATTGAGCACTAAAATAGTGCAAGATTGGAATGGAACCATCTGGGAAAACGTGCTAAAGCATGTATACAGCTATGATGCGAATGGAAATTTACAAACAGATTTAACTTTAATATTTTGCAGTTTTACCAACTGGGCAAACTACTGGAGGGATGTATACACCTATACGGCAAACAATCAGCTAAAAAGAACATACTTTTCAACTTTGGTCAAGCGGATCCTGGCTTTTATGGTGGGCTTTGAGTATACCTATTATCCAGCTTGAGTTTAAAAAGTTTAACTTACAAAGCCGCCAACGGTATAAGTCCGGACATCATGTATGCCGACAGCACGGTGTATTATTACCATATCGTTACTTCTCAAGAGCCTTTGATGGCAGAGGCTTCCGCGATAATGCTGTATCCAAATCCTGCCAAAGATATGGTGCAGCTTCACTGTGAAACCCCACTTGCGATAAGAAGCATGAGTATACGAAACAGCGCAGGAGTGCCCATTTATGAAAGTGCAATAAATTTAATGCAAAGCCTTGATTTGCGTATTGCGCTGCCAAATTTGACAGCAGGTTATTATTCGCTTTGCTTTCAACGAAAAGGCGGTTCTTTTGAAACAAAAAAGTTGTTGATTGTAAAATAGCAAAGCTCAATTCACGTCTTTCACAAATTTGGCGCAATAGGATTTACCGTCTTTATCCTGTGCCTCAATAAAATAAATTCCGGGAGCATAGCTTTGCAGATTAAGTCGAACGGTCTGTTTTTGTACACCGCTTAAATCAAGCGTAAGCAAGCAATTTCCTAGTATATCAAGTACTATCACTTTATCCAAGCCGGAAGAATTGCGCAAGGAAAGATCGAGGAATGCTTTCGTGGGATTTGGAAAAAGCAGCAATTTGCTTTCCATATATATACTTGCTTTAATTTCGGTTTGACCCACCGCAGTGGAGGGAAATGAATTTTGTTTAAACCAATTCTCCACCGTTAGCGCATCATTGGCAGCGCGATTATAATAGGCCGCCGAATTATAAGTAAGTGAGGTATCTTGCGAAAAAATAAATGCAAAATCGTAGTCTACTTTTGCACCTGCCGCGAAATGAAAGGGGCCACAACTCTGCACCATGCGTCCATCGCTTGCATTACTCTGGTGCCAGCCTGCAGGCACAGTAGGATAATCGGGCCAGATAAATTTTCGGGGGCTTGCTCCACCAAATCCGTTTCCTCCGTAGGTGAGCGGTGAATTATCTTTCCAATGCGCAGCAGTATAGTTGTAGTAATGATTGGTGTTAACAGGATTTCCGCTGAGCGAAAAATCATTCTTATAAAAAATGGAGCGGGTCATTCGATTGTTTTCGCCGGTTTCGTCAATAAGGCCATTGTTGTTGTTATCTATACCATCATTTAAATAAGCTAAAGGCCCGTTAAGTATAATGGAGCTTATGATGGGAGGATGTGCGCCATAGTGATTGGCACCATTGCCTTCATCCACCGAATCGGAATTGTAACAATAAACCGTATTGCGTGGCACATTGGTACCAAAAAAATCGTCGTTGGGATTCCCCAAATCAAAATCGGTCCAGTTGGCCAAGTAGCAACTGTCGAGTGCATCGCTGCTGCGATTAAAAATTTCATAATGATAAAAAGTGGTGTAATTTAAAAGGGAGTCACTTGTAGTTAGCCAAGGATTGTTGAATGCATAAGCAGATGCGTGCACCTCCACTTTCATTTGGGCGCCATCCGATTCGGTGTGTATCCCCAAGTTATCGTTAAATACCCAATACAACATTTGGTCACCTCGAATGAGTGGATAATCTCCACCCGTTATTGGATTGTAAATTCCATCGCTATTTGCATCCACAAAGGGAGCCATTTTTCGGGAATAATTTCCGGTATCGGATGTCGGCCAAGTCAAAATTGCTTCAGCCGGTATGAAACTCCCATTTTGAACTGTACCATTCATAAAATTTGTTTTAAAATCTTCTATTTCCTGTCGGTTGATTTTCCAAATTCTATTGTACTGAGCTGCTTTCGCTGTATCAGTGCTAGCGGTCAAAGTATCTAAGGGACCAGGCCAAAATCAATTCCACTTTGTCGGTAGGTTTGTGCAGCAACTCTTAAATTCCCGTTACCGGTAAGGCCTCCTATCCACAAGCTGTTTGCAAAATGGCGTGCTTGCCACTTCCTTGGGCACTTCAAATTTTACATCGTTGCCATCCCAACACATATCCCCAAGGTTTAAGATAGCTGAGTTGACCTGATTTATATCCAACGATTGGCAATTTTCGGCAGTTATGGGCGGAACTCCCGGAGGAGATGTATTTAAAGAGGATAGGGTATTTTGATAACTGTTGAAATCAAGTGAAACAATTTGTCTGCCCAAGGAACTCATCCAAAGTTTATTGCCGGTTGAATCAAAAACCTGCGCACACAATGGCGTGAATATGAAACTGGTTCGTAAAAAATAAGTATAGATTCTACCCTCAAAATATTCACAAATCTGATTTTTACTATAGTTGATAAAGAGCAGTCCGCCTTTGGGTCCGCGGCTTAACCGAGTCGAATAACTAAAAGTAAGTGGCGTGTTGGCTAAAGTAGTTAATGCAGAAAAGGATGCGTTTTGCATGCGAGTAATACCTGCGTTTTGGTTCAGCAACCATACATTTGTTCCTTCTGTCAACAGGGAATTTACACGATTAAAGGGTAATGCCGAATTGGAGGTAGTAAATACACTTAAAGTGCTGCCATTCCATTTGCAAAGCCCATTGTTGGTAGCAATCCAAACATCGCTGTTCGCATCCACCGCAAAGGCATTAATGGTATCGTTGGGAAGCGGAGAGTTGGAAGTTGAAAAATTGCTAAAAACCCCATTGGTGAAAATTGAAAATCCCTTGTATCCGCCAACATACACCGTGTTGTTGTGTGCAAAAATGGTTTTTAATTGCTTGCTAATTAAACTTGAATTGGAGGGAGTATAATTCAACCAGGCAGCGCCATTATAAACGCTCATTCCGCTTTCACTTGCAACAAAATACTGGTTGTTCATGTCTACAGCAACATCATTGGTAGTATCGCTAGCAATTCCCGAATTAAGGGTATTAAAATTACTGTAATTTGTGCCGTCAAATACAATTAGTCCTGCGCCGATGCTGGTAATCAGTAATTTATGGGCACTGTCGATGGCCAAACGGCTTTTGCTTGTAGTAAAAACCCCGCTTTGTAGGCTTGAAGGAATATCGTGGCGCTCGGCACCGTTGTAGGCAAAGCCTTGAATAAAGCTAACAAGAAGCAAAAGCGTAAGTGATTTTTTCATGTTCTAATTTTTTAGAAACCCGAAACTACAAAAGTATTTGGCGGAATGCTAGTATTAGCGCTAAAAATCATCCCTTTTTGCGATGGGAATGCGTGTAACATCCGCACATATAAAAGCTATTCTTTTACAAATTTTGAATAGTGATATTTTCCGGCTTTGTCTTGTATGGATATCAAAAAAATACCAGGCGAAATGGCATTTATGTCCAATTGTAGTTGGCAAGTTCCAACATTTTTTTGTTGGTTTAAATTCACTTGTTTGCCAACTAGGTCAAACACTGTAGCAGCTTGGATTGTCGCGCCATTCAGCAATTGAATATTCAGCAAGGTGTGCGTTGGATTAGGAAAAAGCAACAGATTGTTTTTAGGCATTGCAGTTTCAGAAATGCCCGGAAACACAAGGCAAGAAGGCGCATTGTTGTTATCGAACCAATACTTTACGCGTTGCACATCGCTTACAGCCATTTGATAATAGGCCGCTGAATTATAAGTTAAGGTAGTATCCCGCGAAAACACAAAAGCAAAATCATAATCAAAAGAGCTGCCGGCAGGGAAAAGGAAGGGGCCGGAGGAGGCGATAAATGATCCATCTGTTGCTAACGGGCAATGCCAAACACCCGAATCGGAAGGGAAATTTGGAAATGCATATTTTGTTACGATTGTACCAATATCGCCCCAGCCTTGAGTAGTCATTTGTCTCCCATTTCTCCACCTGGATTGCATAAAGTTGTAAAAATGAATTGGTGCGCTTGGGTTGCCCATACTTAAGGCAAAATCATCATGATAACTTAATGATCCGGTAAGCAAATTTTTCTCACCAAGTTCATCCACAAGGCCATCATTATCATTGTCTATAGTGTCATTCAAATAAGCCAATGGGCCACTCAAAACTACATCACTAATTATAGGCGGGTTGAGCTCATAAGAATTAGTTGGAAAGGAATAATTATGATCTAGCGAGTCAAAATTATACGCGTAAATAAAGTTGTTTTGTGGGGCGCTAGCAAGTCCATCATCAAATTCATATCCAATATCAAAATCAGACCAATTGGCAATATAGCAGCTATCGTAATTTATATTGTTCCGATTAAAAATCTTATAGTTATAGAAAGTGGTATAATTGATTATGGAATCTCTGTTTAGAATGTTAGGACAAGCATAAGAATAAGCACTTGCATGAATTTCAATTTTCATGGGCTGTGACCCAAACGAAGCTGCATGAAATTCTAAGTTATCATTAAAGATCCAATAGGCCATTTGGTCACCTTTATCAAAGGGTAATCACCACCCGCAAGTGGATTATAAATTCCATCTTGATTTACATCTACAAAAAGGAGCCATGTTGCGGGTATAATTTCCTGTTCCATGGGCCGGCCATTCTAAAATATCTTTGGCAGGAATAAAATTTCCATTTGAACTGCACCCGTTTGATAGTAGTGTTTGAATTGCTCAATGTCATATCGATTGATGAGCCATAAACGGTCGTATTTCATGGCTGTAGTTGTATCTATTTGGCCGGAAATGGTATCTAGAGGCCCTGGCCAAAAATCCAGACCATGATATCGATCTCCGTAATCCTGTGCGGCTAGGTGCAGTTGACGCAAACTATCTTTGCCTCCAATCCAAATACTATTTGCCAAGATAGTGTTCTTCCCACTTCCTTTTGGGATTTCATATTTATGATTTCCTTGAACATAAAATTGAGAAGAACGATTGGTAATTGCTGCCTTTACATTATTAATATCGAGAAAGCGACTGTTGTTATAACAGGAGGAGTTATACCAATAATCATAAAATGGGCTTGATTGAGTAAAGTCAAAAAGAGCAAAACTTTTTCCATAGTACTTAACTATAATTTTATCGCCAGATTTGTTTAAAGCATACGCAGTAATAAACCCTGTGCATGGGCTAACATTTAAAAAGGGATAAAATTTTTTGGGTGTCGTGCACAATTTCACAAAACCTATTTTGAATCCAAAAGAGCACCCCTCCGTTAGGGCCAATTGTCAATTTTGGTATAGCATAAGATACTAATGCAGGTCCATAAAAAATATCAGAAAGAACTTCGACTGTAGTATTTCTTAATCGAAGCAAGTTAGGTGCTGCAATCCAAAGATACTTCTCTGCAAAACACAAAGAGTAAATTGAATTGTTTGAAAGTGTTGGCACTCCTGTAAAACTAGTTCCATCAAATTGAAATAAGCCTCGTTTTGTGCCAATCCATGCATTCCCTGTGCTGTCAATAATGATCGTGTAAATAGTATCATTTCCTAATCCCGAATTTGAATGGTTGTATGTAGTAAAAACACCATTTTGAAATACAGAAAGCCCATAATTTGTACCAATAAAAGCGCCATTATTAAATGGGGCAATGCATGAAATTCTATTGCAAATGAGATTGGAGTTCAAACTATCATAGTTCGTCCAACTTGTTCCATTAAACAAGGATAAGCCTTTGCTTTTTGTGGCAAGATAATAGTTGTTTGAGGAGGTGTCTACAGCAACCACGTTAATGAAATTTGATTTTATGCCAGAGTTGCTTGTTGTATAATTCGTGTAATTTACTCCGTCAAATTGTATCAATCCTGCACCATTGGTGGAAAAAAGAAATTTGCCTGAAGTATCTAATGCTACTTGGCTTGAATTTACTACGGTACCTGTCGGTAATAAGGTCTGAGGAATGGTATAGCAAGTCAAGCCATTTTGCCCAAACGAAAAAGCGAAATCAAAAACAAAGAAAAAGGGCAGCAATTTTTTTCATCCTAGAAAAACGAAAATACAGAATTTCCGCGCAAAATGGAACATCCATATAAAATCATACCTGCATCCATTCGCAATATTCAAATGAGCTCACCACCCCACTCAAGGAAAGTGTGCTATTTTAAAGAGCAACACTTATCTCATCGTCATCGGCTAATCGGCTAATCGGCTAATCAGCTAATTAGCGAATCAGCACATCAAAAGTAAAATTGCTAACAATTCGCAAAAGCCTCACGACAGAATTGTATTTTTGAATCCCTCAATAAAAAAGATAGTGAGTAAAACCGTCACCAAAAAAAAAGACGACATAGCGGAAACCCCGCTCATGAAGCAATACAACAGCATCAAGGCAAAATATCCGGATGCCTTGTTGCTTTTCGGGTGGGCGATTTTTACGAAACATTTAGCGAGGATGCGGTTAAAACGGCTGCCATATTGGGTATTGTGTTAACCCGAAGAGCCAATGGGGCTGCGGCCTATATCGAACTGGCCGGTTTTCCGCACCATGCACTCGATACCTATTTGCCCAAGCTGGTGCGTGCCGGTCACCGTGTAGCCATCTGCGACCAACTCGAAGATCCTAAACTCACCAAAACCATTGTAAAAAGAGGGGTTACCGAGTTAGTTACGCCGGGATTGAGTTACAACGAAAAAACCTTAGACCATAAAAGCAATAACTTTTTAGCGGCCTTACACCTAGTGAATAACCCGCAGGAAATTAAAAATACCGTTTTGGGCCTTTCCTTTTTGGATGTGAGCACGGGCGAGTTTTTGGTGGCGCAGGGTAGTTTTGATTACGTAGATAAACTCATTCAAAGCTTCCGCCCCAGCGAAATTTTATATCCCAAAAAATTTAAGAAATTTTTTACCGAGCAATTTGGCGAACGCTTTTACAGCTATGGGCTGGAGGAATGGATATTTGCCACCGATTATGCCAATGAATTACTCATCAAGCATTTTGGCACCGTATCGCTCAAGGGTTTTGGTATTGAAGGCATGCCCGAAGCGGTTATTGCTGCCGGTGCGGCGCTGCATTATTTAGCCGATACCCAGCACGACAAGGTCTTGCACATTACCAATGTATCGCGCATTGAAGAAGAAAAATACGTATGGCTCGACCGCTTTACCATTCGTAACCTGGAATTGTTTTCCTCGGCCAACGACAATGCTAAAACGCTCATCGACATCATCGATAAAACCATTTCACCCATGGGCTCGCGCTTGCTCAGGCGCTGGGTTTCGCTTCCGCTTAAGGATAAGCAGCCCATTGAAGACCGGCTGGAAGTGGTAAATTATTTTTAAACCAAGCCGAATTTGCCGATAAAATAAAGGAAGAAATTCGCCTGGTGGGCGATTTGGAACGTATCACTTCCAAAATTGCCGTTGGACGCATCACGCCGCGTGAAGTGTTGGCTTTGTTGCGGGCACTTAAAGCCATCTCTCCAATAAAAGCCTTAACCGCTGCGGCATCCAACGAAACCCTGAATAAAATTGCAGAGCAACTCAATGCCTGCGCCCTCATAGCTGAACGCATCGAAAAGGAAGAACCCCCATTACTGCTCAATAAGGGCAATGTGATTGCCAATGGTGTGGAATAAAGAACTAGACGATTTGCGCAAAATAGCTTTCTCAGGTAAGGATTACCTTTTGCAAATTCAGCAAGCAGAGAGTGAACGCACCGGGATTTCTTCGCTGAAAGTGGCCTATAACAATGTGTTTGGCTATTTTTGGAAGTTACCAATGTACACAAGAGTAAGGTACCTGTAGATTGGATTCGCAAGCAAACCCTTGTTAATGCAGAGCGATACATTACCCCGGAACTAAAAGAATACGAAGAAAAAATACTCGGTGCCGAAGAAAAAATATTGGCCATTGAAACCAAATTGTTTTCGGATTTACTGCTGGCGTTAAGTGACTATATTGTGCCCTTGCAGTTAAATGGCTCCCTCATTGCCCGATTGGACTGCTTGTTGTCCTTTGCCTTGATTGCTCAAAAGAACAATTATGTGCGCCCTCAACTCAACGATGGGAAGATTTTGGACATTAAAAACGGGCGGCATCCGGTAATTGAAAAGCAATTGCCCCTTGGCGAAGAGTATGTGGCCAACGATGTGTATTTGGACGATGAGCAGCAACAAATCATCATCATAACCGGTCCCAACATGAGCGGTAAATCAGCGCTGTTGCGGCAAACGGCGCTCATTGTACTGATGGCGCAAATGGGGAGTTTTGTGCCGGCTACACATGCCAGTATTGGCTTAGTGGATAAGATTTTTTACGCGTGTAGGAGCTTCGGATAACATCTCTTCGGGAGAATCCACTTTTATGGTGGAGATGAATGAAACGGCGAGTATCCTCAACAATGTTTCCGACCGCAGTTTGATTTTATTGGATGAGATAGGCCGCGGAACCAGCACCTACGACGGTATTTCCATTGCCTGGGCCATTACCGAATACTTGCACGAACACCCTTCTGCGAAAGCAAAAACCTTATTTGCCACGCATTACCACGAGTTAAACGAGATGGAAAAAACACTGAAGCGCATAAAAAACTTCAATGTTTCGGTGAAGGAAATCGATAATAAAATACTCTTTCTGCGCAAGCTAAGTCCGGGTGGAAGCGCTCATAGCTTTGGGATACACGTGGCTCGCATGGCGGGTATGCCTAAAAAAGTATTGCAACGCGCCAACGAAATTTTGGCCCAGTTGGAGCAGGATAGAGGGCGGGAACACAACAACGCCAAAAGCAATTCAGCAAAGGTGAAATCAAGTAAGGAAGATTTTCAATTAAGCTTCTTTCAGCTCAACGATCCGGTGCTGGAGCAGATACGCGAACAGCTCGAAAAAACGGATATCAACACCCTTACCCCCGTGGAAGCCTTGATGCGCCTGAATGAAATCAAAAAACTTACAGGAGGATAATTTTTTTGAGGATTTAAAATTTATTTACTTTTGCAGTCCTCAAATGCGAAAGTAGCTCAGTTGGTAGAGCGCGACCTTGCCAAGGTCGAGGTCGCGAGTTCGAACCTCGTCTTTCGCTCTTAGATTAAGTTCTTTTTATTAGCGATTCCATAAGTGATAGACATCTATTGGAATCCAAAAATTAGAGATTGCCCGGGTGGTGGAACTGGTAGACACGCAGGACTTAAAATCCTGTAGCCATTGCGGCTGTATCGGTTCGATTCCGATCCGGGTACAACGCTACAAAGTTTGATAAACATGCTTTGTAGCGTTTTTTCATGCCTTCCAGTAAATACCAAATTAAAAAATGTAGTGCAGTGTGGTGCGGAAATGTGGTGCGGAATTTTAATTTTCTTCATTTTTAAATATTTAGGTCTTTATTCTTTTGATTGCCATTTGAAGCTTTTCTAAGCTTATTTAATTCCATTTCACGTTCAGACTCTTCTTGAAACACACTGGTATTTCTTGCCGCTTTTGCAATTTTAATTTTATCGATATAATTTCGTTCTATTACTCCATTATCAGGATGCCCAGTTATCATTTTGGTATTAGCGCCCATTTGAAGCTGCAAGCTTGTGATGTATGTTTTCCTTAAGCTCTTAAAAGTTAATTTTCTGCCTGTCTTAAGCTGATTGTAATAATGGCTAAATCCCCTACTCAAAATATCTCCCATTACTTTCTTCCTACTTATTTTTACTTCATTCGCTAAAAGATATTGGTTGGTGTCCTTTTTTTCTTCATAACCAAGTTTATACAGCAAGTCTTCTAATTCTTGCGTAATGGGTATATGAATTAATTTTTTTTCATCATTCGAAACTCTTTTCTGAATTCTATTAACCTTGAAATCTTCAATTGTTATTATGCCTTCTTTCATGTCAACAAGATTCCAAGACAAGTTGCTGATTTCTTCTCTTCTCCTTCCTGTAAGCAATGCAATTAGGAATGCGTTCTTTAGCCATTCTCTATAAAAAGTTCTTTTGTCTTTTACACCATCATAGTACCGCACACCATTTTCCGCAGTTATCTGTTTTAAAAGTGCTTCAAATTCATTTTTCGTAATTGATTGAGGTTTGGGATTCAGTTTTTTTCGTTTCACTTTTTCGAACCAATTTCTCATTGCTAGATTGTATTCATCTGAATACCATTTAAACCATGATGTCAAAAACGAAAAGATTTTATTAAAAGTGCGATTTGATTGCTCTTTTTTTTTCTAAATGGGAGAATATGTGCCCAACTATGTCATCGTTGATTTCATCCATCGTAAACAACCCAAGGTTGTATCCTTTTTCCTGCAAACAATTAACAAAAGTTTAAAAGCTCGCTCTACATCCTTAATGTGTTCTTTGCTTCTTTCTTTTTCAAGTGCGCAGGAACACCTTCATTATTTAACCAACTAATATATCTTGCCATAGCATGGACAAGTAAATTGGGTTTGCTTTGTTCTTTCGGTCTAATAATTTCCTTTGTGTCATTTTTCTTTTGTCCTCCTTTTCTGTTCTCCTTTACTTCTCTTGAGAAATCTATAGTTTCTTTTACAGCCTCATCATAATCCCGAGTTTTTAAGTTTTTCGTCTTCCTTTCATTTGTAGTTCCTGCAACTGAAACTACAGCTTTAAAATAATGACGGTCAGGGTGTTGACACTTGTGAATTGGTTTATTCAATTCCTTACACGTATCAGAAACATTTGACCGACATTTTCCACATGCCACAAACAATCCTTTAAACTTTTTCGATTGTGGAATTACTAACGGTTTATGGCTCACTAGCTGAATCATAGCGCGGATTTTACGGATTGCAATATTGACAAAACTGTTTTTCAATTTTGCCTTGAGGTCTATATTCTAGGTGCTTTACACTTTGTGTTTGATGGTAATTTGAAAAAAACTCATTGTTGAATTCAGAACATCAAAAGAATTTCTATTTGGAGCAAACGCCTTTTCAAATTCATTTTTAGTGCAAACCATCTGTTAGTTCCCTTGTCTTTAAAAAGGTTAACTCCATTTTTTGAACACCAGCGGATTACTGAGCGTCTGTCTTTGTAGGATAGTTTGAAAAGGATTTCGGTAAGTAATATTCGTTCTGTCGTCATTCAAAAAAAGATTTGATTTTTTCTCGAACAAAGGTCAAAACGGCAAGAAGAACTAATCAGATATTTGTTGACTACAATTTGACTGTTTGATTAACTATAGACCAACTTTCGGTCAACTTTTAGCAAACTTCTATTGTTCAAATACACTTTTTAAAGCATCATCAATATCAGGGTATGATATCTTGTTTTTTCTTATTCTGGAGTGAAATGTTTCCAGGCTAAAAGGATTGGGCGATTTTGTTTTTTTAGAATTTCTTTTCTTGAGAAGAAAATTATCTGAAAGCTGAACATATAAGGAGTGAGAGATAGGAATTGCTGAATATTGATAAATTAGCCTATCAAAAGTATAAACCAACTCAATACTCGATCTTGTCCAAACAAGTGCCTCCAAGCCTGAATCTAATTGAACAAATTGGGGTTTAGTAAAATCATTTGCAATGTGCTCAAAAAATCCATCAATCGTAAAATTAGTATAGAATTTTGCAAGCAGAGATTTATCCTTCCATTTTGCATATGGAAGAAAGATTTTATCTTTTGTGGATAGATGAAAGAGCGCTTCATTTGGCAATGAAACAGAAATCATCTTTGAAATTTCCCTCCTTGCTATATGGCGAATTTTTTCTTCAGTAAGCTTTTCAAATAAACAATCTTCCTTCAAAACTTTTTGAAGGATTGAAATTAAAAAATTATATGAGTTTATGTTAGTAAAGTTCTTTTGCATCTGCTGTGTTGCATAGTTTTTTCGGATGCAGACACGCAACAGCAATTCAAAATCGATTGCTTTACTTACAACAAAAATATAAAATTATTTATACCTTACAAAATCACTGGCTGTTTTGTAAAAGTTCACCTATTATCAAGTGCCTCTATTATAATCCTTTTTAAAAAGTGTGCTTCTGTTCCATCATTTATTACATCATCCTCATCATATAAATTGCCCCTTTCTGAGCTCTTATCAAAAAACACCTCAGATAGAACATCTAAGATTTCCTTGTAATTTTTTTTTGTTTTTAACTCTATTACAACAGCTTTAACAAGCTCATTTTCACATTTTCCATGTCATTCTGCATCGTTTTTTGTTCATCTCCATAATCCTTATCCTCGCCACTATGGTAATTATGAATTTGATTTTCTACAGCAAAGGCATACTTTTCAATCAATACTTCTATCTTCTTTTTTAAATTTTTCCTTGTCAAAAAGGAATTGTTAGTTGTTCCAAATTCATATTTATATCTTCGCATATTCCAATTACTTTTGCAAATAGTACCTAAAATATGTTTATGAATGGCTGAAGACGAACTACCTATAATGTCTGAAGAACAAGTCAATATTTTTAAGGCAATTGACATATTTATCAAGCGCTTTAGGATATTTATTGTCTCCGAACTTGAAAAAGTTTATCCAGATAATTGGGCTACAGAATTCAGAAATGCTTTGCAATGCCCCCCACCTAATCACAAACAAAAAAATTGGGATAAATCCGTTAGGCAGAACGATAATATTGTATCGGTCGACTTTATTGATTTTCAGTATTTGGAGCTATTTGCAAGCAATAAAAAAGAGTTTTTGAAACCCATTTTTAAAGATGATAGATTTCATTTGCCAACTTGGTTTAATGAAATTGCTAATGTTCGAAACCTAACATCTCATTTTACATTTGATAAATTGACGAATGATGAAAAAGATTTGGCATGGATTCGCATGAAGAGCATTGCTGAATATATGAATGATGCTGAATTGCTTTCTGCTATAACATCCCTTAGAGACAACAGACCAATCTCAAAAAAAAATAATGAAACATTGGTACCTAAACAACTAATTTCAAGTAGGAAAAAAATCTTGAGGAGCTTCTTAATATTTGCTCTTGTCGGAAGTTTTTTTACCCTGTTTTATTATTTGTTTTACTATCCAAGAGAAAAAGAACAAATGTTAGAAAGACACGACTGCCATTTTGAATAATCCAAAATATCAGCCTCCGAAAAGTGACCACAATAATTCAAATACTTCAAACATCGATAACTCCAAAATTGCCAAGGAGAATATTAATCAAAATCAAGTTCCAATTGACAAATATCAGGATAAGCACTCCTCCAAAACAAATGAATCCAAGCAAGAAGATTTTTCTTCCTATGTTAATTCTTCAATCCTAAATACCGGCAATACAGATATTTCAGTTGGAATTATGGATGAAAGTGGGAGTTTTTCACCATCCTTTTCATCCAATATTGCAAACATTTACCGTAAGATTGGATATAATGCAACAACGGGATTGATAAAAAATTCGTTTATTCATAATCCAGAATTTAAAGGATTGATGGAGGGCAATTCTGATATTATTAAAAAACTTATACTTGTAAATAATACGGACTACTTGGCTTTGGGAGAAATTAAATTCACTATGCGTAATGGAACTTTGGAAAGCGGAACGATAGTTTGTACTGCTACTTTTTCGATAAACATTATCAATATCCAAAACGTGAGTGTTGTGAAAAATATTTCGATTCCAGACATAAACGGAAATGGAGTTACCGAGTCACAGGCAAAAGAAAAAGCAATTCAAAAATTACTTTATACTTATTCGAACCAATATTCTTCACTATAAAATTCATTAAATTATGAAAAAAAATCTCTTATTAATCTTTCCTTTATTGGTTGTATTCAATTCCTTTTCACAAAGTGCTTTTGATAAAGCGCTCCTTGATATCAGTTCAGACATTTCTGCTAAACTTAACACCAAAGCAAAAAAAAGGGTTGTCGTTTTATTCATTACAGACATCAACAAACAGCCTACTATTGCTGGAAAATATCTTGCAAATATTATCTCTATAAATATTGTAAATGATCCCGGTAATTTTCAAGTTTTTGATAGAGAAAATTTGAATAGCATAACAGAGGCAAACAAGTTAATTTCCGAAGGTTATATTGATGTTGACAAAACAAAAGAATTGGGTAAATTATTGAGGTTGATGCAATTATAATTGGCAATTACACAATATTGAGTAGAACAATGAAATTAACAACAAAAGCTTTGGATGCAATGACGGGTTTTGTAATATCAGCAGCAATGAAAGATTTGCCTCTAGATAATGATGCTGGTGCATTGTTGGGAATAAATACATCCTTTTCAGACGGCTCATCCGATCCGAATAACAGTAATAGAGGATTTAATAATGTCCCTCTTAACTCAAATGAAAACTATAATAACCCAGAAACTGTTAATAAGGAATGCGAGGTAAATAAAACTGGTGATTATTGTTTTACAAATAAAACGTCTAAAAATCTAGTTGTTGATGTTTATTATGACGCATATGCAGCATCTACATTGACTCTTGGAGCTAATCAGACGCAATGTTTCTATAATATTGCTGAAGGCTCCAAAAATTATTTTGTTAGTGAGCCAAGGGGAATGAATGCGAGTTATAATATTGTGACAAGAGCTGATGGGTCAAGTGCAACTCCTCAGACTTATAGCGCAAGTGGCCAGATTAATATCGAACGCTGTAAGTCTAAAACTTTTATTGTAAGGTGACAAAAGTTAAACTTATCAGAAATTTTCTCTTGCTTTTTGAAATCAAACATAACTTAAAATAAGCTTTATATTTCCTTCCCATTAAACCTACTTACCAACTCATAAAGTTTACTCCAAAACACATAAGGCACGGTGGTATTGTAGTTGTTCTGCAAAGATTCATAAACTCCAACAATATGTTTTTTCTTATACTTTTCAATATCTACTTGAGTTAAGATAAAGGTCGTCGTTCCATCCTTTTTTAAAGCTTCTTTCAAAATCATTAACTCATCAATTCCTCCAGCTTTCTTAATTTCGTTTCGGAAGAATCTCAGTTGGTCATAGGTGTACGGATAGGTTTTGGTGGTCATTTTGGGTTTGTATTCTTTAATAATAATTTTTTGTAGGATTTAATTTTGTAGAGTTTCTTTTGTTATCTGCATTTTTTGCAGAAGTGATGTGTATTTTTGATGATGTCCTCGGCAAGAATTGCAGAAGTTGATGAGCTTTTCATATGGTTTTCCACAGTGTATTCCACAGGATTGGAAAGGCGGTAATAGAGTTTAGTTTTACCTTGTCTTTTTTCGGGAGAGTTCAGAATGTTATTGCATTCATCAAAAATCGTGATGAGATTTCTTCTAACAAGAACATCTGTTGCGGAAGTAATACTGCGTTTGGAACATCCTGTTTTCTGACAGAGTTGACTACTGGAAATCCAATCTATTTCTTTTCTACCAGATCTTCCACGCTTGTCAGCCCAACCAAGGGTTTGTCGAATAATGATTAGCAGAACTTTCAATTCAGCTAATTTCAATTCTTTCAAAATATGTCAAAGAACAAATTGGGAACAGGCGTGGTGCTGGTTTGCATCAATTTTAAATAATTAACTTGTAATTTTCATTCGACTATTTTTCGATTTGAATTTCTGGAAGAGTTGGTGTCTCTTCCTTTTCAAAACAAAAAATCAGTTTGCGGCTGATTAAATAATCTGACATAGGTAGAACCCTTGTCAGTAGTCTTCATCATTCCTGCTCGATACCATTTTACTTTTTCTCTCCATCTTTTCGTAGAATTTGCGAGTGCAGACATCGTATAATTTCATGAGTGTTTTCTTTATTGCTAGTAATAACGACCATTGCTGAGCATGCGCATACACAGCGGTCTATGGAGTCTTGCAGACTACAACATTTCGGATTCACTCCTAAATTCGCATTGTTCGTTTCCTACGAATGCTATCGTAAGGCCCTTACGGGCAATGCCAATCTAAGCTTAGAAATTTTCTGATTTCTTGGGGTGAACTCCACAGACCGCTTGGTATAACAAACACCAGATTTCTCTGATGTTTTTCTTGCTTTTAAATTTTAAACTGTTACAAAACTTAAATAGTGCTTGACAAATAAGGAAATTTAAGGTCGTATAACTATTCTTTACGACACAGGATCAGATAAAATTAATGGGCAAATTGCCCAGATAAAACATCAGATAATCTATGAACTTGCTGTTTTAATGAACCTTTCAAACTCAATGAGAGTTTAGCAAATATTACTTTTGTATGCAAGTCTAGAATGTGTGGATAAACTTCTCCAATTTCTAATATTAAATCTCAACTCATTTGTTAAGCAGCTTTAAGGTAATCTGTAGCTGTTTTTTCAAAGTCAACATCATTGTATTGCTCGTAAATAAAAGTTGATACTGGATTTAAGTGCCCCAATCCCCTTTGAATAAATGATAAAGGAGCGTTCTTATCTCTCCGCTTATGCGCCCAACCATGTCTGAAGCTGTGGGGTGTTATTCTCTCTTTTATACCGGCATTTTTTACGTATTCCTTTATGATTCTTTGAACAGTTCTAGAAGTTATTCGATTGCTCCATCCTTTACCATTGTTTTTGCCTACAAATAAAGCAGTATTATTTCTTGCATTTTTAAGTATTAATCTCTTTTGCATGTACCTCAAAAGCAAGGTATGAGTGTGACTTGACCATACGATAATTCTTTTCTTTCCTGTTTTCTTTGTTGAGATGACTGCTTTATTATTCTTTTCATTAATCTGAGATAAATCCAAATCACAGAGTTCAGAAACACGCACACCAGTATCCCAAAGCATTTGGATCAATATTAAATCTCTTAATCCTAAGAAATCTTTGCATGAAATTCCGGAAGTTATTTTTTCGAATTCTTCTTCAGTAATTGCTCTATGTGATTTTGCAATGATTCGAGGTAATTTTATTAATGTTGGCGAAATGTTACATGGGTAATTTTGATACTTACAATATTGAAAAAAATTCTTGATTACAATTGTTGCAAATTGCAATGAATAAGAATTATAGCGAGTTTCCAACCAACATTTGAATTTTATATAATCTGAAATTGTATAATCTTCTAAGCCTTTTTCCTCCCCATAAACTTCTAATAGTCGCTCAAGCCAAATTCGATAATTTACGCTTGCTCTTTTAGCATAAGTCCCCTTCCACTCCAAATATTCCTTTATTTTTTCTTTCATATAATGCATAAGACCCGCTGGAAACGAACCAAGCGGGTCTTATGCGTATATTTATAAGGTTTACGAATAAACCTTATACTGGAGCATTCTAGCACTATAATCTAGGAATGCAAGTAATTTACGTTAAGAGACCATTGTTCGTTTCGCTCCGGTAAAGGAGGGCCCATTTAAGGGGCAACGGTTCTTTATTAAATTGTAATGGTTTAAGTATATCGTATGCCAGTTTTGTTGTCAATAGAGGATTTTAGCGTAGCCTAATTTGAAAATATTTAAAAGGAAAGTTCATTCAAACGCTCATCATTCGTTCATAAAGAACGTTGTTTTACAACACTACTTTATTCCTCGTTTCTTCTCTATTTTCATTTCACTACCCTTTTAAAGTAAGAGGGGGACTCACTCTTTTAAGAATTTTAAAAGAGAAAGTCCGTCCTTGTTTTGGATTTTTACTAGGTAGATTGATGGAGGTAAATTTGAAATATTTATTTCTGGAGCTGTTAATTCGGTAAATATAATTTTTTCTCCATAAATATTTTCTATTGTTAAGGCAGTGCTGTTGTCGATTTTAAGGTTTTTGAAATAGATTTTATTTGTGCTTGGATTGGGATATATAGACACACCTAAATTTCTATTCCCTAACTCATTTATTCCAATATAAGCACTTGTTCGCCAAACTCCATCTCCTGTTCCTGCATAAAGCCATTGACCTTCGGAAACAATAATAGGTATATACAATGCTGAAGTTGATAATCCATTATTAAATGGCGACCAAGTATTTCCGCTATCAACCGAAGCAAATGCACCATAACCTAATGATCCTGCATATATGTTTTGTCCATTAATTGCCAATGATGTGACATATGCATTAGATATTCCAGTATTTGAACCTGACCATGTAACTCCATTATTTACGGAACGATATATTCCATTGGGGGTAGCGACTAATATCAGGGAATCAATTGTCACAATTGACCTCACATTATTTACTCCTGTGCTAAGAGTCCAATTTATTCCATTATCAATTGAGCAGTAAAATCCATCTGTAGTTCCTGCATAAATATTAATACCATCTATAACTATGCAGTTGACAATATTAGGCGGTGAGAATGATAAACAACTTGACCAATTAACCCCATTACTATTTGATACATATATCCCATATTCAGTTCCTGCAAAGACTTTCGAACCACTTGCAGCTAAAGAGTATATTTCTGTTCCACTAACACCTCCAGCATAAATCTTTGTCCAGTAGGAGCAAGTTGGGCCTCCTGAAACAAAAATTCCAAAATCAGTTCCTGCAATTATTTTTGATCCACTTTGGACTATTGAAAATGCAGATGCAGTTGTTGGTAACCAATAATTATTCATACTTGTGCCTGTCCAAGACGTACCATAATTGGCTGAGTATACCACTCCATCATTGTTTAGCCCTAAATATATCATGTTTGATGGATAGGTTCCTGTAACTAACATAGTATTTATTACAGGACCTGTACCAAATTGTGACCATTGAGCATTTGCTGTATTTACAGATATTGCTATGACAATTATTTGAATCAGTTTTTTCATTTTTCAATTGCATTTAAAATGTTTGAAATTTAATTCGCTTCCTTCCCTGTTTTCACGTAAGGAGAGCCTCCAGTAAAATCGACAACAATTTTAGGAGATTGGCTTTCATCAGATTTGTATGGCAAAACTTTCACACTCTTTCCTCCGTACTCAATAATTACTGGGCAAGATTTTCCACTTGTACAATACCATGGAATTTTGCAAGGACTAGAACATGATGCATCTCTATATTCTCCTGTACTTGTATCAATGAATTTAATATCTGCACCCTTAGGGTTAGTTACTACTGTAACGTACCAGCCGTTCCACGTTACACTTGATATAGGGTTTGGTAGTCTAGATTTAGGATATGAAATTGAGCCTCTGCCTTTGCATTCTGGACATTTATATCTCACTACTCCTCCTCCATTACATTTACTACATTGATAAGTTTTCTTATCATAAGGATTGTAATGTCGTCCTGTTCCATTGCAATCAGGACATTTATAAGCTTGCGGGTCAGTTCCTGTTCCTCCGCATTTTGCACATTGTCTAGATTCAATTGGTTCTGATTCGTATGTGTACGTAATCTGTTCTTGCTTTTCTACTGTTGCAGATTTACATTCAAAATACCATTCGAAATTACTTTTCTTAGTAACTGTTCCAGCTTCATCATATGATGTTGGAACACCATTTAAAAATATATATACCACTTGCGCATTATACAATCCTTGTAATTGTGGTCCTTTAATCATGTACTCCTTTTCAAATCCTGTCAGGATTAATCCTTTATTCCAATCATCCAAATATCCTGATGGGAATGACCATTGTGTACCATCAATAATTATTGCAAAACCAACTTCGCTTAATTTTAAAGGAACGGCTTCATTATTTCGAATTCGTATCTTAAAATTAATATCCTCTGGAGCGACTTGATATTCAGGTGTATTTGATACTTCATAAATGTCATATCCGGTTTGTGAATTATCCGCATAGCTAATTTTTCTATCCTGTTTTACTTCCCTAGTAGCAGTGAAAGGAGTTATTTCTGCAGAAATTGTGACGCCACCTTTCGATTGTGTTTGTTCTGTTTTTCCCGTTGACTTAATTATAGGTAATGTATAACTCACAGTAGTGTTTTCAGATTTTCTGTGTGTATCTGGATAGATATTCTCTGTCCTACTTATTCTTGCAACATGCTTTGAGCATGCTGAAATAAAAAATATAATTAGAAATAAATTCAAAATGGAAAGTGCGTAGATTTTTTTCATTGGGTTTAGTTTTAAGTAGTTATCTTAAAACAAGGATAATAAATATTTTTTAAATGAGCATTATAATGCTCATTTATTTTTTTGCTTATAAGGATTTTTACAGTTAATGAAAGCCATTAGCTCAAAATCTTTTAGGAAGAAACTTGGTAAGCGGATTCGTGAATTAAGGAAAGAGCATAAGCTCTCTCAAGACCAGTTAGCTTATAACTGTGGGATAAGCCGAGAAGAAGTGTATCGGATTGAATTGGGTTATCAAAATGTAAGCATTGATATTTTGCATGCTATTGCTAGAGAATTTGATGTTCATGTAAAGGAATTCTTTGAGTTTGAATATTAATTAGATTTTGAATACATTTTATCCTTTTACTTAAACTCAATTCATTTTTATAATTATGGCATTTTTTTAAGCCATGACTTCACGAGAAAAACAGTATAAATATTATTCCTATCGTAACTTGCTTTCATTAAATTATAGATTGCTGTTTATTACTTCCTTGTTTTATATTAGAAATAATAAATTGTAGTTTTATACTCAATTTTACTTTTTAGTAATTATGGGTACAACATCACATAGAGTTTTTATTAGCTATCATCATACAGATGGGGATGAATATTACAGGAATCACTTTGAAGCATTATTTGAAAACCATCATGAAATTATAGTAAATAAATCTGTTAAGATAGGAGATATTGATACCAGTTTAAAAACAGAAACTATAAGACAAAAAATACGTGATGAGTATATTGCTGATGCTACTGTAACTATTGTTTTAATAGGTAAATATACTTGGCAACGCAAACATGTTGACTGGGAAATCGCTTCGAGTATTAGAGATACTATGTATAACCCAAGAAATGGTTTATTGGGAATTTTTCTACCAACCTATCCAATCACACTTGACACTCAAGGTAGTCCTGTAATAAGTAAATACACAATTCCGCCTCGACTATATGATAATTTTGAGTGTGGATATGCTAAATTGTACCGTTGGTCAGATGACCCTGTGTTTGTTCAAAAGTGGATTCATAAAGCCTTTCTTGATAGAAAAACAATTCTTCCTGATAACTCAAGAGATTCCTTTACAAATAATAGATCTGGTGAACAGTGGAACTAAATTGTATCGCTTCAATTTTAATTTGTTGCCAAACTTGTTGTAAATGCGCTAAACCAATTGATAATAGTAACACATTGCCATTATGGCTAATTGTAATATTGGTTGTAATTATTATTCTTTTGCTTTTGTTTTTTGGTAAAAAAACTTTACGAAAACTGCATAATTCCTTTCCAAATAATTCAAAAATATCTGTTAAAACAGTTTTGGTAAGCTTTGATTTTCCAATAAAAAGAAGCTATGAAAACATTCATATTGCAAACAGAATTTACATTGAATTAATTACCCGAAAAGCAGCATTGCCTATAGATGAGAACACTGATGTTATTGAAGAAGTTTATAACTCTTGGTACACTTTGTTTAAAGTAATTCGTGAAGAAATAAAAACCATTCCAGGTGAGAGTATTGCTTCCAATAGCAGTGCTAGAGAATTAATACAGTTGACAATTGAAATACTCAATAAAGGATTGCGCCCCCATCTTACAAAATATCAAGCTGACTTTAAAAGATGGTATGCAGTTGAGATATTAAAGGATGAAAATAAAAGTATTTCACCACAGGTGATTCAGAAAAAATACAGAGATTTTAAAGAATTAATAAAATCAATGAAGGAGGTAAACGAAACATTAAAAACCTTCAGCGAACAATTAAGTGTTTTTATTTATAAAAAATAAAACATTAAACTGTGATTCCGAACTCTGCTTTAATCGCAGTTCTATAATGGACTTGAATTGGATGTCTAATTAGAAAATTTTCCAAACTATTTACATCACCAAATACTAGCAACATATCTTTAAGTGAATTTATATAAGCAATTCTGGCATCAGGTAGACCAAATTCATTAAGCATAAGGAAATCTTTTAAATTTTTTGCATCCTGATATGATGGATCTGAATGAATATAATACCCATCTTTATATATTAAACGAGTTTCCAAATTTGCATTCGTTGGATGAAGTATGGGCTGATGAATTTTCCATCTTTCTTTACTCCCTTTTTTCCTATTTAAACGACCTGAGGCGGAAAACCAATTATTGTAGCCATCACTAGAAGTGTTTTTTAATGTAGGGTTAAAATGTTCAACTTCCCTTGTATAGCAAGAGATTCGATAATTTTCTTCTGTGTATGCACAATACAAATCCTGTTCCTTATCCAATTCAGCAAGAATCAAAACGCTATGTGTGGGATACCTATAAGAATTGCTAACTATTGGTGAAGTGCCAGATCTAAGTATTCTTTTCATTTGATTTGCCAAATCGATAAATTCTTGCTATTTCTAAATACTCAACCATAAGTTCTTCTTGTTTTTCTTTATTCTTTTCCGAATGAATTAAAGTTTTCAATTCAATATATCTTTTATAGGCATCTTCTCCTTTTTTTTCAAAAATATTATGCATTCCAAAATCCCTATACAATAAATCATTAGGATCATCACCTTCTGGTGAATCCCCTCTTTTAAAATCTATTTTACCTTCATCATTAAAATAAAGAATTATTCTTTCTGAAGGGTCAAAGGCAGATGCGATAATGGGAGAATGAGTGGCAAAAAAAACTTGACTGTCTTTTGCGTAAGAGGTGTATAATGAAATAAGTCCAAGTTGGGTATCAGGATATAAAGATCTTTCTGGCTCATCAATTAATATTATGGCTTTGTCAATATTGAGAACACTTAAAGGAAGAGTTGTTACCAATAATTGAACTGTGCCTGTACTTAAAAATGATTTTGGAACTTCATCTTTGTTATTTACTTGTCTAATAATTGGAAATTTCTTCTCAACCTTTTCTTGTACAATTGTAGTGTCAACTTTTAAATTAAATTTATTTAATACAACATCTAGCTTTTGTGAATGCTCATCCAATGGGTTTTTATTTTGTATTTCCCATTCTTTAAAATCATCAAAATATTTCTGATGGTTTTTGTCATCTTCCTTTGATTTAGAGAGAAACTTATTTAATTCTCTTAAATAATTGGGCTTATACTCTTCTACAATGTCTTCAAATATTTTCCAAATCCAATTAATATTATCATTACTAAAATCCCAAACTTTCTTTTCTAAATATTCTTGCCGAATCAAATTCACATCTTTTTTTTCGTCCTCTGGTTTTGTTATTCCAGAAAGATAGTTTGAATTTGACAAATCTGTTAGGCTGTAAAAATTCCTAATAGCATCGTAGGGAAATGAAACCAATTTCACATTGCTACTCTTAAAAAAATGTTGTTCAATATATTTCTTGCAATCTTTGCTATCTAATCCATTTTCCCCAATATAATTGAGCTCGACATCTGGTTGCGCTTCTATTTTTTCTTTTTCGTTTCCTTTAAACCCAATCGACCATTTTGAGCACTTATAACTATTCCCAATCAAAAAATGGACACCTACATTTCCATCTTTTAATTGGTCTTGATTTAAACAATCAGGATTAATTTTGTTTTCAAAAGAGAAAAATTTGATAATATTCAGAAGGGTTGTTTTTCCCGTACCACTTGGTCCTATGAAACAAATTTTTTCTAAGGGTTTGCCGGCCTTACTTCTATCAGGGTGATCTGAAGGATATCTTAGATCAATTTCAAATTCATTTTTGAAATTCAAATAATCCTTTATGTGAATTCTTGTTACTTTCATTCCACTGAATCTAATTTATTACTATCCACAAACCATGCAATTAGGGTCTTTTGAAACTTTAGCCCCATACCATCTTAAAATAGATGGTTTATTAAAATTGAATTCTAACTTACTCCAACTTTCGTAAATGTTTTCTCTTCGATTAGCCCAAATGTAAAAATCAGATATAAAATCTTCTTCCAAGCTTTTTATTCCTGTATCTAATCCTTTGGATAATTCAACTAATGCAAGCTTAACCATAAAGTTTGAAATAGGGGCAATATCAGAAGCTAGCCCAACTTGAATTACTGTTTTTATCTCTTTATCACTGGTGTAATCAGGCAATAGTTTTTTTGCTTGTTGTTCTTGTGATACCTCCTCATCGTCTCCGCCTTCCGACCTAATGTTTTGAGAATAAAGACAACTATAACAGGGGCCTTCAAAGGGTCTTACTCTTAAAACATCACCGCCAATCGCCCTTGTAATCGCCCTTCCAAAAATGGCAGGTATTTTATATTTCAGAGCAATTTCATTAAGAAAAAATCTACTCCTATCATTATCTGATGCGCACATTATTAAATCAACATTTGAAAGTGCTTCTGAACACTCAGTGGGGAATTTATTTACATCTATTTCCAAAGTTGTAATTTCTGCATAGGGGTTTTTTTGCAGAATGGCATCCCGAACAGCGTAAGTTTTTAACCGCCCTAAATCATTTGTTCCGCAAATATGTCTCGATACATTTGAAAGTTCTATTCTGTCAAAATCAATCAGAACAAACTTTCCAATTCCTGCTTTTGCTAATTCAACAGCTATAGGTGAGCCTCCGCTTCCGAGCCCAACAATCCCAACAGTTTTTTTAGAAAGAGAATCAGTTTCTAAAAGCCCTTTACTTCTTGAATATAGTTCTGACTTTTCAGGAACTATTTTTATTTCGCACTCAAAAACATTATTAAATTCGATAAAAAATGATTTGCATTCGATGGTGTTTTCAACCTCATAAATAAAAATTTGAAGCGGTGGGGTTTTGTTTTCCGACAAATCTTTAATAAGGTTTTTTGTTGCTTCATTGGATTCTTCAATGGATTTGAAAAAATGAAATTTACAGGAGATAACCCTACTTGCAGGAATAACTTTAGGAGAGTTAACATAGGCATGAAAAACAGTATTTCCATCCATGCTATAAGCAACTCCATCTATAATTTTTTTAATATTCTCCGTGGAATTAAGGTGTGAATTTATTTGCTCTTCAAGTAAATACAATAGTGGGTTCATAGGGGCTTATATAAAAAAACCGTCTTTGTATATTTGATCAACTACAACTTCATCCGCTTTCTGTGCATCAGTAAAATTTTTAACAACAAGCTCCCCTGTTGTAGGGTCGAATGTCAATTTTTTTTCAGACTGATTGAGATTCTTTTTCTGAAGTTCTTCTTGTACTTTTTGTGGATTATTCTCGTTTGCCATTTTCTGTATTTTTAAACTTGATGGGGTAAATAGGTGTCTAAAGGTTTGCCAGTTGTTTTATGTCCATCTAAAGCTTCCAACCATAACCTTACTTTTATAAGCACATTGTAAAATGTCCTATTCGGATTCCAATATGTTGCTTTATATGTGCATATTTTCGGGCAGTTATCTCTAGGAGCTAGTAAATGCATTGTGGAACTTGTACCATAACTTACCAGTGATTTTCCGAAATAATCATTTACTGGAAAAGGTGAAATTATGACTACTTCTGGAACAGAATTTGGGACATCAGGAGGGACATAAAGCCTTATGTGATATCCAGTCTTTTTGTTTGTGTACATCCAACCTTCAAGACAAAGTATTGTACCGTAGTATTTAAACTCAAAATTCGGGAAATACTTTTTTAATATCTCCTTTTCCTTTATTAATCTATTATTTTGCTCAGTAGTCCAAGCCATAAAACTAATCTTTAATATTTCTTCTAAATTTTGATTCAATATACCTTAAAGTTAAATCAAAGTCCGACCAAATAGATTTATTCCTATGATGAGGAAATTCAATATTAGTAAACAAATCGTTTGGCAATTTTCTTTTTACCTCAATCTGTTTTTCAGGGTATTCATGTGGTAAAATAATTTCATTTTCATGATTTTTATATATGAATCTAAAAGCTAATCGTCCATCATCCTTTTGAATCATCTCGAATTGTGTAATATCTTTTCTATTATTAAGAGCCTCATACATTTTTTTTATAGTTTCCTTGCCCTTGTCGGTTTTCCAAAATGAACTTTTAGGCATTTCCGGCTTTTCGATACTTCCTTTTTTATCGTTTCTATTATTTACTTCTTGTAGATTTGAATTATAAGATATTCTATTTGTATTAAGGTCTAAAAATAAGTCTAGATTCATTTTATTTATATCGACCCGATATGGACTAATTCCATCAAGAACTTGCCAATTACATATACTGTAATCATTGGGATTGTTTCGACTAAACAAAAAACCATTTATTGTAACATTTGAATTTCCTTCAATATTAGAAATTGAAATAAGAAATTTTTCTATGTTTCCTCCTCTTAATGCATTTCTCATTGTATTAACATCACCCCCGCTTGGATGTGCAAGTGAGAGACGATGGTGAGAATGCCAACCACCGATATGTTCAAATCCATATTTTCCGTTTAAAAATTTTCCGCATTCCTTTAAATAATCAATATCTTGATAAAAAGAGGTTGAAGTGCGTGTAGTTTTTTTACCAGGACCGATAACATATTGAACAACCGGATTTCCTTCCTTTGTCCAAAAGCCAAAAAAATCTCCACCAGTCTCTATATCTGGGTAATCAAGCACACATCTTGCGATGAAATCTAATTCACTTTGGTATATAATTGCTTTTATATTGTTCATTTAAGTAAAGGTAACAAAAATTGCCTTATTGATTTATGTATTTTTTCTGTTTAAATTCTTTTAATTAGCCTTCTTCATTAAAATAAATCTTTAAAAAAATCTTACTCTGCAACACAAGTAACAGGATTTGTCCCATATTTGTTATTTCATATCTAAAAATCTGTAATGCAATTCTTCTTTCATCCTAATTATTTGTAATCCCAATTATAAAAATTTACAATTAAGTTTTGTTTGTTATTTTTTTTCATTTTTATGCAGTGAAATAATTTCCAGATTAAGCAACTTTTAGTTTGCGATAAAGCAATATAAAATAAATTGAAAAATCAATTCGTATTTCTACGATAAATTCAAAAATTTCATTATTGTAAAAATTCAATACTGGCAATGGTTTGCTGAATTTTTTATAATTTTAACTGTTTTAAACTCAAAAATTTGTTGTCAGATTTAATAAATACGACGTAAGAATTCATCAAAAAAATGAAAGTCTAAAAACTCCTACTTTTATCCTTTAACATGAAAGCTAATTTTAAGCGATGGAATTAAATTTTGAGGATATGATAATTTATTTGCTTGCAGTAAGTTCATTAATTCTGTTACGCACGGCATTCATTTCACTAACCGCAAGCAACGCACACAAGAGAAACGAAATATAAATTACCAAAGTGCCCTTATTCAAGATTTTGCTATTCAAGCTTTGAATCCCTTGCCAACACTAATTTATATTTCGTTACACTTGCCTTTCCTTCTCATAGGGGATAGTTTGTTTGACGAAAACACAACCGCTTCAAAAGATTAAAATTCTGAGGCTAATGGCTTGCCCACTCTTGTTTGTAAAGGTTTAAGTGTATTTCGGAAAAACAATTTTTAGATAACACTTTTAAGCTGTAAAAATTCTTTTCCCAAAAACCGTTGACAAACAGCGGAAGAATTTTGATTGGGTGTTTACGCGTTTGGTGTTTGTCTGTGTTTCAATGGTTACATCAATTCCGCATTTTTTGATTTTCCTGTAATTGAATGAGATTCATTCAGCAGTTGTGTAAAATTCTTGCAATCGGTTTTTTATTGTATGCAAAAGTACAGCCACAAAAAGTGAATTATTAACCCTGTCGGGATTCCAAAAGATTTCTCGGCATATCCTCAACCTTGTTTCCGGTATTCCAATTTCCTTTTGGAATTTCATTTTTGCAGCTTGTAAGCAAACGAGCAACAATAATAAACTCGTCCCATGCAAGAAACATTAATTACATCCAATCTAGCAGAAATAAAGGTAGCTTATTCTACTAAGGTAAAATTCAAAGACATGCAAAAAATTACTTCATCCAAAGATTGCGAATCCGTGCTTCGTAATATTTGGAGTCCTAATCTTGAATTGCGCGAAGAATTTTACTTGTTGCTTCTAAACAGAGCAAACAAAGTAATTGGTTGGCATTGTATTTCACAAGGTGGTTTAGACAGCACTGTTGCTGATATTCGAATTATATTTTCAATTACGCTTAAGTGTATTGCCACTGGAATTATTGTGGCTCACAATCACCCATCTGGAAATTTAAAGCCAAGTGAAACTGACATTGCACTTACACGAAAAATCAAAGAAGCAGGAAAGCTTTTAGATATAACTTTGTTTGACCACATCATTCTTTCAAATGACGGCTATTATTCGTTTGCTGATGAAGGGTTGTTGTAAGACTTTAAAGACTTTATTGGTCGTTTCCCTTTTTTTGAATTGCTGCCCTCTATCCGGAATTTCCTTGTTTGATTAAAACACAACCGCTTCAAAAGAGAAAAATTCTTTCCGCAAATGGCTTACTCACCTTGTTCGTTAAGGTTGAAATGAATTTCAGAAAAACTATCTTTGGTTTGCTTTTTTTGAGTGAAAAATTCTTTAGGAATTTTTGTTTAGGTGTTTACGCCTTTGAATTTTCCATTTCTTCTTTCTTTTAGAATGTTGCCATTAACATTTATTTTGCTTTATTTTACTTTCTTGATAATCCAAAATATTTAACTGTAAACAGCTAAAAGCAATGAGGGATCAAATTTGGGCATCACTAAATGATACAAAATATAAAGGTTATTGTCTCGGCTTTTTAGTTGACAAGTTTCAAAAGTGGGATAGGAATATAAATATTTTTCTTGCAATTGCATCATCTACAAGTATCGCAGCTTGGGCTATATGGAAAGTCAATCCTATGGTTTGGGCTGCTATCATTGCTTTTTCGCAAGTACTTACCGCAATAAAACCCTACATTCCGTATTTCAAATATGTGAAAGAGCTTAATACAAAAAGCCTTAAGGTTGACCTTTTAAATATTGAATTTGAACGATTGTGGTATAAACTTCAGCATAAGAAGGTTACTAATGAGCAAGCTGTTGAAATTTACTTTGATCTTCGCAGACAGTCAACTGAAATATTTAACTTTGGAGACGATATTATTTTTGAAGTGAAAAGTAAGATTGAAAAAAGGGCTAACGAGCGAATGAAGACCTTTTTAAAGAATAACTATGGTATAGCCATAAATATTAACAAATAAATCTATATAAAATGTCAGGAGAAAAGGATAAAACCCAACCACAACCGGAGAAAAATGTGGTAGTAGAAAAAGGACAATACTCAGGAGCTTTAAATGAAAGCAAACTTCCTGATTTCAAATTTACTCCTACACCGCCTCCACCGCCTCCACAGACAGAAAACACTTCTGGTAGCGACAATACTGGGGAGTAGGGAATACTTTGGGCCTTTCGTGCAAGCTTTGAAGGATCGAATCTTTAAAATTTCCAGAACCTGCTATTCGTCCCTACGTTATTGTGTAGTTAACCAAAATATCTATTTGAGTATAAGCTTACGGATATAAGAAACTTAATTCAGGCTTCACTACCTGCATAGCAAGATTGCGTATGGACGGTCAACTTTCGTTTTCCGCCATACGCAATCTTGCGGGGAACACATTTCCCCGGACCCCTTTGAAAATTAATCGAATAGGTGGTTGTATATTTAGATTATTTTATTTACTTCGCTAATAATTTGAATACTGATTTATTTTCTTAAAATAAGTAAGAAGGGTTGATTGCCAAATACAACTTTAATGAAAGCCAGCATATTTATTCCCTTTCTCATTTCTTTTTGGTTTTATTTTCTGTTTATTTCACTTTCTAATTATGCTCAAAATATTACAGTAGATTGGATTCAGAAAAAACCACATACTATAGGCAGACTAATAAGTTTTGACAAATCAGGAAATATTATTGCTTGTGGTACTTATGGCAATTCTTCTCCTAATTGGAGCGATATCATTACAATCAAATACGACTCTCTAGGAACTGAGATATGGTCTGCTACTTATGACGACACATTATTTAATGGGTTGGACAGGTGCATGGCCTTAGCAATCGATACTTTCAATAATGTTTATGTTGCAGGGGTTACAAATCTTCCGTATGATTTTACTTTTACAAATTCCCAAGGCGTCTTAATTAAATATAACGAACAAGGTGTTTTTGAATGGAAAAGGAGTTGGGGAAATTCAGCTGGATTTGCTGCGTCCTTTAACTCCATGAAGCTTCTAAACAACAAAGATATTTATATAAGTGGTTATGCGAACCCAATTTCAACCGGAGACCCGCATTC
This sequence comes from Bacteroidota bacterium, assembly GCA_016721765.1. Lineage (NCBI taxonomy): Bacteria > Pseudomonadati > Bacteroidota > Bacteroidota bacterium. The sequence continues at coordinate 875,495 of JADKHO010000001.1, forward strand.
GCTTTTAATGAAGTATGATAGCAGTGGAAATGTACAGTGGGTGCATGTTGATTCCTCAACAACTGAAAATTATATTTCTCAGATTGAAGCAGATAAATCTGGAAATATTTATGCAGTAGGAACTACTAGCTGCTGCCCTCCAACTTATAGGATGCGCTTGGAAAAGTATCGACCTGATGGAACAAGGCAATGGGAACATGTTCTGATAGATACTCTATACAATTATGGATATGGTGGAGGCATTGTTATCGATGATTCCGCAAATTGCTACCTTCTTGCATCTATTTCCTACAGTTTTTCGCCTTCAGGCTATGATGGTGGTATCGCCAAAATTGATAGTGCTGGAAATAAAAAATGGCTTTTCCCTTTTGTAGGTAATCCACCTTCCTACTCTGGTGAAGATATTTCAAATGTGTTGATAAATTCAAAAAACGAACTATTTTGCAAAGGTACTTTGACAGGAAGTAATAATATAGTAACAAGTTTAGTAATCAATCTTAACCCAATTAATGGTAGCATTAACTGGATGTTTCAGGATACCACATTAAAATCTGGAGGAACTGGGCAGTTGTACAATGATACATTAGGTATACTAAGCAACGGTGCAGCAACAGGTGGTTTACCTACATTGATTTCCTTATGTAATCAGGTAAACGGAGATACTGTTTGGACATGCTCTTTATTTGCAGGTCACAACTATACCTTTTATTCACTTTTATTCCAAAGGTCAAACTATTATTTATATGGATATAGTTACGATCCAAATTTGGGGCACTTCCAAGATTCGCTTATTTTGGTAAAACTTAATATGGATCATATTTTATCTGCTCCCTCATTAGATGTTTTGGGAGAATATGCAATGTATACGTATCCTAACCCAGCTCATTCTTTCATTAAACTATTTTTCATCGATAATTCGATTATTCCCCAAAAAGTCTGCCTTTATTCCCTTTCTGGTGAACTTGTATTTAAAACAATGGGCAGACTCTCAACTATTGATGTTTCCAAATTAACTCCTGGATTCTATGCATTAGAAGTAAATACTAATTATGGAATTTTCAGAAAGAAAATTATTATATACTAAATATTAACCTTCATGAAAAAACTAAAGCACTCCATTTTAAACAATAAGAAAAATATGCTTTTTTCGTTAGCATTTTTGCTAATGTTTTTGTCTCAAAGTATTTACTCTATTGCCCAACAGACAGGGGTAACCGGTGAGCAAAGAGGAATGTATGTTAACAGGTTTATTACAACAGATTTAAACAACGATTATGTCCAAGCTTTAAGCATTCTTGGCAATATACCTGCCGAAGATGCATTGCTCAATTATTGCATGGATAATCACATTACCTATTTGCTTCTCTATGATACATATAAAATATTCAGAACTACTAGCAATCAAACTACACTTGTGCCTGCGCTGCAAGAATTTATTTGCAAGGCAAGGAGTCAGTATTGCATTCAATATGTTGGTGCAACAATTGGCGAAAACTACAATTCAAATTTGCCAAACATTGGTAGTCTTAAAACAGCACCGATAACACTGTATCCACCTCAACTCAATGACCCCAACTACGCTGGGTTGCTTTATTTACAATACGAAATACCAAGTGATGACCCCGATTACATTCCAAAATTAATACAATCAGAAATATTGAAACAAGCCATTCGGCTTGCCTTTATTGATAATCCACTTTATACAGGAGTTAATAATGTGGCTAATTGTAATTACAATTATATTGATATTATAACTTCTGAATATGAGTTCTGGAATAGTTCAAGTGGTTTATTTTATGATGATGGAAACACCCCTCCTCATCAGGCGGACTACATTGGATTAATTAATCAACTCGACAATATTCGATTTAGTCATCCTCACCCCCTCTTTATTGAATCCTATCTTGGAATATTGGTAGATGCAAATATTCCTACAGGAGCAAATTCACATCTTCCAAGAACACATTGTGAAATAGGTGAATTTATTGACGGATTAGACCCCCTTTTAAGTCATATCCCATCTGGTAGCACAGCAAGAAGACGAATAGATAGGATTCTAGCACACTATTACAGTAATGACCCAACAAATATTTATAATGATTTTCCCATTCCAAATATAAACGCTCAACCTTTGTATCGTCAACGTTTTCGTACATTCGGCAATGCGAATGTGTCGACCTGCGTAACAGGTATAAATTTATGTAACACTTTAAATACTGTTGATAATACTGATTATCATCCAATATTTAGTGCTGAATCACCTAGCACAGGAGGTCCCCCACTAGGTTCTAATTTTTTAGGAACTTATTTTCCATTAGCGTCTAATAGAAATATTTTTACTGCAGAACGGGATTTTTACGAGGATTTTGCAAATGACAATTTTTGTAGTGGTATACTTCATGATGCAAATTTGGGGAACAGAGTCTTACCTGGAGCATGCCAATGGTTTGCTCAATCATACATGCAAAAGACTTTAGGTAAACCAATTACTTTTCTTTCAAAAGTTGATGGTTGTCCTCCTAATGGTGGAAATTTGCACACCGTGCAATTAAATTATCAAGGACCCATTGAGGTCGGAAATGGATATTCTTATTCTATGGTAAATTCTTCAGGTACATCTTTTATTCCTTCGACCGGTAATCCATCTGGAACAGTTAATTACCCTGTTGTTGGGCCCATTTCAGGTGCAACAGGTGTAAATGCTTTAACTTACAATTTACCACCAGATACATACACTGCAACGTTACTTTTAACATATCCTGGTGGCTGCAGTTATTCTTATGCACAGACAATTATTATTGATGGAACTTTAAAAATTACAGCTTTAAATCAATCTAATGCAACTGGTCCAATATCAAATGTTTGCGGAGGTAATTCAATTTGGTTGCAAGCCAATTGGAATATTCCAGGAGCAAATTATACTTGGCTAAATAACGGTATACCTATTCCTGGCGCTCCAAATGCTTATGAGTTATCAATATCATCTAGTGGGAACTATTCGTGTCAGATCAGTAATGTAAGTTGTTCAGGGAGCAGTAATACTATTCAAATTTCTTACCTGACAAATCCTGATAGATTTATTGTAGCTTCATGTGGAAATGGCTCTTGTAGTAATGGAAATAATGTTGCTTTAACGGTTTATCCCAATATTGGATTTGGAGGTTACTCAGGTCCTGAAACTTATCTTTGGTCAACAGGAGCATCTACAAGCAGTATTAGTGTTTGTGACGCTGCTCTTTATTCTGTTTTGGTTTCACATGCAAATGGGTGTACAAGTCTTGTTTCCAAGAATGTAACTAATACGATGCTTTTATCCACAAGTTCACCAACAGCACCCGTTGTTACTCCTGGAACTTCCTCAATTTGCATTGGGAGCGCAGTCACTTTATCTTCAACACCGACACCTTTTATGTGGAGCAATTTTGCAACATCTTCATCAATATCAGTAGTAAACTCTGGAATTTTCTTTGCCATTGCTAGGAACAATCAGTGTGAAAGCATTTCAAATCCTGCGGTCGTTAATGTTACTACACCCTCAACAATATCTATTACAGCATCTGCCCCCTCACTGTGTAACCCTCAGACTCAAACAGTATCCTTAACCGCTACCGGAGGAGGAACATATTCATGGACACCAGGGGCAGCAACTAGCACCTCGATAACAGTTAATCCCAATGTTACAACCACTTACACAGTTACTAGCAATCAAGGTGGGTGCACCCAACAAGCATCAGCTACTGTTAATGTAGTACCAAGTGGAGACTGCTTTATAATCAACAAAACGGTCAAACATTCAATTACCTACGCTGGTATGGCTGAAACCTTTACAATTACTATGTGCAATAACACAGCCTCTTCCGCTGATGTTTTTCTTACGGATGTTGCTCCTCCTGATTTTATTTTACAAAGTGCTTCTATTACCTTAAATTTAGGTGGAGTCATTACACATCCATCAACAATTGACGGATTAATTCACCTAGAACCGGGATGTAATAATATACTTACATATAGTGGATATTTTACAAATCTGGGGAATTGTTTATCACATGTTAACACTGTTACATTAAGAGATGCTAGCAATTCCATTTTCTTAGATGATGCTTCGGCCTGTGTTGATGTCAAAAGAGGTTGTCCAATGATAACCTATGGAAATGCGGACTGTAATGCGACTACTGCAAATATTACATTAGGCATTCACACCCAAGTTAGCAATGTTAAATCAATTGATTTGATGATTGTTTACCCTGGCTTTATAACCCCACCATTATCTTTAACTTCTTCCACATTAACTAGCCCATTTGCTGTAGATTACAGTGCATCAACTTACCTTGGCCCCGCTACTAACGCTTATATTTCTAATTCAGGCACAAATCCTGTTCAATATTTAAAAAGACAAATACACGTTGAATTCGTTAGCCCAGTGTCAGTAAATAATGGTCCATATTGGTTTTTTAATTTGGTTTTTGATAACTCAAACTCTCTTGGATATGTGAGACCATTAGGATTTAATAGTTTCCTTCTTCATGCCGCAACTTATCGAACAACACTTAATATTCAAGGTGGTGCAGTTTTAAATTATTGGACCCAAGGCTTTCATGTATTTTTTCATGGTTGTCCTGACGCTCAAAACATTGATAAAGCCTTTTTAATTGGACAGCAGTCATGTGCAAATCCAGGACAAGTAACTGTTTCAGCAACAAATACCTCTCCAACAGCAGTACACATTTGGCAGTTTGGTGATTTTAGAAGTACACCAATAAATGGGGCTGAGAGCTATATGTGGGATTACTATGCACCACATAATGATAACTCTGGAGTTACTCAAGCTCCGCCACCTTATGGGAATTATACCTTTAAAATAAAGCACATTATTGATGATAATGGTGTATTTGGGGTTGATTCACAATTCGTCAACATTGGGCCTTCTTGCTGTGAAATGAATCCGGATATTACCATCAATGAGTATGCAAAATCTTCTGATTTTGGATCAGGCCTTTCAAATCAAATTATTTTTCTAAATGGGACACTCGACATTGACCAATCTTTTTATTTAGCCGATTGTAATGTCATTGCGGCTCCCGGTTCAGTAATACATATGAATGATGGCGTTGAGTTTTTCTTCAATAATACTCATTTTTTGGGTTGCACAGGAATGTGGCAAGGAATAATTGCTGGTAACGACTGCAAAATTATTTCTGACATCGGTAGCTCAATTAGTGATGCTCAGACTGGGATTACTGTTCCCCATCCCAATGGTTACTTAAGTATTACAGATTGCGATTTTACAGACAATATTGTTGGAATTTATGCACCCGAAAATCCTGACAATTCGTATTATAATCTTGACTATTCTCTTCTTGGTAATACATTCACATCCACTGGTAATTTCAAAACCGATTACAATGGTCAACCAGCACATGGTATTTATTCGAAGGCAGGTATTGAATTCAATAACATGCTTGGAACTATTGGAAATTACGGTTATATGACCAATCATTTTTCTCAAATGAATGCAGGAATTATGATGCGTAATTGCAACATTATGATTCAGAACAACGATTTTAAGGAGATACATTCTGAAGATGATGAAAATTATGGACCACTGGGCGGTGCAGTAATGGCTACAGCGGGTGATGAAGGATATTTTTCAGTAGATGTTGCTCCCTGCGAAAATCAAACATTAGCAAATCCTACCGTTTATAATTGTGACAACGGAGTGGTTACTAGCCATATTGCTGTTAATGTTCATGATTGTAAAATGGTGGATGTTGGAAAAGGGGTTGTAGTAACCAACACTTCTAACGACCTTCCAATTGAAGTAATAGGCAATGGGATATATGCAAACTTTAGAGGCGTGTTTTTAAGTGAAAATACAGGCAGTCATTATATGAAGGTGGACAATAACTATATCAAAACTGACCACTCAGGGGGTATTGGAATTGATGTTTCAGAAAGCTCTGACAATAATTCTATGTTTTACGCTCAAGGAAACTCAATATATGGAATTGAGCACAATGCAGGAATTAAAGCTACAAACATTGATGGAGAGTCCCACATCCTTGAAAATGTAATTACAACGATAATGGCCAACGGTGATGAAACTGCTGGAATTGTTTTAGAGGCTTGTTATGGGATGAGGGTTAGTTGCAACGATATTAAAGGCGAATCATCTTCTAATAATTATTATACTTATGGCATTCACCAGAGCATTAGCCAGCGTATGAGCATTCATTGCAATAGCACTGATAATACATACGTGGGTATTGAGTTTGACGGAGTGAACCCAGAAACTGATTTTAAGACTAATCTAATGTATACGCATCAGGAAGGCTTACATCTGAATAGTTATGCCATAATTGATGCACAAATACAGGCGGGTAACAAATGGGAGGGGCCATTTGGTAATGGAGGTTCACCTGCTTATGCTGCGGTGAACGCAAACTATAATGGTATTGGTAGTTCACCTTTTTATGTTAATGCATTTTCTGGTCCAGAGTATTTTCCAAGTGTTTACCCGAGTACAGGTTGGTTTGGCCAACAATCTGGTTCTCCTGTCAACTGTTCTGAAATGGAAGATTGTACAAGACCAAATTCAGATGTAGAGAGGGCTGAAATGCGGACCATGCTTGATTTGGATATTGCCAATGGAAATATTAATACCATTGATTTTACTCCTGAAAGCCGCAACATGGCAAAGCATTATCTATATGAAAAACTGAAAGCAAACCCAGCTTTACTTAGCGAAGCTGTCATGCAAAGTTTTTACAATACACATTCTACCAGTCCTGTAGGTAAATCTACTATTGTGAAAGAGGATGTGAAAGAAATGAGCAGCTATGATGCTTATTTTAAAAACACGATGCACCTTGCGGATAGCTTGGTTTCATTGGCGAATGACAGTCTTCAACTAATAGATAGCTTAAGAAAAGCTTCTGGTAACAGTTCGAGTCTCGATGTTGCATCCCTTTCTCTGCACAACAGGATAAATGTATTACACAGCACAATTAAAACTATGAGCATACAACGAGAAAGTATGAGAACAGGTGAAAGGGCATATGCTGAAATAAACAACAGTAATGTCCTGAGTTCAATGGTACCTGAGCAAAACGAAAAATTACTCACCGAAATACATTTAGCCTCCGATGCTTCAGGTTTGCATACTTATAACGCTACACAAGAAAGTCAGTTATTATCCATTGCACAGCAATGTCCTTATTCAGGCGGTGAAGCAGTTTATAAAGCGCGTATTAAATATTTGAAATTGCACCCGAATACTGTTTTTGATGATAGAGCTACTTGCCTTGCAGAAGGGATTTTCAGAAAAGCAAACCCACAAGTAGAGGAGACTGCTGATGGAATTGCAATTACAACCTACATTAGTATTTGGCCCAACCCCACAAAAGCCAATGCAACAGTTGCCTATACAACAATGGGTGAAACAGATTGTAAATTGCAAATTACTGATTTGACAGGTAAATTAATTAGAGAAATTAGCCTGCCCTGCAAGCAGAACCGATTTACATTTGGAACGGAAAATTTAGACGCTGGATTTTATGTAGCAAAGGTAATGGACAACGGAAGCCTAATTGGTAAAAGTAAATTCGGAATTATTAAATAACATTTTTTAAATCACACTTTCTTACCTAAGGAAGTGTGATTTATAATTCTATGAAAGCAATTCAAATAAAAATTCTAATACTCACCTTAATTGTTTCCAATGCTTTTGGACAAGGTAGAAAGAATAATTGGCTAGTTGGTTACAATTCCGGTACTAGCCCGGTTACAACTTGCGAGCGTGCCAAAATTTCATTCAATACCGGCAGCACAGTAATTCAACCGCAAACTACACGTAAAATAAATTTTTTAGCAACAGAGGGAAATATATCTGACAGGAGCGGTAATCTGCTCTTTAGTAGTAATGGTGTATGGATAGCAGATGCCTTTGGTGACACCATGCAAAATGGAACAGGATTAAACCCGGGGCCGATGGTAAATTCTATGTCAAACAGTTATTGTTTGAATCTATTGAATGCCAATTTAATAATTCCCTACCCCGGTGACTCATTAAAGTACATTCTTTTTCACACAGTAGGAAATTACAACGCCTCATTATCTGCTACCGAACTTTTCTACACGGTAATAGATATGAACCTAAATGGAGGCTTAGGGGGTGTGATTGCAAAAAATCAGATTGCTTTTAATGATACCTTAATGTGGAGTATTTCTGCCGTAAAACATGCTAATGGTAGAGATTGGTGGGTACTTATGGTGAAAGACAATTCTGACATTATATATAAAGTATTAGTCACACCGTTTGGTATTCAAAATGTCAGCAGTCAATCTATGGGAGGGGTGTTAAACTATAAAAATAGTGTGGGACAAAGTTGCTTTTCTCCTGACGGTAAAAAATTCGCATACTCAAGTGGTTACGTTGACATGACGGGTGGAATTCACTATATTACTGATGTAAGAGTATTTGATTTTGATCGGTGCTCTGGAAGCATTACAAACTACCATCTTTTTTCAACAAGTAATTTTGAAGCCGCCGGGGGTGTTTGCTTTTCCTCTAGTTCAAGGTATTTATATGTTTCCACGGTTGCCCATGTTTTTCAAATTGATGCAAATGCCATTAGCCCAACAGTTGACACTGTCGCAGTAAATGATGGCTATTATTCACCTATCCCACCATTCCAATCAGATTTTTTTCTTCAATACTTAGCTGAAGATGGAAGAATATATATAACTTCTGGGAATAGCGTAATTGATTTTCACTATATTAATAAGCCTGATAGTGCAGGACCTACTTGCGATGTGCGGCAACATGCATTGCATTTACCTTGTTTCGGTTGGAGATCAATTCCTAACCATCCTAATTATGAGCTAGGTGCAGATAGTGGTAGTGTCTGCGATACATTACAATTGGGTATTATGAATGCTGAATTCCAAATTCAGAATGAAGTTATTCGCATTAATCCTAATCCTGCTTCGGATTATTTTTACATTAATTACAACTTGACTGTTAATGATATTGCCCTGTTTGTACTTTATGATGCTTATGGTAAAGAAGTGTTGCGCAGAAATCTTTATGGAGCAATGCACACCCTATTGGTAAATTATTTAGAACTCGAAAACGGAGTGTATTATTATACAGTATTGTTAAGTAACAAAATTGTGGATAGAGGCAAGGTTGCGGTGGTGAGGTAGTTTAATAATAAAAGTATTTCATTAAAATCGAAACCTATGTGTCATTAATTGTGTAAAAGCATTGCAATAGAGTAATTTTGGTTGAATTAGAAGCCAACGATATAAACAAATCGATGTAGAAAACATTAAGAGTTATTAAGAATATACTGTCAAAACAATCTATAATATTGGTGCAGAGTATAACTCTGCTGTTGAAATTTGAAAAAAGTTAAAAATTCCATCAGTAAGCAACTTGATAAATTATCACCCAACAGGGACTGGCACATTATTGGCGCAACTCTTCGTGCATTAGGAGAAATTTCAGCTTTAACTTTATTGTTTCATCACCTAATTCCTGAAAAACTATCGACACTTTCTTGGTGGCAGTTAAGTGCCTTTTGGTCTGTTTTTATTTTTCTGGTATTGGCTTTCATTGTAAATGCGTATGCACACATTAAGGAGAAAAGGTTGTGGGGTGTAGAAAGAAGAAAAATGGCTCGTGACGCAAAGTTTGCTCGTGTCATGCATAAGATTAACAGAGGTTTTAGTGACACCCACAAGATACTACGGGTCGAAATGGAGGAAAACAACAATTACCTTAGGGAACTTATAGAAGCATTAAAGAAACTGCATGAAACAATTAAGGATGATGAGGCTTTTAAGAACACCTTTATTTCAATGGAACTAAGTAGTTTACTGAGTAATGGAAAGCCTACTTCAAAAAGCACAAAGGCTTCATATCTAGTGGCACTTGAGAAATTTTGCGGTGATATATCTGAAGTCTTTACAGAGATAATTGTTTCGCATACAGGCAATACAAATGCGAAGTGTGCCGTTTGTATTAAGCCTAACTTGGGTCGTGCAGATATAAAAAGCAACGATGAAAACAAAGTTTTTACCTTAATTCGAGACCGGAACTCAAGCGATAGGTATGAATATGACGATGTAAATAAAGCCAGATACTATAAGAAAAACACTGCTTATCGAGATATATGGGATAGAATCATTAATCAAAAACGGGATAAGTATTTTTTTAGTAATTCATTACCCATGGCAATTGACAAAGGGTATGAGAATGAAAGCTTTAAGGATAATGGTGTCGATGTTGATTATCTCAAGAGTTTAACTATTGAAGAAAGAAGAGAGCATTGGCCCTTAAAATATAGAAGTGCGATTGTTGCTCCTATTTTTATTCCAAGCTTTGATGGCTCAGAAAAGGATGGATTACTAGGCTTTTTGTGTTTGGATTGTGATGCCGAGAACGTGTTTAATGAAGATAGCGACACTCCGTTATTAATGGGTTGCGCAGAGGGTATTTTTAATATCACTAAAAGATTTCAAGAAAAATTTTCATTACCTGAACATTCCAAATAAATATCGACTATGAATAAATCTGCTATTGAAAACAACAATCAAAACCCTGATTTAAAATTCCAAAAAACAGGAACCAATTCAACTTTGGTAACGAAAACAACCTCTAGAGGAAAATATGAATTAGAGGTTTTTAGTTTTGCCGAAGAGGACATTGAAGAAATAAAAAAATTGCGAGAGGAAATCGATTTAATTCCGGATGGCAAAAAATAATACAGGATTTATTGTCCTGTATTATTGCTGTGTGAGATTACCACAGTTGCATAAAGAGCGCTGTTATTAGAAACAGGGCGAGAGAGATACTGAAATAGAGAATCATATTAAGAAATATGAGTTCTTTTTTTGTAAGACCTTCTCTTTCTGTATTTTCTTCCATTGTTATCTTTTAAATGATTAACTTTAAATTTCATACTAGCATAACACAAGTAAATGTCTAATGTCTGCTGTGGATTGCAATTTGGCGAGTGGAAGCTCTTTTTTCTCTTATTGATTTTAGCCCTTTAACTTTATCACTTTCCAATTCCTTATCTTCTGGCAATTCAGGGATTGATTTATTTGGAAACTCCATATTTACGCCTAAAATATAATCCACAGCCTTCTGTGCTTGTCCACTCGCATGAACAATAAATTTCTTGTCCTTCTTTAATTTCTCAAGCCAGTGTTGTATGTAAGCGATGTTATCTTCAAAATTTTGATGTGGGATTCCGGTGTAAGATTTCAGATATGAAGCTCCCATTTCTGCGGTAAGTTCTTCTATGGCATAATCTCTTGTTTGTGGGCCTTTTTGTTCCAGCAATTCCTTTCTGTTAAGCCTTTCACTGTGTCCAGTTGCGTGAACCAATTCATGAAAAAGCGTTCCGTAATATCTTTCACTATTAACAAATGTTTCAAGCTTAGGCATATTCACATAATCCTGCCCTGTATGGTAAAACGCTCTTTGTTCATCGTGTTTGATGATTGGTTTTTTAGGCATTTCATTAATAACTTTTTCACAAGCTTCAATTGGATTGTTCTGTTTTTCTTCCTTAACTGGCAATTTTTCTTTCGGAATTCCTGTGCATTGATCAATATTAAAAACTGTGTAGTATTTGAGTAATGGAGTTTTCTTCACTTCCTTAGTTTTCTCAGCTTCCTTTTCAAGCCACTTCCAAAAAACCACCATTTGTGACTTTTCTCCTTTCTTTACTGAGCCTCCCAATTCCTTGATTTGATTGAAGGTCAAGAAATAGTTTTGGGAATAATTCAAGGAATTTAAAAGCCAAACATTAATTCCTTTGTATGGCTTCTTTGATACTAAATTCCTTGGTAATCCTGAATCTGTCCATGGTTGTTGCCATGGAACAATTTTCCTTTCAAGTTTTTCTATGATGTGATTGGTAACTATTTGATATATATCTTTAGTTGTGTTTGGTTGATTTTGTTGAGTATTAGTCATAATTTTAAATATTAACGATTAATGTTTCGCACTCTGTCTTTAGAGTTGCCTCTTAATTCCCTTAATTCCCTTTGCTTGTTGTGCATTATGTTTAGCATTTCAATTCTATCTTCTGTAAAGCCAATTCGGTTAAAACGAAATTTGTTTCTTCCGAAGATTATTCCAGTTGTTTTACCACCTCTATCATAAGTTTTTAGCCCGCACTCATTAAGTAATTGATAAAAAGTATCTCTTGAATTTGCTTTCTTGTAACAGGTTTTAAGCATTCCGATTACTTGCTCCTTTTCTGTATCTCTTCCCGTTCTTAGCTTGTAGTTGTATTCCCTGTCGCTTGCTTTTCCCCTTTCTCTTTTTCCATGAGCTACAATTGATTTTAATAATTCCGGAAAATGCTCAATCTGATAATTCTGTATTTCCTTCTTGAGTTTTCCAAAATCTGATTTGGACATTCGCATTGCATTTCCTGCTCGATATTCAACACCGGAAGCACAGATATGAATGTGATAATGTTCTTTGTCGAAATGCGGAACTGCAACATACATTCCTTTGGGATTTCTTTTCTGAATGTATTCCCTTGCCATTTCCTGCATCTTGTCTAAGGAAATGTTCTTTGCATCATCTCTGTGCCAAGAGAGTATCTCATGGGTGAGAATTACTGAATCCTTTCTTTTTCGTAAGCGATGGGTTTCATTTTCTTTAAACTGATTTACCCATTTTTCAATATCATCTCCTTTTAAATTGTGTGTTAGAACAAAGCTTTTATCCTTTTCATCAAATAGTCGAGCATTGTCATGGAGCATATACTCCAGTAGTTTCTTAAAGCTTGGTCGCTTAAAGGATTTTACTTTGACAATCATTTTGAGCAAGTGGTGGGTTTCTAAAAACCAGATTTATTCTTTCTTCTAATCGAATAATGATTTTTTCTATGCTTTCAAACTTCTGATCTCGCTCCCAATGATATTTCTCCCTCGTTTTTACAATGCTCTGAATCTGATTTAAACATTCTGAAAGGATTTGCTCTAAATGGACAATTTGTTCTGAATTTGGAACGATATAGCTTTGGTCTAGGTAAGACATCACCGCAGAGCGAATAAAGGCGGTAATTGTCATTTTATGCCTTTTCGCTGCATGCTCTACTTTGCTGAACTCTCCATTGCTGTTTGAAAAGTTGACAGTAAACTCTGGTTTATGATTGCGCTGGGTCTGCTTGTATTTCAAAAGGTACTCCTTGCGGTAAGCAAGTTTCGCTGCCTTAATTTCCGCATCCGTTCCCTTTTCAAGAACTCCTGTAGCTTCTAAATATTCCCATAGTCCGTTATTGTTCCTTTTGCTCATTTACTTTTTGATTTAGGGGTAATACAGGAATGCTTTCAGAAGCTAGTTGCCCGATAATCTCCGGAGCTTGAATGTTGCTAAAGTCTTTAAACTTCGACTGTCGGTAGTAAGGTTTAAGTCTCGCCATTATGGGTTGATGGTGTCCACAAATCAAGATAGCTTGGGTATCTTTCATTGTTCTGATTTCATCATTAGTCATGAGTGGTCGAACTACCGTTCTTTCCTTTTCATCTTTGTATTCATATCTTCCTAAGGTTTGTTCTAACTCTTTCGCTGTTTCTAGAGAAGTTCCAGTGAAATACATTTTTGCAAAACAGTTCGATTTGATAGCATCTGCATTATTCTTTCCATAATGATTTACCAATTGATTAAAATCTTGTACCAAGAGCATGATTCCTGAGCGGTGCTTTCTGACATTGGCAACTGCTAGTGATAATGTTGGAAGGTAGAGTGATGATGCTTCATCAATTAACAAGAAAATATCCTTCTCCTTTTCATTAGGAAAGCGTGATAGAAGGAAAGCAAAGAATTGTTCGAAGAAAAGTGAGGTTAAGACAGAATAATATTTTTGGTCGGCAACTGAATTTTGTATGAACAATGCTGTTGGTTTGTTTCTAAATTCGATAAGGTCAAGGCTATCAGTTGATGTAACTTTTGCAATGGATTCATCATTGAAAAGTTGAAGCGCAGCTTTGCAAGTTGCAATGACTCCACTTACAACTTTGTCATCATAAGCGATAAAGGATTTGTATTCAGCAAACAGAATTTCATCTGCGTATTCTGAAAACAAAGCATCTACTGATTCAGGATTTCCACCTAATCGGTTTAAGAGTTGCCTTACATTGTAAAGATTTTGAAATTCGGGTGCTTGTTTTTTCAAGATGGTGATAAGCATGGCAAGCAAGGATGTCGCTTGAGAATTCCAAAAAGGGTCTTTGCTTTTTCCTCCTAATGCATTTTCAATTAAGAGTGAAGCAACCTTCTGAATATCCGATGAGCTTTGCGCTCTGACAAGTGGATTGTAACCAGAAGAATTATTTGGATTAGCAAAGTTCAGTACTTTTATTTCATATCCTCTTTGCTTTAAGAATCCTGCACTTTTTGAAAAAAGTTCACCCGATGGATCGTGAATGACAAAACTTCCTTTCATAGTGTAAAGTGAGGGAAAGAGTACCACGCTTGATTTTCCTGTACCAGTGCCTCCAATGATGAGCGAATTCTGATACGAATTTTTAACTGATAAATTTCTTCTGCCTGTGAGGCAGAAGCCATATTCTCTGCTTGATAGCAGTGTTCTAGCACTTACAAATTCTGCATTGTAGCTATCCTTCTTTTTAGGAATAGCAGTCCAAGCGAATTGTATAAACTCGAAGATTCCTTTGAAAATACTTTCTAGAAGTTTTATAAAGAGTATGAGGAGTTGTTCTATGATTTTCATTTTGTTTAGGGATTAGTGTTTGTTAATGTATGATTGAAGAAATACATTGACTTGTTGTAAGATGAGTTCTGCAAGTCGGCAGCAACCCCACAACACAAGCAAGATTAGCTTCCCTATAAATTTCAGAAAAGTCCATATTGATTTGCCCATGTTTTCCAGTTTTAAAAATTAAGGTTCGCAGAAATTGTCACTTTCGCTCCTTTGCTCTCTAGTAGCTTCTTGTAGAATTCAGAAATGATTTGAAAACGTGCATCGCTTTTAATGTCCTTAGGTTGATATATGAAATAGATTTCAATACCACCTAGCGGACTTATTAAAAGCTCCTTTTCAAATCTTTTCTGTAATGAGTCTGGCTGATTTTTCACAAGTTCAAAATCTCCCTTTCGATAGAATGAAAACTCTTGAGTATTCTCCATCAAATCGCTGTATACCAATAAAATTCTTCTATCTGACTTGCTCTGACTTAATTGATTAAGTTCTCGTACTATGGGTAAATAGATGGAAGAGTTTTCTTTCTCAACTGTATCATTAGGGCTTTCTGCCAAATTTGATTCAATTGCAATTTTGAACTTCCTGATTTCACCTTTTCTTTCCATTTCATTAGAAAGCCACTTGTTTTGAGGCTCAATCTTCACTTGGCTTCTTTGATTATAGCTAACATCACTCAAGTTCTGAAACTTGAAGATGGCTCCATTCAAAGGGTTTTCTGTTAAACCGAAGAGAGAAAATATCTCTTCGGTTTTTGGTTGCGCTATTATAGAATCTGTAACATCTCTTGCTATAACAAGCTCTGTTGTTGTGTTCTTTTCAGAAACACAAGCAACGAACAAAGTAATTAGCAAAAGAATTCCTAACGTTTTGAGAAGAGCTTTCATGATTGTTTGGTGTTAGTTGTGGTAAGAGAAAAGGAGAAATCCTCAATATTCGGGTCAGGTAAAACATCAGAAAAGCAGTTGGGTATTGCACCGTCTGTTCGGAAAGTTCGGTTGGTTGATTTGAATATTTCCAAAGTCTCCCAATACATTTTACGTAATCTATCAATTACATAATTGGCATGGTAACCGATGCGCACCCTTTGCTTGGTGTTTTCCAAAATGCTCTGTTTGATTCTATCACGCTCTGCTTTTAAAACCTGAATCTCCTCTTTCAGTTTTTTAATTGCTTTGGTAGTCCCCATCTTATGGGCATTCTCTTTCAGCTCTGTCCATGTAGGAAGAATCGAGAATGAAAACAAGGTTGAAACAATAAAGAAGAACAGATTAAACAGTATAAAATACCCAGGGCTAATGTGTACTTCGTGATTTGCCAAGTAACTTGACCTGAAAATTGCGAGTACTGAAAAAACCAATGTTACTGTCAGGAGAGAGCCGATAACGATTAGTCTTCTATACAATGTACTCTTTGCCTCTTTGTAGAGAAAAGGAACCATGTGCGAAAACACCATCACTGCAAAGGAGATGGATATGGAAAGAATTAATGAGAACAGAAAGTTTTCTCCTGTTACTTGAAAAGATTTGCTGTTGAAGATTACTTCTCCGCTAAATATCATTAGGCTTGCAATTACTGCCCATCTGATTCGGGAAGCGAAGTTCCCCTCACTATGGTTTCCTAACTCATATTCATGGTTATGGATTTGGCTCTGCTTTTCAAGAATCTCTGTTTCGAGACTCTTGTCCCTGTCCTTAAAGTAATCTGCATCCATTTTAGCTTCAGGGAAATTAGCCCCAGGCTGTATGTGATGAAGTACATCTGAGGCGAGCATTTCATAGCCCGTTTTGAGTTCTCCAGTATAGTTTTCGAGTTTGTCGTCCTCTACAGCTGGGAGATTGCGCTTGGCAAAATGCTTTGCGTTTTTTATTGCTAATTCTTTAAGGTTAGCGTCCTTTTTTCGGATTATTTCTTCCAGTTTTGAGTCCATAGGGCTTCCGGAAGCAATTGAAATTGCGTTATTCATTTTGGTTATTTTTAAAGGTTAGTAATTATTGACTTTAGGGGGAAAACGGGGTGCACTTGGAGTGCGGAAATGTGGTGCGGAAATGCACCATTTTGCATCAAAATGCAGGGTGCGCTCAGGCGGTTTTATTGGTATTCCAGCAATGAAGTAAGGACTTAAAATCCTGTGGCCATTGCGGCCGTATCGGTTCGATTCCGATCCCGGGTACAAAATTCAGAGCGAAAATGAGGGCGAGAGCTATCATTTTAGTTCTGAATTTTTACTCCTTTTCTTTTTGTTTCTTATTCCTTTTCATAAAATTTTAAACCTCTGTAACCTCACTCACATCCTCGTTTAGATCAGCATAACGAGGATGCCACAAGTATGCGTTTGCAACGCATAAAATAAAAAAATCCATTTCTGCTGTCACTTCATTTCAAAGGTGTAGTGAAAAATTAAGCAAACAAATTTTTATAAAGGGGCCACTCACCACATCCATAACTCGTCCGCTTGCGCATGGCGGATGCTCTTAATTTGCGGTTGCAATAGCGGTTTCTAACTTATAGAGCTTTGTTCGATTTAACAACCTTGAAACTTAAATAGTGCACCGGGGGTTTGAGCGAATATGAGATTTAATCTTAGCTTTATAAATTAAAAATCTTGCTGATGAGAAAATTAGGTGCACAAATTAAATCAGTAACTAGCGCTAACTTAAATTGTAAAGAATGAAAAAAATACTAATAATGTTTGTTTTGCTTTCAACCGTTTCAGTAGCACAAACAGTAAGTTTAAACGACTTAATTGAAAAATCGAAGTGTAAAACATTTGATTGTTTTAGCGATTTGGTAACAAAAAAGGGATTTAGTTTTTATGAAAAGAAGGATACTTTAAAGTTTAAGTATTGTACTTTTCTTTCAAGCAAGAGTTTTGCGATACCAACAGACAAAACAGCCAACTATAAAAATGTTGCCATGATATCGATAAATACGGATGGCTCTGTAGCTACAGGTTTTAGAACAGCGGTATCAGCACATTACTTAGATTTCATGAATCAACTAAAAAAAGCCGGATTTACAGAACGGGCGAATAAAACAGTTGCTACCGGAAAAATTGTATCTTATTTAGCTGAAGGCTATCCCAAAATTAAAATTTTAGTTGCAACCAACTCGCAAATAGATATGGATGCTTTAATGTTACCATATGTCATTACGCTTGTAAGATATCCTTAATAATCTGAAGTCAATATTCTATTGTCAAAGTTATGTTCAGACTACTTTTTTTAGCACTCTAACAAAATCCCAATCCTAATCTTTTTAACAATGAACGCATACACTATTAAATTATCAAACGGGCGAAATACATTTTTAGGAAAATTAATTATTGCCGATAACGCGCTTTACTTTTTGTGCTCCTCTAAAGGGAATGCCCTACTTGAAAGTGCCGGTAGAAGTATTGGTGGGCTTTCGGGTTATGTTATTAAGGCATTGGCCGATCCGAGCACCAGTGGAGAACTTCCATCGGAAATTAACGAAACAGAGCTTGTTAATTTTGCTTCTCAATTGCCGAATAGTATTGTGTTTGAGGCCAACAAAATTGAAAAAATTCAGGATACTTGGTTAGTAAAAATGATTAAATGGGACGGTAAAAAAATTGGAGTTCCCTCGGGCTTTTCTAAAAGTTTAAAAGCAGAGCTCATTCCTTGGTCGCTAAAGCATGGTATTGCTACAAAGGGCTTATAAAGTTCTGTGAATGGTAAACAAATTTGGATATTTATTGGTCATTCATATCCAACACCCAATTGGAACTTAGGTAAAAATATTTTGAATTATCAATATAGAGAAGCTTCGGTTCATCTTTGCTTGTTAAATCCTCTGGATATGATTCTATTGGTTCAAAACCAATTGTACATTTTATCATCCAATCAGTATACTTTTTACTAAACCGAACTTCAAACAGGTCAAAATTAATGTGGTTGGAGTAATCGACAAAAAACCAACTATTTAAAACGAATCGGTTAAACTGTTTTAAAGAATCGTATTGAAACAGCAAATTTCCTTCAACAGATGCGTTTTTTGTCTTTATTGGATATTGTTTCAGAAAGCTAATTTGCATTGAATCATTAGCACCATTATGCTTATAGATGGGTTCAATAGGCAGCGCGCTTTCTAATTCGGTACTGTCGTTTATACAGTTATTAGTTAAGGGTGATTTAATGGTGAAAGAGTTTTCGGAACGCAAAAATTGAACACATTCTATTTTTTGCCTATTAAATGAAAGCACAAGTGTATCAGTGGATTTACGCGTGGCAGTAGAATTCAAATCAGGCGTGTTATTAAATCCATTTTCGCTTATGGAAGCATCTGTAATTTTTATTTTTTGCAGTAACCCTTTGTCAAATAAAAAATAATATTGATAACAAATAGTGCTGTTATTAAACGCAAGTAATTTGCACCAGCCATCCAATTTCCCTTCTGTTGTTTTAAGAACAGTTTTCGTTTCTTTTAAAACCGAATCCGAATTGTTTTTTTTATAGGAATAATAAAATCCATTTGTTTTTCCTCCCTTTATAAAACCCTTAAATAGGATATTATTTTTTTTACCATCCGTATAGATGATGTAGCTTCCATCTTTGAATGCATGAGGTTTTATCATACCAAATGACTGCATAAATGGATTGTCAATATAACTTGTGTCTCTATCAGTATAAACAAGTTCCGTTGTTTGTGCAACAGATAATATGGAGCAGAGCATAAAAGCAATCACCGAAATGAGAAAGGAGTGTTGAAGAATATACATTAGAAATAGCGCTTTGTTAATGAAGGGTTTTGCGCCTTTACTTCATCTTCGAACAAGGCAAATAGTCCGTGCCATAAACTGACTTTGCAACCAAATATGCTTTTCCGTAAGTGCCTCCTCCTAAATAATCTTTGTAAAAATCAACACTTCCCATCCAGCAGCCGGAAGCGTCCTTGCAAAAAACATATATCTCCTGATTATTATATTGAGAAACAGGTATACCCAAGGCGTTGGAATTTACCGACCATAAGGGTTGAGGAGCAGGATGAACCACAATTTTAACAACGGTTGAACCCGGAAATGCAGCTATATACCCTGATTTTATTTGTTCCAGTGTAATACCTCCTGCTAACGGAGCTGATTGCTCTGTCCATTCCTTTGGCATTTCTTTGCTGTTTAGCGCAGCATCGGCTTTAAGTTTTTCAGCTGGTTCTGCAGCTTTAGCAAACGCTTTCTGAAGGGCTATAAAATCATTTTCTGTTGTCCCCGTTATATTATAATTAAAAGTTCCAGTAGCATTGTCATTGTATACCGAAGAGAAAAGCTGCAGGTTATCATAAGTCCCTAATTTTGCAAAATAATTACATACAGCAGTCGAATAATAATAGTTATTCCCATCCGATGATGGTTTCATGATGTAAAACGACACGTAAGTTTTTTCCTTTGATTCCGTGGCTGCATCGTAAAGAGTTAACTTCTCAGATGCATAGCCTTTCTTTTCATCACCACTTGGAAAAACTCGGCTAAGTATTTTTACAAAATCTAATTTATTGCCTGAGTCAAGTTCCCTAACTGTTTTTGATAAATACGCCATGGCATATATATTATCTCCAAATTTAAAATCGCGTGTAAACTTTGATTCATCCTCTTGACCATAAATAATAGGCTCTTTGGAGTAAACTATTCGATGGAGGTATTTTTTATGCATAGCACTACTGCCCTCCGGTGCGCTCTCGGCAAGAGATTTATTGTTAAATTCGAAAAACCAAGCACGATCATTTTCACTCGGATTATACCAAGCACGGCGCATGCTATACAGGTTAGTACTACTGTAACCACCAACCCTACTCTCCACATTTAAAACCCCAAAGGCTTCATCATCATACAAAGAAGCTAATACCTGAGACCTTTCATTTGCACTAAAAAACCACTCAAATTTGGTCGTTTGATCAAAGGCAAAAATATACTTTGCAGGATCAGAAGTAGATTTTACAACGGGAAATGAGAGGTAAGTCTGTGCTTCATCCCAATTGTCATAATCGAACCATCCCTTGTCATTTTCGGTTGGCTCTCCGTCAGGCAGCGACCTTCTTACCATATTCAAATGTCTCCATTTGGCAGGGTCAAGGTCCTTAATCGGTTTAGAAAGATAAGCCATCGCATAAATGGGTTGGGCATACTCGAAAGTGTTGGTAAATTTAGATTCATCTTCCTTACCATAAATAATGGGCTCGGAGGAAAAAACAATTTTATGAACGTATTTTTTATGGGTAGCACTACATCCTTTTGGGGCGGGTGTGGCTAGGATGCCTTTATTTGTCTTTTCAAACCATGCTTTCCATTCAGCTGTTGGATTGTACCAAGCATAAAGCACCGAATAAGGATCTTTACTATTATACCCTTCAAGTCGGGTAGGCGCTTGAGCACGTGAAGTACTAAAATTTACAAAAATAAAATAAACACATAGGGATAGGAATAGTTTTTTCATGTTTGATATTTTTTTAGGCAGTACTACAAATCTAAAATTTATTTAATACTTGGCAAATCTTACACATTTCATTTTTATTTTGCACCAGCACTCGTCCTCGTATTGTGCCGCATAGCGAGGATGCCATAAGTATGCGTTTGCAAAGCCTAAAATAAAAAAATCCATTTCTGCCTCCACTCCATTTCCAAGCGGCATTGAAAAACCCAGCAAACAAGTTCATGTATGCTACAAACCGATTTACAAAAAAACGATGCGTTCGATACAAACCGTTTAAGCTCAATTAAAACCACCATTCCCTATTTTTAGATTCTTCCTTCATTGCCTCCAAAGTAAATACTATTTCCTACCTTTGCACCCTCAAAAAAATAAATAAACATCCAATGAGCAACACTGTTTTAGAAAAAAAATCAGGCATCGCCAAAAGCCTTGAAACACTTGGCATCAAAGCCCTTAATTTTGGTGCCTCAACGGGCTTAAATCATGTACATACAAAAGGAAAACAAATTGATTCATACTCTCCTGTAAATGGGGAATTAATTGCCAGCGTAAATGCAGCAACCCCCGAAGATTACGAACGTACCCTTAAAACAGCCGAAGAAGCATTTAAGGTATGGCGCATGATTCCTGCACCCAAAAGAGGTGAAATGGTGCGTCAAATGGGCGAGCAATTTCGAAAATACAAAAACGAATTGGGCGAACTGGTTTCCTACGAAATGGGAAAAAGCTTGCAAGAAGGTAAAGGCGAAGTGCAAGAAATGATTGACATCTGTGATTTTGCGGTAGGATTATCACGTCAACTATACGGATTAACAATGCACAGCGAACGCCCTTTGCACCGCATGTACGAGCAATATCATCCGCTTGGAATTGTGGGTGTAATATCTGCTTTTAACTTCCCTGTGGCAGTTTGGAGCTGGAATGCAGCTATTGCCTGGGTTTGTGGCGATGTGTGTGTGTGGAAGCCTAGTTCTAAAACACCACTTTGTGCCATTGCTTGTCAAAATATTATAGCCGAAGTGCTTAAAAACAATAACGTTCCCGAAGGAGTGAGCTGTGTGTTAATTGGCAATGCGGTTGGCGATTTATTGAACAACGACAAACGCGTACCTTTAGTTTCCTTTACAGGCTCCACGCGAATTGGTAGAAGAGTATCCTCGCTAGTTGCCGAACGTTTTGGAAAAACAATCTTGGAACTCGGCGGTAACAATGCCATCATCGTTTCGGAACATGCTGATATGAAATTATTGGTTCCTGGTGTTGTGTTTGGTGCCGTGGGAACTGCCGGTCAACGCTGCACTTCCACTCGTCGCTTAATTGTTCACGAAAGTGTTTATGATAAGACCTTAGAGTCGCTTAAAAAGGCTTATTCTCAATTGCGCATGGGCAATCCCTTAGATGAAAAAAATCACGTGGGTCCCTTAATCGACAAAGCAGCTGTGGCTGATTTTACTGCTGCTATTGAAGATGCAAAAAAAGATGGAGGAAAAGTGCTCTGTGGCGGAAACCTTATGGAAGGTGCCGGATACGAGTCGGGATGCTATGTAAATCCATGCATTATTGAAGTTAAAAACAACATCAAAAAAGTGTGCGAAGAAACCTTTGCTCCTATTTTGTATGTGATGAAATATAAAACATTGGACGAAGCTATTGCCCTTCAAAATGGCGTTCCACAAGGTTTATCTTCAGCAATTTTCACTACCAACATGCGCGAAATGGAAAATTTTCTTTCGGTACAAGGCAGCGATTGCGGAATTGCCAACGTTAACATTGGAACTTCCGGTGCCGAAATTGGCGGTGCTTTTGGCGGAGAAAAAGAAACCGGTGGTGGCAGAGAAAGCGGAAGTGATGCTTGGAAAGCTTACATGCGCCGACAAACAAACACCATCAATTACAGCACAAGTTTACCTTTGGCACAAGGCATTAAATTTGATTTTTAAATAAACCACTTGCGCGCAAAAAATCATAAAATGCATCAAAAAAAGCGGGTTTCAACTCCCCGCTTTTTTTTGTTGTTAACGCCAGCCTTATTCATTGTTCTGCTGGTCGGATGTTCCCAAATGGAGCCTGTAAATAAAGACCTGCGCTATTTTGATCTCCAGCGTTTTTATGATTCTGAAGCTCAAAAGTTATCTGCCTCCAAGGCTCAATTAAAAAAAACAACTTTATTTGATGGGCAGCGCAATAGCACCATTTTAACTCAGCCAGATTGGCACAAAGAATTCGCACTATTAATGCTTGCAGATATCAACAAACCTGCCTGGAAAAACAGTTTTAGGATTGATACTGTTAAACACGATAGTACACTACTTATTCGTTATACCGCAACAGAAAATCACATTGCTGTTCGATTGTTGGAAGTTACGCGTGTGATGGGTGAGGTAGTTAAAATACATTGCAAGTCAGTTGCTGATAATTTTGTGTATGCCACCACTCAAGAAATGTGGTATGCTCCTCAAGAAGGATTTCGCGTTTTTGGAAGTCAAAAAGTACTTTGGTTTTATGAGAAACGCTACGAAATAAAAACTGCTTTTATGTATTAAATTCAACACCTTTCTTAGCATAAAAATTAGCGCAAAGCCAATGGATAAATCCGAAAAAGCCGTATCCGTTTTCAACAAGTTAGCCGTCGAATATCAAGCTCGCTTTATGGATGTGAGCCTCTATCACGACACCTTCGATTTTTTTTGCGAAACTATTTCCACTCCCAATGCGAGCGTTTTAG
The DNA here is from genome assembly GCA_016721765.1 of Bacteroidota bacterium. Taxonomy (NCBI): domain Bacteria; kingdom Pseudomonadati; phylum Bacteroidota; species Bacteroidota bacterium. The sequence goes on from JADKHO010000001.1 coordinate 899,416, forward strand.
ACATTGCCTGCGGACCGGGCAACATTACAAAATACCTGCTTCAAAAGCGCCCTGATTTTTCGCTTCTTGGGATTGATTTAGCTCCAAACATGCTTGCTTTGGCGCAGGAAAATAACCCATCCGCGCGTTTTCAGCTACTGGATGCGCGTGAAATTTCAAAGCTAACGCAGCAACAGGATGGAATTATGTGTGGCTTTTGTTTGCCTTATCTTTCAAAAGCTGAAGCACTGAAGCTTATTCAGGATGCCTCTCAATTACTTCACACAGGAGGCCTGCTTTATTTAAGTACCATGGAGGACGATTACGAAAAATCGGGATTGAAAAAGGGAAGTTCGGGTGACGAACTATTTATGCATTATCACCAAGCCGACTACCTTTGTGCGGCGCTGCTTAAAAACAGTTTAAAGCTCCTAAAACTTGATCGAAAAGTAATAGAAACAGCCGATGCTCCAACGGTGATTGATTTAATTCTTATAGCCCAAAAACAGGCCTAGCGGTGTAATGAAAAATGCATACATTTATGCAAATCAATTTTCTAGCTATGAAAAAACTAATAACACTAATAGCATTTATGATGCTTGGAAACCTTTTAGCAAATGCCCAATTTGTGCCGGCTTTTCCGGATAATGAATTGCCCTTAAACCAACCTTGTGAAGTGACTAAGGCAGACGGAACGATTTTAAAAGGAACCTTAAAATCGGCTATGCAAATGAATGGACGCTTAAAGTCCTTCGCAGTTGCACCGGATGATGGTAGTGATAAACAACGCTTTAAAGCAGATGAAGTGATTCAGGTTAAAATGAAACCCTCAAACATGCAAAAAATTGCTGAAATTGTGCGTTCTGCCACCGATATGAGCAAAATGCAAAATATTGGTGATGTAATTGATTGTGATTGGATTTATTATGAAACCGTAAAGATGCCCAACTCCGATAAAAGCTTCTTAGCGCAACGCTTAAATCCCGGCGCAGCAAACAATAAATTAAAAGTATATCAAGACCCCAATGCTAAGAGCGATGCCAGTGTTGGATTTGGGGGTATGACGCTCATCGGAGGAAAAGATTTGAGCTATTACATTTTAACCGAAGGCGGCACCAACTCTGTTCTGGCGCAAAGCAAAAAGTACAAAGATCAAATGGCACTGATTTATAAAGATTGCCCCAGCTTTTTTACTGACATTAACGGACATACCGATTGGAGCCAGTTTCCTAAGCAGGTGGCGCTTTACAACCATACTTGCAAATAAATCGCACCAATACTCCTATATATTTTTGGCTGATGGCGCTGCTTTTGCGCTAAGGGATTTTCATTAACAAAATAAAACATTACCCTTTTTAAAATTGTTTCATTTGCTTGAAAATGAGCCTTTTTACACTTACCTTTGCTGCGCAATGAAAAAACGGATAAAACCCTTTTTAATTCTATTTGTTGCCCTTGCAATAGTGGCTTCCTCTACCGGAATTACCTTTTTTAAAATGGTTTGTGGTAAGAGCGGTAAAGAAATTGTTTCCCTGCAAGCGTTTACCAATTGCTGCAAAAAAAACACTCCTTCCTGCCACAGTATAAATAAGAAATGCTGTGATTTTTCGAAGCAAACATTTAAGTTAAGCTTGCTTCATAAAGACTCCTCCAAACCATTTTCTTTTATAAGTGCTGTTACTTTTTTTGTTAGCCACACTGTTTTTTATAAGGTACACAGTTATTCCCTTCCAATAATACTAGCAAGCGACACATCGCCGCCAAAATCCGGTCGAGAAATTCTTTGCCTGCACGCTACTTATTTAATTTGATTTTTGGCTTGACCCCGCAGGTCAACATGTGATTCTATTTGTGCTCACACGAATTGAAAATGCTGTTCCATTAGCTGCTTTTGGAATACACCTTCCTTCGTATTGGCAGCTGTACTAATTCACCCGAAAAATCAAATGAAAAGTTTTATTTTATTCCTGTCGATGGCATTACCATCCATTGCAATGGCGCAAACATTAAGCACCATCCGCGGAAGCGTGTACGAAATGAATGGGCAAAGTAAAGAGTTTCTTACCGGTGTCAACATTGTTGTAGTGGGCACTACAGAAGGTTCAACTAGCGATAGTAGCGGTAGTTTTGAAATAAACACTGCACAAGAATTTCCTGTAAGGTTGGCTATAAGTTATGTGGGATACAGCAGAGACACCTTCAAAATTACGGAACACACCGCCACTCAAGTGAATATTGAATTAAAAAAATCAATCACGTTAAAGGAGGCCATTGTAGAAGGGCGCATTGAATCAACCGCCATTTCCACACTCACACCGATCAACACTACTACCATTACCAGTGGCGAATTATTAAAAGCCGCTTGTTGTAATTTGTCCGAAAGTTTTGAAACCAATCCGGTGGTGGATGTTAATCAAACCGATGCTGTTACCGGGGCAAAGCAAATTCAAATGTTGGGCTTGGATGGAATTTACACGCAGATACAAAGTGAAAACGTGCCCTTGATTCGTGGTTTATCTGCAGCCTATGGCTTAGGTTTTACGCCCGGGCCTTGGATTGAATCCATTCAAATTAACAAAGGCGTGGGTTCCGTAATTAATGGCTATGAAGGCATCACGGGGCAACTCAATATTGAGCTTAAAAAACCGCAAACAGCAGAAGCTGTTTTTATTAATGGCTATGTAAATCACGAAGGGCGCGAAGAGCTGAACATTCAACTGGCCAATCGTTTTAAGAAAAACACCAGCGGTGAACTCTTGTTGCACGGGAGCACGCAAGTTAAAAAAGTGGACCACAACGGCGATGGCTTTTTAGATCAACCACTCTATCAACAATTAAATGCATACAACCGTTGGCATTTTGGTATACCCAATAAACTCGAGGCACAGGTTGGGCTGCGTGCTTTGTATGACGATAAACAAGGTGGGCAAAACCGCTTTAACTATTCTAACGACTTTGGAAAGCAAACAAATTACGGGGTTGGAATCAACAATAAACTAATTGAATTATTCACGAAAACCGGAACCATAAATGCGGCTAAACCTTATAAAAGTTTTGCGCTCATTACCTCCACACGGCTGCATTTGCAAGACAGTTATTTTGGATTAAAAACATATTCGGCAAGGCAAGAGTCGTTTTATGCCAATACGATTTACCAAACCATAATAAGCGATACCCGACATTACATTAGAGGCGGACTCAGCTTTAACTACAACAACTATTTCGAAAAAATTAATGGCTTACCTTTGCGCACACAAGAGCTTGTTCCGGGGGCTTATGCCGAATATACCTACAACGATTTGCAGCAGTTTTCGCTGGTTGCGGGTGTACGAGAAGATTATCACAATTCCTTTGGTTTTTATCTTACTCCACGCCTTCACCTTAAATATAATTTTACTCAACTTACTTCCCTTCGCCTGAGTGGTGGAAGAGGCTGGCGCACCGCACGTGTGTATGCCGAAAACACAGGGGCTTTTGCTTCTTCACGTACGATAAATGCTGCTATGGATTTGCGTCCTGAGGTGGCTTGGAATTCCGGAATTAATTTCACGCACAAGTTCAGATTATTTGCTCGTGAAGCTGTTTTTAATGTGGATTACTACTATACCTTTTTCGAAAACCAAGTGGTACTTGATATGGAGGAAATTCACGAAATTCGTTTTTATAACCTCAACGGAAAATCTTATGCACACTATGTTCAAGGTGAGATAACAACAGAGCCAATACCAAATTTCACGGTCTTGCTTGCTTATAAACACAATGAAACAGCTACGAATTATTCGGGCACGCTGCGGCAACGACCATTTGTGCCACGCGATAAGGGCTTGCTGAATGTGGAATACAAAACGAAAAATAAAAAATGGAGCATGAATGCAACTGCAAAAGTTTTTGGATACAGTCGTATTCCTTCGGGTGGGATAATTCATCATGGAAATGAAATTCCGTTGCGCTCAAAACCGTATTCGCTTTATGCTGCACAAGTGAGTTATTTTTTAATGCGTTTTGATGTATATGTAGGAGCCGAAAATATTGGAAACTTCACTCAGCACAATCCTATTATCGATGCAGAAAGTCCATTCAGTAGCAGCTTCGATGCATCGCTTGTGTGGGGGCCATTAATGGGCCGATTAATGTATATAGGGTTTAGATGGAAACCCTTTTCTTCAAAAAAATAAAAATAAAAACTTACTATGAACCCTTTAAAAAATCAAACTATGCTAAAGAGAATTTTCCTGTTCGTGCTGCTTTCCTTTTCATTAGGAGTATTGGCACAAAATAAAAAGAATGAAGTCATCAAAATTAAAACATCTGCAGAGTGCGAGCAATGCAAAAAAAGACTTGAATCCAACTTGATTTATACTAAAGGAGTTAAGTTTTGCAAACTAGATGTGCCTTCAAAAGTACTTACGGTTACTTATAATCCCGAAAAAACAAGTCCCGCGAATATTCGTTTAGCGATAAGTCAATTGGGATATGATGCCGATGAGCTAAAAGCAGACGCGCTGGAATATGAGAAGTTGCCCGAATGTTGTAAAAAAGGAGGAACAGATCATAAATAACATCAAGCATTGCGCAGAATAATAAAATTTCTAACTTGCTTCAAATTTATACACTATGAAGCATTTTTTAGTTATCTCGGCATTGTGCCTTACTTCCTTGTTTTCTTACAGCCAATGCAGTACCACCAATGGAACCGGCTGCCTGTGTCCCGATGGAATTTCAACCGATTGTGATTTATTGCCTGACATCACCGTTTCGGAATATGCGTTCCAAACCTATCAAGGAGGACCCAATGAATATCCGCAAACCAATGCCGGAGCAAGTGTAACTGCTCAAGGTCCTGATGATGGGCGTTTTCGACTCTCTGCTTCTACCCCTAATACCGGAAGCGGTGCGCTGGAAGTAAGAGCAGTTGACAGCAATGGCAAACGCTGGTTTTTGTGTGGTACAGATACCTTTTCAATAACTGACCCTAATGCTTCAGCAAGCTTTACATGCCCGAATGGCAATCCTAATCCACATCAACTGCTAAAGCAACGCGTGTATCATAAAAGTGGAATCAATATGACTTTCACAGAGCATTTTGCAGGAAGTATGACCTATCATCCTTCACACGGACATTATCATGTGGACGATTGGGAGATAATGACTATCCGCATTAAGGACAGCACCGAAAGCAATCCATTAAAATGGCCTGTTGTAGGTACCGGAAATAAAGTTGGTTTTTGTATCGAAGATTTTCAAAACTGTAGCACAGCAAATGGGCATTGCAGAGATTCAGCCGGCACAATATTAACCTACAATACAATAGTGAATCATGGCCATGGTGGCGGCAATTATAGCTGTGGATTAGCCTTTCAAGGAATTACTGTTGGCTATACCGATATTTACTGGGAAACACTAGATGGACAATGGATTTATATTGCACCCGGAACCTGTAACGGACAGTACTATGTGGTAATTGAGGTAGATCCGCATAACTTTTTTCAAGAGTCGAATGAGGGCAACAATATTTTTGCATCGCCCATTCAATTAACGCAGCAAAGCCCTAGCGGAAATCCGGTAATTGAAATTCACTCCAACAAAAACTCATCTACCGTTTGCGCAGGCGACAGTGTTGAATTAACAGCTACTGCCGGCACTTCTATATTGTGGTCTACTGGTGAAACAAAACAAACTATTAAGGTACCATCAGCTAGCGCCACTTACACCGTGCATGTCACAAACTATTGCGGAACCGACTCTGCATCCTATACTTTAACTGAAGTTCCAAGCCCGTCAATACCAATTCCTTTGGGCGATACTGTTAATGTTTCAGGAAATGCAACATTAGTGGCTTCGGGTAGTGGGCTCATAAAATGGTATAATGCAGCCGGGAATTATGTTGCCAGTGGGGATACATTCATTACTCCCACCATTTCCACTTCAACCATCTATTTTGCTGAAAACACTGCACAGCATACCGATACAGCATATGCTTATCCGCACGATAATGCTTTAGGTTCGGCAGCTTATATTAACTCTGCTCAATATGAGCTCTTTCATGCGGATGTTGATTTTACTTTGGTATCTGTAAAAGTGTATGCTCAAAATGCCGGAAACATTACGGTTCAATTGCTCAGCAGCGTAGGTGCCATTTTGCAAACAGTTACTTCAGCAGTTCCAGTTGGGATGAGCCGCGTAATTCTTAATTTTCAAGTTCTTGGCGGAAGCAATTATCGTTTGAATTACAGTGGAGGCGGAGTGTATTTAATGCGTAACAATTCGGCAAATGTGAGTTATCCTTATGGTGTGCCCGGAATCGTAACAATTACCGGGGCTTCTGCCGGCGCTTCTTATTATTATTATTTCTACGATTGGAAAGTTGCAACGGCAAATAGTTCATGTCCAAGCGCACGCATTCCGGTGTTGGCTTATGTAGATCAATCAACCGACATTTCTAAATACAATTTATTTGATAAGTCCCTTCACGTTTACCCTAATCCTTCTGCCGGAGTATTTACTGTTGAGTTTACATCAGCACTAAAAACCTTTGCCAAAGTACAGATTTTAGACCCTCTTGGGCGTATTGTATGGGAGCAAGAAACGGGAGCAATTCAAGGGAGAACAGAAAGCGTATTAAATACACATTCGCTAGCAAAAGGAGTTTATAGTTTGCGTGTTTTAGCCGACAAAAAACAATATATTAGAAGATTGGTTATTCAATAATACTAGCGAATGGAATAAATTCAACTAGGAATTTATTTCATGCAGTACATCTGCTGATTTAATTTTACCGAATCCTGAAATATGCAGTTCATAAAAAAGTATTAGCTGTTGGGTTAATTCATTTCGAATTTCCCTGTTGGGAATATTTTCAAACGAATCGCTGAGGCAATAATCAAGTAAGCGGCTTTTGTTTTCATCGAGCGAATAATTCGTTTTTTGACTTGAAAAATTGCCTTCTTGTAAATTAAAATAACACTTACTGTTACTGAATCTTCCATCGGGATAAAAACCCAAAAAACGGGTAAGTTTCAGCATAAATCCAAGGTGAAAATTTGCAATTGATGTTTCGCTGTATTCCAATACTAATAAAGCATGATGTATAAACGAAAAGAGGTCTGGGTTGGTTTCTTCTTCCTTTATTGATTTATAAAGGACTTCATTTAAAAAGAGCAATACGGCGCTCTTTTGAATTTGCGCATGAACACTTTGAAGGGGTTCGCTAATTCTAATCTCTTTGGGGCGAATTAATTTGGATGTTTCGCTGTGATTGGCCACTACTTCGAGCAAGCTAAGCGGCATAAACAAAGCCGCTTTCGATTTTTTGCCGTGTATGCCACCAACGATATATGATTTTAATCCAAAAGCTTCGGTGTATAGCTTTACAATCAGACTATTTTCGGAGTACTTGGTTGTTTTTAAAACAATTGCCCTTGTGCTGCTGAGCATTGGTGCTTGTTCTTAATTAACAATCAAAATTTTGGTAGAACAGGATTTTGAACCTTCTGTATCGGTGCTAAAAACCAAATAAACACCCGATGCAGCCTTCTCACCTTTTAAATTATTTCCATCCCAAATGGCTTGACCACCTAGTGCCTTTGTTTGATAAATTAAGGAACCACTGACATCGGTAATTTTTACACTGGCATCTTTTGTTAAGCCATTAATGGCTATAACTCCGCCATAGGTTCCTTTCACAGGATTTGGATAGGCAAATATATCGCAGGTTTCGAGTCCTTCGGTAGCGGTGCTTTTATAAGATATAATTCCTAAATCAGTGCCAATAAACACTTCTCCGTCGTCGGGATTTATGGCAAGCGAAATAATGTTGTTTGAAAAAAGAGGTGAGTTTTCAATGGTAAAATGCGCCAGTTGTTGTGTTCCGTCGCTGCTCATAAAATACACGCCACTGTTCATTGTACCCACCCATTTTCGATTGGCGCCGTCCACAACAATAGTCGTTACGACTTCCGTTTCCAAGAGGTATTGAATATTACCGTCCTGTTCAATTTTTATTTGCTGCGCATCAAAATTTTCGTTCGAAAAAACAGCATCCGGAGAGTAAAATACACTAATACCCTTATCGGTTCCAACCCAAACCTCTCCGTTTTTATCTTCGGCAATTGAGAACACTTCAGAACCCACCATACCGCCTTTTCCCGGCTCAAACTTTAGTTTTTTCACCCTGTCGTCTGGGGTATAATCTATTGTTCCATTATCGTCATAAACCAAAATTCCCGGATCGTTTGTTGCGCGGGGCAGCAGAATCCATTTTTTGTTAGACTGGGTAACAAGCAGTGCACTCGCATCACGTGCAGTAATTTCAGAATTAATAGTAGTGTTAAATGCTTTCCATGTACCATCCTTTTTTAATACATTTAATAAAGAATTTGTAAAAGCATTCACCATCCAAAGATTTCCCTCACTGTCAAAGTCCAATCCACTCACCCAAACTCCGGGGTTTTCAACTCTATATTTCAAGGTGCTGTTTGTGTTGTTATAAATCTTAACGAGTTGGTCTGATTTGGAACTATACTCCACAAGGCCCTTTCCCCAGGCACTTGCAAAAATTCGATTGGTACTTAAAGGGCTTTCCTGCACATATAAAAAGTCTTTTGCAAAATCGGTGGTGGAATCTGTTGGTGCAAATGCGGATGCCTTGCTTGTCCAATTATTGTCCATAAACGCCGATAGTCCATCTGTATGGTTAAGTCCTGACCAAGCATCATCAATCCCTCCGGAAGCTACCCATAGGCGGTTCTCAGAAAAATGCATCGAGAAAACATTGTTGCTGTATGGACCACTTGGTGAACGATATACAAAATGGAATTTTACATCATTTTCAACCAAACCACTGCGTATATCTGCAATCCAAATAATATTGTCTTTATCGACAATTACATCATTTGGCCCTGCAAAAAACGGGAAGCGATTGGGGTACCCAAAAGCACCACCCAAAAAATTAACTTGGTTTTTTTGCTCATCGCGTACACTCGTGCCATAAAAATACATCATGTACAGGTTGTTCCCAAAAACCCGTAATCCCAATCGGTCTGCCACTTCATTGTCGTAAGCATACCAAGCGGTGCTATCCACATCGCGCTGATATATTTTTCCGGGATTGCTTGGTTTATTAATTATGAATTTGTGGTTATAAACAACCAGTGAATTATACGATTTAATAGGAAGTCCATTATCCTTTTTCCAATTGTTGGGATTACTTAAATTGGGGTTCGATTTAGGTGCAAAGTACAAGCCTTGGTCGGTAGCCGCATAAAATGTATCGCGGTATAAAAGCAAATCGTTCACATTTTGATTAATTGCCGCAAGGTAATAGGTGTCTTTAATTTCTCTTTTATTTAAATCCAAAACCACAATTCCAAATCCGCAACTTAAGTAGGTAAAGTCCGCGCCAACCAGTATATTGTTTATGTTTTTGTTTCCGGAAATAGTGCTTCGTTTTATATCTGAAACATTAATCACTTTCCCATTTTCAATCAAATCAATGTTAGCATTCGAATAAGCAATAATTAATATGTTGCGTTTTGGGTCAAATCCAATTCGATTAATACGTACGTCCGATAATCCATTAACCTTTGACACCCTATTGCTGCTGCCGTCTTCCTTATCGAAATAAAATAAATTTCCATCTGCAACACAGTAAATTTTATTTCCGGCTTCTACCACATTTGTAGCTTTATTATACGACAGGTGATCGCGCCATTCACCAATTGCTACTTGTGCTTTAGCGGTCAGCATAAGGCAATTACAAGACAGGAGAAGCAGCACTTTAGTAAGCATTTCTTTCATCGAAGCAAATTTATCCGTTTTTTTATACTTCACCTAACTTAGATTTAGGACTTTTATTGTTTATACTTGACTTGCAATTATCATCAAAGAAATGACATGCACCAAACAATCAAACATAAATTGTTCTCTCGGGTTTTTTTCTGTCCTTTGTTTTGTTAACCTTTTTTTAACATTGAAGCAATACATGGGTAGTAATAAGGCGTGAATTTTATGCAAAATTAAAAGGAGTTAGTAATGACAGAAAACCAAAAAATTCTCTTAGTAGATGACGAGTCAGACATACTCGAGTTTCTGAGCTATAATCTCCGAAAGGAAGGATATACTGTGCTTACCTGTGACAATGGAAAACAGGCCATAGAAATTGCCCTAAAAGAGCGCCCTCAACTAATCTTACTTGATGTAATGATGCCCGGCATGGATGGCATCGAAACTTGTAATCAAATGCGTGAAAGCCCTGAACTGAAAACTGCGGTAATTGCGTTTTTAACTGCCCGAAACGAAGATTATTCTCAAATAGCCGGTTTTGAAGTGGGTGCCGACGATTATATCAGCAAACCTATAAAACCTCGCGTGCTGGTTAGCCGAATTAAAGCATTGTTGCGAAGACAAAGAGAGGCCGAGCCGCCAAAAGAAACTGTAAATGTAGGAGGAATAAAGATCGACAGGGAGCAATATTGTATTGAAAAGGACGGTGAAAAAATTTATCTCCCCAAAAAAGAGTTTGAATTGCTTTCCTTACTGTCTTCAAAACCGGGAAAAGTATTTACCCGCGAACATATACTTTCGCAAGTGTGGGGAGAAGACGTAGTGGTAGGCGATCGCACCATTGATGTGCACATCCGAAAGCTTCGTGAAAAACTAGGGGATACTTACATAAAAACAGTAAAAGGTGTGGGATACAAATTTGATTTTTAAATTTGTATCATGCGCATTGGTCTTTCCTTAAAATTTTCGCTGTTCACGGCACTTATCTGCACGCTGCTGTTTTTTTTATTGTCGCTGTTTTTTCATTCTAACAACATCAGCAACTTGGCAGTTATGCTGGCACTGAGCTTTTTCTTGCTTTTTGGCGGCATTTGGTTTTACTTTCAAATCTATATCAACAAAAAACTAAAAGATATTTTTTTTACCATTCACCATTTTAATGTGCATGAAAAAGAAGATGCGCCAATGGAAATAAAAGTGAGTGATGATTTTCTTGAAAAAACAAAGCACGAAGTTGAGGTGTGGGCGCAAGAGCGAAGAGATGAAACGGAGCGATTAAAAAAGCTCGAGGTGTACCGTAAAGAATACCTGGGCAATGTATCACATGAATTAAAAACACCCATTTTTAATATTCAAGGATATGTGCTTACCTTACTTGACGGTGGATTGGAAGACCCTAACATTAACCGGAATTACCTGCAACGTGCTGAAAAAAGTGTTGAACGAATGATTTCGATTGTGGAAGATTTGGAAGCAATTACACAACTCGAAAGCGGCGAGCTGCAATTGGAATTGGAAAAGTTTGATATTAATGTGTTGATAAAAGAAGTGTATGAAGCGCAGGAAATGCGCGCCAGCGCCCGAGGCATTAAGCTCAATGCAATGTTTATTGATACCCGGCAAAGCATTGTATATGCCGACAAATTCCGAATCCGCCAGGTGCTCACTAACTTAATTGTAAATTCCATAAAATACGGGAAAGACGATGGTGAAACCACCGTTAAGTGTAACGACATTGGCGACAGCTATTTAATTGAAGTAGCCGATAATGGAATTGGTATACCTCGACAAGATAGCGAACGTGTATTTGAGCGCTTTTACAGGGTAGATAAGGGGCGCAGCAGAAGTCAAGGCGGTACCGGATTGGGTTTAGCGATTGTAAAGCACATTATTGAAGCGCATGGGCAAAACATACAAGTGATTAGCACGGAAGGCGCGGGTTCTGTTTTTTCCTTTACCTTAAAGAAAGGTTAACGCAAAAAAAAGCGAGCCGTCAAAATTAATTGACGGCTCGCTTTTTTTACTTTTTAAAATTACTGTAGTACGATTTTTTGAATCGATTGGTGGTTTTTATCAGACATTGTTTTCACCAAGTATATACCTGTCTCTAATCCTTTTCTTTCCAAAGAATACTGAGTTGCATTTACATTTCTAATTTCTTTCACCAAATTTCCAATTGCATCGTAAACATATACAGTAGCAATTGTTTCATTGCTGGTAATTTTCACGTCTGCAACTGCTGGGTTTGGATACACAGAAACTGAGTTTTTGCTGCTTTCAATTGCCTTAATTCCAATTGGAGCTCCCGGCAAGTTCAATACTTTTGCCATTCTAGGTGCTAAGTAACCTTGCATCGTATCGATATAAGCCAATGCTTTTGCTTTACTCATATTTGGATTGGTTTGCAATGATCCCATATATGCTTGCGTTCCATTAGCTGCAGGTAATCCACTTGCAATTGCATAGTTTACAGTTGCAGTAGAATCATACCATTCCCATGGACCTGATTGTGGGCCGGGAAGGTAAAAAGGCATTAATCCACCAACACCTCCATTTACGGCATTCGCTGCTGTAGTATAAGGATCAGTATAGGTAACTTGGTTTATTGCATCGTTGTTGGTTAACATATTTGCGCGTCTTACAACATCACGACTACCGCTAACATTCACCACAAAATAATTCAACACAGGAACGATTACGGCACCATAAGTAAAAGGCGCAAATGGATCGCTTGGCACATGAAACGCAACCATTGGTACATCTCCGGCTTCTAACCAAGATGAATCGCCTATTGCACCGCCCGCATTAAAAATCATGCTGATTTTATCAGAATATCCAACGTGATTTTGTGATGGAGAGTTTAAGAAAGTGGAATCGGTACCGCTAAAATTTCCGGCAAGTGCTTGTGCAACATAAGGCTGGAAGGTAGTACTGTTAATAAACTTTTGAAGATTCAATTCCGAAACCTTATCCAAACTTGCATAAGCAAATGCAACATATCCTCCTGAACCCTGACCACCTACAATAACTTTGCTTGTATCTACTTTGTAAGTATTTCCACCAACAGAGAAGTTTTCACGTAAGAAACGAACCGATGTTTTAGCATCTTGAATGGCTCTGTAAACAGCATTCAAAAGTGTTCCGGTACGTACATCTTGATCGCTGCTTTGAGGATTCCAACCCAAACGGTAAGAGACCGCACATGCAACATATCCGCGTTTTGCAAAACGAGTACACATTTCAACAACAGTACTGTCTGTGCGAGAACCTGTTGGAGAACCATTAATTAATTTTGGAAGAAAGCTTCCTGTATGCAAATAAATAATTACCGGACGTTTTGTGGCAGTATCTCCGGTTGGCTCATACACATCCATAAATAAATCCTGAGCTGCAGGTGAACCGGTTAAAACAGAAATATTTCGTCCGTATTTTACGTTATTAGTTCTTGTAACATTGGTAAAAACTTCATTCAAATAACGTTGTGCATAAGTGTTTTGCACCGCTGCTATCGAAATAAATGCAAGTGTAATTAGTATAACTTTTTTCATAGGCTATTTTTTTAATTTATTGTTTATGTAGAAGCAAATATATCCTTTTTATATCAGTTTAGAAGTGCGTTTATCGATTTTTATGAAATAGACGCATGTAATTCTTACAAGTTTCCAAGGTCAAAGAGTATCGAAAAATAGATCATACGTCCCACTCTAGGGCCACCATATACTTGAAATTTCTTATTGTTCAGTACATTAGAAGCGCCTAATTTAAATGTAGAATAAATTTTAGGAACAGTATAATTTAACTGAGCATCCAGCAAATCGTAGGTTGGGACATCTCCGGTAAATTGAGGAGAGCCCTCGTATAGAAATCCTTGAATCCATTTATAATTGATACTGTAACCCCAGTTTCTAAGATGCAAGCCAAATAAATTCATGTCGATATCTCTCCCACTAAATGTGAGATTGTACTTATGTTCTGGCGTATTAAATGCCGGTATTATGGGATCGATAGAATCCTTTTGGTTCAAAACATTCCAAGAATAATTTCCACCGATGGAATAATACCTTTTGAAAAAATAAGTAAGGCCAATGGAAAAACCTTGCGTGGTAACCTGTTCCTCACTATTGGCTGCCACACGATACACCTGCGTGCTCGTAACAATGCTTGTAGATTGGTCGTAATTAACATCGGCACCTAGTTTATAACCAATAAAATACTTGTAAAAACTATAGTAATAACTAGCATCTGCAAACAGATTGTTAAACACTATAGCGCGTGCGCCAAACTCAATTGTTTTCACTTGTTCCGGGCGTATCGGTTGGATATTAATATAGCTTAAGGTATCCGAGTTTCTGGTATCTAAAAAATTAAAAAGCGAGGGAATGGTAACAAGCGAATCAACCCCGTTGATGTTTCCAAGCAAAATAGCACGCCCAACATTGTAATATAAATACTGATCGGTGAGCGTTGGGTTTCGTATTGCCGATGAAAAGTTGGCGCGAAGCGTATAGTTTTTAGTAAAAGAATAAACTACTGATGCAGCGGGTGAAAAAACATAGTTGAAATTCTGATTTTTATCCAAGCGTGTCGTTAGGTTAATTTTAAGCTTTTCAGACAATAACTTTTTCTCTATACCAGCATAAAATCCAAACTCTTGATTGGTAATTTTGATTCCTGCAGTATCACTAAATATGGTACCTTTAGAATAGGGGCGATACATACGGTAGTTCCCTCCTACTGTAATATCTAGAATGCTTGGTGTAAATTTATATTCCCCTTGCACATGATACAAAGCTGATTTGTCGTAAAAGCGCGATCCGCCTTTTGTATAGCTGGATCGAGAGGTTATTTCTTTAAGCGCATTATTATATTCTTCGGTACCCGGCACTAATCTCGCCAAATAACCAAAAACCGGATTTCCAATACCATCGGCATAATCTCTGGCATTTTGATGATAGAGCAATAAGGAATCGGGATACTTTGCTAAAACAGCTTCTATGTTATCTACATAGTCGGGCGGAACAGGAAATGTGAAGGGTGGATATTCGGGGAGGTTCTTTACACGAGGAACCATTTTTGTATTGTAAAAATTACGATAATCCACCGACCATTTATCGTCGGGTTTTACTGAATCCTGAAGTAAGAGCGCTGTAAACACAGCATCATAGGATTTTCCGGCATTTTCATTAGTAGCATAAGCCCTTATGAAAAATTTGTTTTCTTTTCGAAGTTCAATTCTGTTTTGAAAAAAAAGAATGTCTTTTAAACTATATCGATTATCGCCTTGATACACCGTGGTACCATTTCCAAAACTGCTTGCATAAATCACCTCAACTTCCGGTTTCACTTTATAGTGTAGCGCCAAGGATGCTTTCAAATTCTTGGTATTATAGTCCACAATATCCTTCTCCAAATAGCCTGTGCGGTTATATCGATTTAAGCCCGGCGAGGTAAATGTTTTGGCAACATTGCCTCTATCGGCTTCATCTCCGTACCTGTTCACAGCATCATATCCCCCAGGGTTATCGGCACTGGTAAGTGATTGTGGAGTGGCATCCATGTTGTTTGCCTCCCAATCGTTGGCACGCATGTAGAAAAAGCAGGTTTTAAGGGCAAACTTATCTTCGCCCTTTTTATTTTTAAATGCTTTGGCAAAGCGAATAGATCCTTCAAATAAATCCCGTTCACCCGTTTTAAGAGAAACACTCAAACCCTGATGAATAAATGGGCTTTTGGTGTTCATTGAAATTACTCCATTAAAGGCATTCGGTCCATAAAAGGCAGAGCTTGCTCCTACTACTAAATCCACTTTTTGCACATCCAATTCACAGGCTCCCAAAAAATTTCCGAGCGAAAAATTTAAGCCGGGTGCTTGATTATCCACCCCGTCAATAATTTGAAGCGAACGAACAGGAGAAGTGCTATTAAAGCCACGTGTATTAATTACTTTAAACCCAATACTTGCAGAGGTTAAATCAACACCTTTCAACTGACCCAATCCTTCATAAAAATTAGCCGCCGATGTTTGTTTAATGGCAATAATATCCATCGATTCAACCGTAAGAGGAGATTCCTTTTGCTTTTCGCTGATGCGGATATCACTCACTTCGAAACTCTTGAGTTGCACCTCATTCACACCCAATTTTATTGTTACAGATTTTGATAAATCAGTTACAATGAGTTCTTGTGGAGTGTAACCAACATAAGAAGCAACTAGGGTAATGGGAGGAGTAGCGCTTGTGTTGAATTGAAAGTTACCATCAAAGTCGCTAATTGCACCAATTGAAGTTCCTTTAATAACCACACTAACCCCTACCAACAACTCGCCACTTTTGGTATCTTTAACAGTACCCTTAATTGCTTGGGCAAAAGCAGCTCTCCCGCAAAATAAGAGCACAAGAGCACATAAAATTTTTAATGAGCAGAAATGGGGTTTTTTCTCCGGCATGATACTAAAAATTCAGATTGCTTATACGTATGTCAAGCAAATGAAATCAATTCCTTTTAGGGAAGCAAATTTTTGAGAAAAATATTTTTTAAGAAAAAAAGACCAGACTGCTTTCTATTGCAATCTGGTCTAATGCTTTTAAGCGTTTGCGCCGTGACAGTTTTTAAATTTTTTGCCACTTCCGCAAGGACAAGGATCGTTACGGCCTACTGTTTTTTCAACTCGTACCGGTTGAATTTTAGGCTTTTCTTGTGGTGCTTCAGGATTTCCTCCTCCGCCTGAAACTCTTGGAATTTCATCGGTTCGGCTCACCTGCAACTTGCTCATATCGGTGCGCTCGGGTGCCTTTATTTCCTTTACGGCATTTTTATTTTCTTCGGGTAAAGCAGCTTTCGATAGGAACGAGACAATTTCCTTATTCACTTTTGTAATCATCGTTTTAAACAACTCAAACGATTCAAATTTGTAAATCAACAAGGGATCTTTTTGTTCGTAAACTGCATTTTGTACCGATGTTTTTAATTCATCCAATTCGCGCAAATGTTCTTTCCAGGCATCGTCGATAATGTTGAGCGGAACATTTTTTTCGAAGGCATTAAACAATTCTCGCCCCTTGGATTCATAGGACTTTTTAAGATTTGCAATTACTTGCATCGTTGTAATTCCATCGGTAAAAGGAATTACTATGTTTTCATAAATATGAGCAGAATTTTCGTAAACATTTTTTACCACAGGAAAAACATTTTCGGTAATCATACTTGCTTTATCCTGATAGTGCTTGTAGGCTTTTTCGTAAAGCATTTCTACCAAAGTTTCGTGTGCCGTTTTCATAAAATCTGCTTCCGCTACCGGACTTTCAATTGACAGCACTCGAATCAATTCCAAATCAAATCCTTCAAAATCTTTTTGCTCTTGATATTCGGCCACTATGCTCTCACACACATCGTACATGCTATTGGCAATATCTACCGCCAAACGCTCACCAAATAAGGCATGTCGGCGCTTGTTGTACACCACTTCGCGCTGTGAGTTCATCACATCGTCGTATTCGAGCAAACGCTTACGTGTTCCAAAATTGTTTTCTTCTACTTTCTTCTGGGCGCGTTCAATCGATTTGGTAATCATGCTGTGCTGAATTACCTCCCCCTCTTCAATTCCCATGCGGTCCATCAGCTTGGCTATTCGATCGGATCCAAATAAACGCATCAAATCATCTTCCAATGAAACAAAAAACTGAGATGTTCCCGGATCTCCCTGACGTCCGGCTCGACCGCGTAACTGACGGTCTACCCTTCGTGAATCGTGGCGCTCAGTACCCACAATGGCCAATCCTCCGGCTTCTTTTACACCGGGACCTAGTTTAATATCCGTTCCACGACCGGCCATATTTGTTGCAATGGTAACCGTTCCGGGCTTACCTGCTTCTGCTACAATTTCGGCTTCGCGTTGGTGCATTTTCGCATTCAACACATTGTGCTTTATGTTTTTTAATTTCAGCATGCGGCTGAGTAATTCTGATATCTCCACGGAAGTGGTACCCACCAATACCGGACGCCCTTTTTGCGTTTCCTCCACAATGTTTTCTATTACTGCATTGTATTTTTCGCGCTTGGTTTTGTATACCAAATCTTCTTTATCCTTGCGGGCAATTGGCCGGTTTGTTGGAATAACCACCACATCCAACTTATAAATATCCCACAACTCGCCTGCTTCTGTTTCGGCTGTTCCGGTCATCCCTGCCAATTTCTTGTACATGCGGAAATAATTTTGAAGCGTAATCGTTGCGTAGGTTTGAGTAGATGCTTCTACTTTCACATTTTCTTTTGCTTCAATGGCTTGATGCAATCCATCGGAGTAACGGCGGCCTTCCATGATACGACCGGTTTGCTCATCCACAATCTTAATCTTATTGTCGATGATTACGTATTCCACATCAATTTCAAAAAGGGTGTAAGCTTTCATCAATTGATTCATGGTGTGCACGCGCTCACTCTTAATGGCAAAGTCGCGCATGAGTTCATCCTTGCGGTTTCTTTTATCGCTTTCGCTGAGATTAGATTTTTCAATTTCCGCAATCTCGCTTCCTACATCGGGCAACACATAAAACTTTGCATCTTCTGTAGCACCCGATATAAGTTCGATTCCCTTTTCTGTTAATTCGATGGTGTTGTTTTTTTCATCAATTACAAAAAATAATTCCGCATCCACTTTTGGCATTTCTTTGCCATGGTCCTGCATGTAATAGTTTTCCGTTTTTTGCAATTGCGCTTTTACTCCCGGCTCGCTTAAAAACTTAATAAGGGCTTTGTTTTTAGGTAGTCCGCGATAAGCACGCAACAAGGCAAAACCACCTTCTTCATTTTTCTTTGGGTCGTTGAGAGCCAGTATTTTTTTTGCATCGGCCAGAACCGTATTCACGTAATTGCGCTGCGCATTTACTAGTTTTTCGATTTTGGGTTTTAGTTCAAAAAACTCATGCACATCGCCTTTGGGTGTGGGACCCGAAATAATTAAAGGAGTTCGTGCATCATCAATCAATACACTGTCCACCTCATCCACGATGGCATAATTGTGAGGGCGTTGCACTAAATCTTCGGGGTTGCGCGCCATATTATCGCGCAGATAATCAAAACCAAATTCGTTGTTTGTACCATAGGTAATATCGGCCAAATAAGCCTTTCTGCGCTCTTCCGAATTGGGTTCATGTTTGTCAATACAGTCTACCGTCAAACCATGAAACTCAAACAAAGGGCCCATCCATTCCGAGTCACGTTTTGATAAATAATTGTTAACCGTAACAAGATGCAAACCCATACCACTTAGGGCATTCAGATAAACCGGTAAGGTCCCCACAAGGGTTTTTCCCTCTCCTGTTCCCATCTCCGAAATTTTACCTTGGTGCAATACAATACCCCCTATCAACTGCACATCGTAATGTACCATGTCCCAGGTAACACGATTTCCGGCAGCAATCCAGGAGTTAGAAAAAACAGCTTTATCGCCTTTAATTTCCACACTGTCGCGCGTGGCTGCCATGTCGCGGTCCATTTGTGTGGCTGTAACTTCAATAGCAGTATTTTCCTTAAAGCGTTTCGCGGTTTCTTTCATAACGGCAAACGCTTCAGGCAAAACTTCATTTAGAGCTTCTTCAATTTTTGTAGTAACTGTTTTCTTTAACTGATCGATGGTGTCGTAGTTTTTTTCTTTCTCCGTCACATCCATATCCGGATTAGTGTCGATAGCAGCTCGCAGTGCATTAATTTGCTCATTTTCAGCTGCAATATGTTTTTGGATATGCGCTTTAAATTCAAGTGTCTTTGCGCGCAATCCATCGTGGCTCAGTTGGCTGATACTTTCGTAAGCTTTGTGAATTTTGTCTACAATGGGTTGTAAATCACGTATGTCGCGTTCAGACTTGTTTCCAAACAATTTGGAAACCGATTTGGTAAGGAAATCTAACATGTTCTCTCTATATAAGTTTGAGGATTCTCTCCAATTATTAAGCCTTTGTCCTATTTGTCATGATTTTACAAAATAACAAGAAATGCTGTCATGCAAATCAAACAAAGGGCTGCAAAAGTAGGGTTATTTTGCTGGATTTGGAAATGGAAACCATGAGCACTTTTGACAAGGCTAAGGCATACAATACAAGTTGAAAATCATATTAAATTACAATTCACTGTAATTGCCGTTCGATGCTTATCACCAAACTCAAGATAGGGGCAGCAAATCCCTTCTGCTATCCTTAAACTAATTTAGTTTGCATTTTCTAAATTATAACCGATTTCACCTACAACAGCCTTTCAACTATAAAGCATAACAGAATAGATTTTTATCTTGTCAAAAAATTTACTGATACATGCCATCTCATTCCCGGTTTGATGCTGCGGCTATAAACTACGATACCGATTTCACCTACTCCGAAATTGGCAAAATGCAGCGTGCTTGTGTTTATTCATTCCTTGAGAAAAACATTCTTAGCGACTCCCCATTATCTATTTTAGAAATTAATTGCGGCACCGGTGAAGATGCTGTTTGGTTTGCCAATAAAGGAAATCAGGTAATTGCTACAGATGGGTCAACTAACATGATTGAAGTGTCAAGAAAAAAAATTCCAGCTCTAAACATGGGCTCCGTTTCTTTTGAACAAGCTGCTTTTTCAGAACTAAAATCAAAATACAAGCATAAAAAATTCGATTTCCTATTTTCCAATTTTGGAGGATTAAACTGTGTATCGGAATTGGAGCTAAAAAACTTATTGAATGATTTTTCCAACATGCTGAAGCCCCATGGTAAATTGGTGTTGGTCATCATGGGTAGAAAATGTTTGTGGGAGCGTTTCTACTTTTTGCTTAAAGGAAAAAACCAAAGTGCTTTTCGCCGAAGTTCTAAAACAGCTGTTCCGGCACAGATAGGGCAAGATGTTACGCAAGCTACCTATTATTATTCACCCACTGAAATCAAAAAAATGATTCCGAAAAATATACATTTCAAAACTTGCAAACCTATTGGTATTTCAATCCCTCCCTCCTATTTAGAACCCTTTTTTAAATCCAAGAAAGTACTTTTAAAACTGCTTAATGCAAAAGAAAAATTGCTTAGCCGCATATCCTTGCTTTCAGATTATGCAGATCACTACTTGATTTATTTCGAAAAAAAGGCTGAGAATAAATCGACATAAGTCTATCTTTACCCCACCATGTCAGTCAAAATTTTACTCACCCACGGATATTTTCTCAACGAAGATGAAAAGGAAAAGGAAATTATGAAACCTTATCCACCACTGGGCATTTTATATCTGTCGGCATATCTTGAGCAGCATGGATTTGACAATTCCATTCACGATTCTACGTTTTCATCCTTCGAAAAACTTTGCACACAACTGCTAACTGAAAAGCCCGATTTAATTGGTATTTACACCAATTTAATGACCAAATTAAATGTGCTAAAAATTATTTCGTTTGTAACAGCTCAATCCTCTTTAAATCACACAAAAATTGTTTTAGGCGGACCAGAAGTACGCAATCATGTAGACAATTTTTTGAACTACGGCGCAGCTATTATTGTGCTTGGCGAGGGCGAGGAAACGATGTTAGCATTGGCTCAAAATTATACATCGTTGAACAATAACAATATCCTGAATGAAATAAAAAGCATTGCTTTTAAAAACAAGCACGAAAAAATAATACATACAGAAGCGCGTAGTTTATTGAAGAATATTGATGAGCTATCTTTTCCCAACCGAAAAAAAATAAACCTACAATTATATTTTGATGCCTGGAAAAACAAACATGGGCAAAGTGCAATTTCTGTTTCCACCATGCGGGGCTGCCCCTACACCTGCAAATGGTGCAGTCGCGCGGTATACGGTCAAAGCTACCGCAGACGCAGCGCCAAGCTGGTAGCGGATGAAATAGAACACATTCAAAAAAATTATGAAGTGGATACACTTTGGTTTGTAGACGATGTATTTACTGTGAGTCATAAATGGCTGAAAGAGTTTCGGGATGAAATTGTAACACGAAAGATTAATCTTGCCTACGAATGCATTACACGCGCAGATCGCTTAAATGAGGAAAGCATGCGCCTGCTTAAAGAGAGTGGTTGTTTCCGGGTGTGGATTGGAGCCGAAAGCGGTTCTCAAAAAATTATTGATGCCATGGACAGGCGTGTAAGTGTGGAGCAGGTGAGAGAAATGATTCAGCTTTCGAAAAAACACAAGATACAATCCGGTACATTTATCATGTTGGGTTACCCGGGCGAAACAGAGGCAGACATTGAAGAAACCATTCATCACCTAAAAGTTTCGGACCCTGATTTTTATACCATAACAATTGCTTATCCTATAAAAGGAACACCGCTTTATTCAGATGTAGAGGCTAAGTTTGTGGAGCAACTCGATTGGCAGAGCAGCACTGATAGAGACATTGATTTTAAACGAACTTATCGGCGAGCGTATTATGATTTTGCCTTACGCAGATTGTATAATGAAGTAGCTTTTCATAAAGAAAAAGCAAACAAAGCTTATACTACCAAATTGCTTATGCACAAAGCAAAATCTTTAATTGCAAAAGGCGGAATGCTGTGGCATAGAACTCTGAGCTAAATTATTAATTAATTTTTTGACTCCCTATTTTTTATTTTCTTTGTACACAACAACCCCATTTTGACCTACACCAAACGACATATTATAGCCGAAGAAACCCTTGTTGAATTGTTGAAACAACAAAACACTAAGGCGTTTGGAATATTGTATGACAATTATTCTGCTGCATTGTATGGCATAATTTTACGCATTGTTACCACTCAAGAAATTGCAGAAGATGTTTTACAAGAAGCGTTTTTAAAAATCTGGAAAAACTTTTCTCAGTACGATTCCGGTAAAGGCAAACTATTTACCTGGATGGTAAATCTGACACGTAATTTGGCTATTGACAAAGTTCGGTCAAAAGATTTTTCCAACAACACAAAAAACCAAGCCATTGATCCTATCGTAAGTTTTGTTGATTTCAAATCCAATACCAGTCAAAACCCCGACTTAATTGGTTTGAAAACTTTAGTAGAAGCGCTTGATCCCGAGCAAAAAAAATTAATTGACCTGCTATACTTTGGTGGATTTACCCAAGTAGAAGTGTCGGAGAAACTCGGCATTCCTTTGGGTACGGTAAAAACGCGGGCAAGAATGGCACTTTTGAATTTGAGAAAACATTTTGAATACACCACAAAATGAATGCACAGGAATATATAGAAACCGGCTTACTTGAACTCTATGTGATGGGGTCTCTTTCTAAGGAAGAGATGCTTGAAGTGGAAAGAAATGCCCAATCGAGTCCTGAAATCATGCAGGAATTTATTCGTGTGCAAAATACCTTGCTCAATTACGCGGCTGCTTTTGAATTGGCACCAAGACCACAATTACGCGCAAATATTTTAGATCGCGTTGAAAAAGATGCACGTAATTCAACTTCTTCAAACAAGGAAAATTTGGTTCACCTTAATTCGCAAAAAAGCACATCCAATTACTACAAATTCATTGCTGCTGCTTGCATACCATTAATTTTAATTAGCGGCGTAGGAAACTATACCTTTTGGAATAAATTAAAACGTGCAGAAAGTGAAATTTCGGTGTTGAATAGCAATAAGGAAGAGTTGGCTCAACAATTCAATACGGTTAAAAATTCGTATGAGCACACCTTAGGTGATGTTGCCGTATTTAGAAATACAGCGTTTAATACCATTGTTATGAAAGGCATACCTGCAATGGATTCTACGGCTTTAGCCAAAGTGTATTGGAATAAAAACACACAAGAAGTTTTTGTGGATATAAGTAATTTGCCAGTCCCTTCCGGGGATAAACAATATCAGTTGTGGGCACTCTTGGATGGAAAGCCCGTTGATGCCGGTGTATTTGAAGTGGGCGCCACAGTTAATGGCTTACAGAAAATGAAATTGATTGCCGGAGCACAAGCTTTTGCTGTTACACTAGAGCCTCGCGGGGGTAGTGTATCTCCTACTCTTTCGGCCATGTACGTTATAGGTAACGTATAGGCAATTACAAACTTCCTGTTCTTCCTCCATCCACCGGAACATTTATTCCGTTAATATATGCAGCAGCCGGACTAGCTAAAAAAGCAACAGCATTGGCAATTTCAAAGGGTTCAGCATATCGGCCTGCCGGTATTTCTGCTACCATTTCTCGTTTTAGGTCATCTAAACTTTTTCCTGTCTTTTCAGCTTTTGCTTTGTTGAGATTTACTAATCGTGCTGTATTGGTAGCACCCGGAAGCACATTGTTTACTGTTATTCCGAAAGCCCCAAGTTCAAGAGAAAGTGTTTTGGCCCAGTTGGCAACTGCTCCGCGAATGGTATTGGAAACACCTAAACCTTTGAGCGGTTGCTTTACCGAGGTTGAAATGATGTTTATGATACGTCCATAGTTCGCTACTTTCATGCCCTCAACCACCGCCTGAACTAAAATATGATTGCAAACAAGATGGTTGTAAAACGTTTGAATAAACTCATCGGTTTTTGCTGTAACAATTGGTCCGCCTTGAGGGCCTCCGGTATTATTTACTAAAATATGGGCTGTTTCTTTGCCAAGCGGAAAGCGCGACTCAATGGCTCTTTTTAAATCTAAGGGTTGTGAAAAATCCACACAAAGGTAATCGTGTGCTTGGCTGTTGCTTGCTTTCAATTCCAAAACCACTTCTTTTAAAGACGCTTCATTTCTAGCAATGAGTGTGATTGATGCCCCCATTTGCGCAAGCTCTAACGCTACTGCTTTCCCAATTCCTTGTGTGCTCCCGCAAACAATTGCTCTTTTTCCGATCAGATTTAAATCCATGTTATATTCCTTAATTTTGTCATTCAAACATAAAACATTTTCTTTACCTAAGTAATTCTAATTTAAAAAATATCTCATGGCAGTTTCACAACCTTTCAATTTGCAAAAATGGGTAGATGACAATCGACACCTATTAAAACCCCCTGTTGGCAACAAAATGGTGTATACCGGGAATAAAGATTTTATTGTGATGGTGGTTGGCGGCCCTAATTCCCGCAAGGATTACCACTTTGAAGATGGAGAAGAATTATTTTACCAACTCGAAGGCGACATCACTATAAAAACAATTCAAGACGGTAAAAATGTGGATGTTCATATTAAGGAAGGTGAAATGTTTCTTCTGCCCCCTCACATTCCCCATTCCCCGCAACGTGGCGCAAATACTGTTGGATTAGTAATTGAGCGAAACAGAGATGAAAAGGAAATTGATTCCTGCCTTTGGTTTTGCGAAAACTGTGCAGAAAAATTGCATGAGGCAGAATTTCATTTGAAAGATATTGTGGTGCAGCTTCCAAAAGTTTTTGATGCCTTTTACAACGATGTGAATTTAAGAACCTGCAAGAAATGCGGAACAGTGATGGAGCCTCCTGCAAAATTAGCTTAATTGAGTTGCAATCGTAAAGTGACTTCATTGGCGTCTTTTAGCTTCTTTCTATCACTAACAAAAGTCCTCATAACTTAAATTAAATGGCTGATTTCAGCATCGACATTCATACGCATATTTTACCCGAACACATTCCGAATTGGAAGAAGAAGTTTGGTTATGGTGGCTTTATTCATCTCGAACACCATAAACCTTGCTGTGCGCGCATGATGCAAGATGATAAATTTTTTAGGGAAGTGGAAGATAATTGTTGGAGTGCTGAAAAAAGAATACAAGAATGCAATCATCATCATGTAAATGTGCAGGTATTAAGTACTGTTCCGGTGATGTTTAGTTATTGGGCAAAACCACAAGATTGCTTGGATGTATCTCAATTTTTAAACGATCACATTGCGGAGATTATTCAACGTTATCCAAAACGATTTATTGGATTGGGTACTATTCCGTTGCAGGCTCCGGATTTGGCGATTAAAGAATTAGAGCGTTGTAAAAAAATTGGTTTAGTAGGGGTTCAAATCGGTTCCCATGTGAACGAATGGAACCTCAATGATCCAAATTTATTGCCCGTATTTCAAGCCTGTGAAGAATTAGGGATGGCTGTATTTGTGCATCCTTGGGAAATGATGGGACAAGAAAAAATGCAACGCTATTGGCTCCCTTGGCTGGTGGGTATGCCGGCTGAAACCTCGCTCGCGATTTGCTCGATGATATTTGGGGGCGTGTTTGAACGCTTGCCTAATTTACGCGTGGCATTTGCACATGGTGGCGGTTCGTTTCCTTCAACAATTGGAAGAATCGAACATGGTTTTGCATGCCGGCCTGACCTTGTAGCTATTGATAACAATGTGAATCCAAGAAACTACATCGGTAAGTTTTTTATTGACTCGTTGGTTCATGAGCCTAAAATGTTAGAATTTATTGTTGACTTATTTGGCGCCAACAGAATTGCTTTGGGCTCTGACTATCCCTTTCCCCTTGGAGAAAACGAGCCCGGCAAATTAATTCGCGATATGAATTTTGATTCAACCACTAAAGAACTACTCTTGAGTGGTTCAGCGCTGGAATGGTTGAATTTAAAACGAGATTTATTTCTACCAGCCTAGTATCCATGCAAACATAAGTGGGGCAACTATTGTTGCATCGCTTTCTACAATGAATTTTGGTGTATGTATATCCAGTTTTCCCCAAGTAATTTTTTCATTCGGTACAGCACCGGAATAAGAACCATAACTCGTGGTAGAGTCTGAAATCTGACAAAAATAGGCCCAAAATGGAACATCGTGCATTTCCATATCCTGATACAACATAGGCACAACACAAATTGGGAAATCACCGGCAATTCCTCCTCCTATTTGAAAAAAGCCAATTCCTTTTCCAGCACAATTTTCGCGATACCAGCCGGCAAGCCAAGCCATATATTCAATTCCCGATTTCATGGTACTTGCATTCAGTTCCTTTTTAATAACGTAGGAAGCAAAAATATTTCCCATCGTAGAGTCTTCCCAACCGGGAACCACAATTGGAATGTTCTTTTTTGCTGCAGCCAGCATCCAGGAATCATTGGGGTCAATTTCATAATATTGTTCAAGCACTCCGCTAAGCAACATTTTATACATAAATTCATGTGGAAAGTAGCGCTCTCCCTTATCATCTGCATCTTTCCATATTTTATGAATGTGCTTCTGCAACCTTCTAAATGCTTCTTCTTCGGGAATGCAGGTATCGGTAACTCTATTGTAATGGTTCTCCAATAAATCCCATTCTTCTTGAGGACTTAAATCGCGGTAGTTGGGAACGCGTTTATAGTGTGAGTGGGCAACCAAATTCATGATATCCTCTTCCAAATTGGCACCTGTACAGGAAATAATATCCACTTTATTTTGCCGAATCATTTCTGCAAGCGATTTTCCCAACTCCGCGGTGCTCATGGCTCCCGCAAGGGTTATCATCATTTTTCCACCATCGGTCATGTGTGCTTCATACCCTTTTGCTGCATCCACTAATGCTGCCGAGTTAAAATGCAAATAATGCTTTTCAATAAATTGCGAAATTGGTCCTTTGTTCATGCTGTTTTTTTTTGCAAAAGTAAAATTTAAAACAAGAATCAAATTTTAAATAAATTTACCCAAAAATATACCCCATATGCTTTTAACGCTTTCCACGTATTTTATCATTTTGTTTATCCTCGTTTTGATAAATAGTATTCCTGTGTTTGGGAGTCCGAGAACACGACGTTTTGGGCAAGTCCCCTCCTTGTTTTTCATCCTACTCATTGGTGCTTTTGTGGTGGTGCGCCTCATTGGTTTTTTAACTCCCGATATGTCATCCACCCAGTTAAAGCAAACCGACTTGTCGTACGACATAAACTTTAAAAAAGGAAGGATTTATACCAAACCGGAAGATGTCAAAAAAGAAAAAGCGCAATTTATCAGCAAAAATGCGATCGATTCTGAACAAAAAAAATACTATGATGCATCCAACTACATTATTAAGTTTGCTTCTGTTCAAGCGCTTTTCGTAGTGCTACTTTCTTATTGGGGGATGAAAAAGTTTGAACACCGAAACACCTATTATATTCCAAAAATCAGAAACCACAGTATTTTTTTTGTACTATGCATGTTGCTTGATTTGTTTGTTGTATAGCATGGTTACTGCTTTCAATTTTTGAGTAATGGCAATAAAGCCGGCTGCTTCACGTTTGCTTATTCCATCGGTGTTTTTTGTAACTATGCCGAACGTGTCTATCTTGTTTATCACAGCTATAGATTTTTTGGGGAATTTAGTTGTGCTTGTTGTAGCTACTGCAGAATGAAATTAAAATGGCTGTTCTTATTATGCTTGATAAACACCGCATCTATTGACGCGCAAGAGCTTTTTTCAAATCGACGAACAAAAATAATTACTATAAACCAGGACACAATTCAGCTTGACTCCTTGAGCATAGTTCCCGGAAGTGTTGTATTGACAAACGATTTAGGTTTAGTAATTCCTTCTGGAGAGTATACTTTACTTCCTGAAAGCGGGATGCTAATTTTATCCCCACAACTTTTAGCGGACACTTTGTTTAAGCGCACCCCCCTTACTAGCACCTATACTGTATTTCCATTTTTGTTTTCGAAAAGTTATCAGCACAAGGATGGTAAAGTGCTTAAGCCCAACGAAAGTGGTAAAATAAACCCCTTTATTTACACCGGTGACGAAAAGAAAAACAGCGATTTTTTTGCCTCCGAAGGATTAAATAAAAGTGGAAGCATAACCAGGGGTGTGGCATTTGGAAACAACCAAGATGTTGTTGTAAACTCGAATCTAAACCTACAATTGAGCGGAAAGCTTACGGATAAAATTGGGATTCTAGCTGCTATTGCAGATGATAACATTCCAATTCAGCCCGAAGGAAACACGCAACAACTGCAAGAGTTTGATCGTGTGTATATTCAATTTAAAGACGATAAATCACAACTCATTGCAGGAGATTTTCAGCTCACCCGACCCAATTCTTATTTTATGAATTACTTCAAAAAGTCGCAAGGGGCAAGCTTTTCAAGCACGTTTGGACTTGGAAAAACAACCGAGAAACAAAAAAGCAACAGCATGTCTGTTTCCTTAAGTGCTGCTGTATCAAAAGGAAAATTTTCACGAAATCTAATTCCGGGAGTGGAGGGAAATCAAGGCCCCTACCGCTTAACCGGAGCCGAAAATGAAGCGTATGTCATAATCCTTTCCGGTTCCGAAAAAATATTCATTGATGGGCAGCTTTTGGAACGTGGTCAAGAAAATGACTATGTTATTGATTACAACACTGCTGAAATAACATTTACTCCAAAACGAAAAATCACAAAGGACAGGCGAATTACCGCTGAGTTTCAATACAGTGATAAAAATTATGCACGGTCCTTATATGAACTCGGAAATGAATACAAAAACAAGAAGCTAGCCCTCCGCTTTCATGTATTTTCGGAACAGGATAACAAGAAGAAACCCTTGCTTCAAGACCTAAAAACAAGCGAAAAACAAGTGCTAGCCGCCATTGGCGATAGTCTTCAAAATGCGGTTGTTCCCAGCATCGATACCACAGGATATCTGCCCAACACTGTTTTATACAAGGTAGTTGACACGCTTGGCTATGTCAATGTATATGTTTACTCCACCGATTCGTCAAATGCTTTTTTTCGCTTAAGCTTTACGAATGTGGGGGTTGGAAATGGAAATTACAATCCGGTAAACACCAGTGCAAACGGAAAGGTATATCAATGGGTGGCTCCGGTTGCCGGTATAAAACAAGGAGCCTATGAGCCTGTAGTGTTACTAATTACCCCCAAGAAAAGGCAGCTCGTTACGCTAGCTGCCGATTATCAAATTTCCCGAAATTTTACATCCACCCTTGAGCTTGCTTACAGCAATTACGACAAAAATACTTTTTCCAGCCTAGCCTCTAAAGATGATGAGGGCTATGGAATTAGACTAGGTTTGCTTAAAAAAACGCCCCTTTCATCCACCGAAAGGGATACACTACATTTTGTAAGCGGTGCAACACTTGAATTCATTTCGAACTATTTTTCTCCTATAGAACGCTACCGACCTGTTGAATTTGAGCGAGATTGGAATAGGGGGTCGAGCACTATTAACAATGCGCAAACATTGGCTAGTGCTAAAATTGGAATTGAAAAAAAATCCACTGGAAATGCTTTTTATCAGTTAAACAGTTTTAGGGAGCTCGGCAATTATTCGGGCATTCAGCATCGAATTAGCTCGGACGCGACTAAACGAGGATACAATTTTTCTTCCGCTGCAAGTTTGTTGAATTCAAACAATGGAAACAGCATCAAAACATCTTATTTAAAATACAAAGCTTTGCTTTCAAAAAAAATATCGATTGTTACAATCGGCGCGGGTGTTGAACAGGAAGAAAGTAAGTTTTTTTCTAAAAAAGATTCTCTGTTTGCAAATAGTTTTCATTTTATAGAGTGGCAGGCTTTTGCAAAAAGTGCGGATACTGCTAAAACTTCTTTCGGCTTAAAATATTTAAACCGTATAGATTGGTTAAGCAATAGTGGTGATTTTAACAAGACCAGCCGTGGTCAAAGCATTGAAGCGGGTTTGGGTTTTGCAAAAAATGAAAACAGTGTGTTAAGAATCAGTGCAACGTATCGTACACTTGAAATAAAAAACAAAGCCCTCAGTCCGCAAAAGCCCGACAATTCATTGGTAAGCCGTATCGAGTATGACCTGAAATTATTTAAAGGTGTGATTTCTTCTTCCACATTTTATGAAGTAGGTTCAGGACTCGAAGTAAAAAAAGAATACTCCTTCATTAAGGTGCAGCCCGGGCAAGGCGTGTATCAATGGCTCGATTTAAATAACGATTCCATACAAGGACTGGATGAGTTTGTGGAGGCAACTTTTAAGGACAAAGCAGAGTATCTTAAAGTTTTTACGCCTACCAGCGAATTTGTTAAGACCTACAATAATCAGTTTAATGAGATTATTAATTTAAATCCGTCCAGAATATGGAGTAACAAAAAAGGTGTACGAAAATTCATTTCTTTGTTGAGTAATCAAACTGCCTACCGCATCGATCGAAAAACAAGCAACAACGACGCTGAAAAATACTTGAACCCCTTTCTGAATGAAACAAAAGATGCCGCTATTGTTACACTCAATTCGGCCTTTCGAAATACCTTTATATTTAACCGATTCAACTCTAAATTTGGCTTTGATTATTCCTACCTCCAAAACAAAAACAAATCGCTTTTAGTAAATGGAACTGAGCAACGTTCCACCATTTCAAATATCTTAAAGGCACGATGGAATATAACGCGTAAGTGGCTATTAACAAACGATGCTACAATGGGCACGAAGACAAATACCGTACAATTTTTTAGTTCGCGTAATTTTCGAATTTTAATAAAAAGCACCGAACCCACAATAAGTTTTCAACCCACCACCACCTTTCGGCTTAGTATTACCTATCAATATTCCGAAAAAAAGAATGTTCGAAACGATACAGATTCATTGCGTGAACAAGAGCTTGCATTAGGACAAAAAATTGGAACCGAATTAAAATACAGCAAAGCACAAAAGGGTAGCCTTTCGGCAAAATTTAATTATGTGTTTTTTAATTACAATGGAGCCGCTAATTCTAATGTCAGTTATGAAATGCTGGAAGGTTTACAGGCCGGTAAAAATTACACTTGGAATTTGATATATCAGCAAACACTTGCCAATAATATTCAATTAAATTTAAGCTATGATGGTCGTAAATCCGGTAGTAATAAAATGGTGCATGTGGGGAATGTGCAGGTGAGGGCCTTCTTTTAGTTTATCCCGCCTTCAACACATGTAGGATTGAATCAGTCAAGAAATTTTTTCCAATTCGTAAGTTTATCCAAAACAAGTCCTTCTCTAAAAGCCATTTATCGAGGAAATTCATTATTTTTACGCCTCAATTTTTTATAAATACGGCTGTATGATAATAGAAAGTAAAAAAGTGGTATCGGTAAATTACCACTTAACTGTTAAGGAAAATAACCAGGAAGTGCTGGTAGAAAAAACTGATTCAGAACATCCTTTTGTGTTTTTGTATGGCGCTGGTGGACTGCTGGAAGCCTTTGAAAGTAATTTAAAGGGCAAAAAAGTAGGCGATAGTTTTGATTTTAACATTGAAGCTGAAAACGGCTATGGATTAGTGGATGAAGATAGCATTGTGACTATTCCCATTGAGGCTTTTCAAGCAGAAGATGGCTCCATTGACGAGGATATGGTTAAAGTTGGAAACACCTTACCAATGACCGACAATGAAGGAAACCGCATGCAAGGTGTTGTGGATGAAATTACTGAAACCCATATTCGTATGGATTTTAATCATCCGCTTGCGGGACAAGACTTACGTTTTAAAGGAACGGTATTAGATATTCGTGAAGCAAGCGCTGAAGAGCTTTCTCACGGACACGTGCATGGGCCACATGGGCACCATCATTAAAAAAAGTTAAAAGCCTTTTACTTTAAAAACATAAGGCAATAAACATTCGAACTTGTTGTTTGTTCTTCGTTTTTAACACTTTATAAATGGAAATTAAAGCCGGACCCCTTCTCGAAACAATTGAGTATCCTGCAGATTTGAAAAGACTGGATGAAAGCCAGTTGAAACAAGTTTGTGATGAATTGCGTCAGTTTATTATTGATGTGGTTTCGGTTAAAGGTGGGCACTTTGGGGCGAGTTTGGGGGTGGTTGAACTTTCAGTTGCCTTGCATTATGTGTTTAATACTCCTTACGATCAATTGGTGTGGGATGTAGGACACCAGGCCTATGGACACAAAATCTTAACCGGCCGCAGAAAGGTATTTCACACCAATCGCATCTACAAAGGAATTAGTGGATTTCCCAAACGAAGCGAAAGCGAATACGATACTTTTGGTGTGGGTCACTCCTCTACTTCTATTTCAGCAGCATTGGGGATGGCAGTTGCATCTCATTACAAAGGCGAAAAAGATCGTCAGCACATTGCTGTTATTGGTGATGGTGCGATGACAGCCGGATTGGCTTTTGAAGGATTAAATCATGCCGGTGTCGAAAACTCCAACTTGTTGGTGGTGCTTAACGACAACTGCATGAGTATTGATCCAAATGTGGGCGCCCTAAAAGAATATTTAACCGACATTACTACCTCACATACTTATAACAAAGCTAAGGATGAGGTTTGGAAATTACTGGGTAAAATCAGCAAGTTTGGACCAAATGCCCAAGAAATTGCTTCCAAAATCGAAAACGGAATAAAAGCCACTTTGCTCCGACAAAGTAACCTGTTTGAATCCTTAAAATTTCGTTATTTCGGACCGGTTGATGGGCACGATGTGGAGCGTT
Source organism: Bacteroidota bacterium (assembly GCA_016721765.1). Classification (NCBI taxonomy): domain Bacteria; kingdom Pseudomonadati; phylum Bacteroidota; species Bacteroidota bacterium. Next base: position 932,429 of record JADKHO010000001.1, read on the forward strand.
TGGCAAAAGTACTGGCCGATTTAAAAGACATTCCGGGACCAAAAATATTACACATTTTAACCGTTAAAGGCAAGGGCTATAAATTTAGCGAAGAGGGCAATCAAACCACCTGGCATGCTCCGGGCTTGTTTAATAAGGATACCGGCGAAATTGTAAAAGTGGTTCCAACTGCACCTCAGCCCCCTAAATACCAAGATGTTTTTGGCCACACTATTGTGGAATTGGCCGAGAAAAATAATAAAATTGTGGGCATCACTCCTGCTATGCCAAGTGGCTGTTCACTAAACATTATGATGAAGGCAATGCCCGATCGTGCATTTGACGTGGGAATTGCAGAACAACATGCCGTTACTTTTTCGGCAGGATTAGCCACACAAGGCTTAGTACCTTTTTGCAATATTTACTCCAGCTTTATGCAAAGGGCCTACGATCAGGTGGTACACGATGTGGCCCTTCAAAATTTAAATGTTGTATTTTGTTTAGATAGAGGTGGGTTTGCCGGTGCCGATGGGGCTACACATCATGGGGCTTATGATTTGGCTTATTTCCGTTGCATACCCAATATGGTTGTTTCATCTCCTATGAACGAAGAAGAATTACGCAACCTGATGTTTACCGCACAGCTTGAAAATAAAGGTCCGTTTAGTATTCGTTACCCCCGTGGAAATGGTGTGATGCCGGAATGGAAAACACCCTTAAGAGAGCTGCAAATAGGCAAAGGGCGCAAACTCAGCAATGGAAACGATATTGCAATTTTAACCATTGGTCATCCCGGAAATTTTGTAGCTAAAGCTTGCGCAGACTTGCAAGCCGATGGAATAACGGCTGCACATTACGACATGCGCTTTGCTAAACCCATAGATGAAATATTGTTGCACGAAGTGTTCTCCAAATTTAACCGCGTTATTACTGTTGAAGACGGTTGCATAATTGGAGGTATGGGCAGTGCCGTTGTTGAATTTATGGCCGAAAATGGATATGCTGCACAAGTAAAACGACTCGGAATACCCGATAGATACATCCACCACGGCGAACAAAAAGAACTGTGGGCCGAATGTGGATTTGATGCTGCCGGAATTGCTGCTACTGCTAAAGAGATGCTTGCTGAAAAAAGAGCGAGTATGGTGGGGTGATAAGCAAGAAATACCTAATTAGCAGTTTTCTTATCGCTGGTAAAAAACATTTCTTTCATTTTGATATTTTGGCATTTTCATAATTGATCTGTGATACAGAGAAAATAATCTTTATAAGCGCGTAAATTACATAATGGGTAAGTTCGAATAAATGGACCTTATTTCATTATCTCAAAGACAAGATAAAAGTATTGGAAAAATCGCTACTTTTAGTCAATTATTTTGATTCCGCAAAAACCAAAATAATTTAACTTGGGAAATCTTTTTAAGAAAATCCCTCTTTTTTTGAAGTGTTTTATCAGACATTAGAGATTATTTTTCTATTTATGTTTTTTACCATTCCATATGAAAACAAAAAGCATTATTTCATTCCTTAGAAAGGTTTTTATTACTTTACTTTTGGTTCATTTATTCACTATCAGAATTTTTGCACAGGGAGGATCCTGCAACAACCCACTGCCTGTAACACCTAGTTTGCAGCAAACAACAATATGCGCAATTAGTAATCCGGATAGCTCTTTTTGGATAAGCTTTACAGCTATTGACACATTGATATTTTTCTTAAATAATTATGACGCGAACACTTCACTCAAGGTGAAAGAAGTGAACCTTTATAACGGTAACTGCAGTAACTTACATTTGCTAAGTACTGAGGGATTTTCTAATGCTCCTGATTCGGTCGTCTCAACTTCTTTTCAGCACCTGACACTGAACAGTAATTATTTCGTGAATTTTAAAACATATGGAACCAATGCTAATGCAAAGATAGAGCTATTGTATCAAATCCTTCAACCAATTTCCAACATATTGTGTACTTCCGTTGCAACCTGCTTAACCCCTAACTTATTATTGAATCCGGATTTTGAAAGCTCTCAATTTGGGTTTAACTGCACTTATAAAAAAGATGTAACTACAATGGTGGCGGGAAGCCTTCCCCATTTGTGCAATGGGAACTTCTCGGGCGATCACTATACAATTCACAATAATATAATATGGCCATTTAATAATTCACCAACTTCCGCTGGAACCTTTATAGGAGACCACACCCCCTTGAATGCTCCATCACATAATGGGTATTTTTTAATGGTAGATCCTCACAGTGGATGGGGGGAGAAAAATTGTTGGATGCAAAATGCAATTCCGGTAGTTCCTGGCACAACCTATTTTTTTAAATTCTTTGCGAGAACCATGAATAAACAAAACCTCTCTTGGTTCAATTACTCAACTGTAAATATTTACGTAAATGGCTCAACATTAATTGGAACAATATACCCGGATAAATATAACTGGACAGAATATTGTTTCGATTACCATCACCCAATAGGTGGGGCATCAACTATTGATATCCGCATTGCCGCCAGCCCAAATCTTCAAGCCTCTTCAGGGTCTTGGGGCCTTTGCGACTTTGCAATAGATGATTTATTCTTTGGAACTACCAATCCCAGCCCTTGCTGTATAAATCCTTCAATGACAACTCCCCAGATTCCTTTAACACAGAACATAACTCAATTACTCTCAAGCCCTCTGGGTTCAGAGATTGCAGTAAAAACAGGTGTTACGCTTACCGTTAATTCCAACGTAACCCTCAGTAATTATCATATTTATTTTGAGCCGGGATCTAAAATTGATATTGTGGGGCCTTCAGGAGAATTACATCTTGATAATGTTCATTTACAAGGTTGCGGGGGAACTTGGCTTGGCGTAATCTGTAATAATGGTGGGAAAATTTATACGGACAATAATACACTGATTGAAGGTGCCGGTATTGGAATAAAAGTACTAGGTGGCTCGTTCTACTCAATTAAGAATACAATTCTAAATAGGAATACGGAAAACATGTATATCTCTGCTGCCCCAAATTATAACGGGTGCAACATTTCTAATTCCATTTTTACAAGCCGGGTAATTCCACATGGCACAACTGTTAATTCTTTAAAAGCGCCTGTTGGAGATTTTGATTACTTGTCGACTCTTCCTAGCTCTTCTTACACCAAATATGGGATTCATGCCGTTAACGTTTACACTACTAATACGAATGGTCTAACCCCCGCTTATAATTTAAAGATAGGAGAGCCCTTATTGGGGAAGGATCATGAGAACGTGTTTGATAATCTTGGAGCAGGTATCTATGCAAGTAAATGCAATTTACTGATACAAAATAACCTCTTTGAAAATATGCGAAGCAGCATTACGAGTTTAGGCAAAGGTGTTTATTCTATTAATGCTACTATGAATACTTTACTAGATATTAAAATTGGCGGAATGGGAATCAACGAGTCTAACCGATTTAAGGATTTAGGAGAGGGGATTGATATTTCTGGCTATCGAAATTCGATTTTACAAAAAAACATATTCACAAATACTAAAGATCCATCTATATCAGGTGCTGATTATGGCAGATTTGGAATTTCTATTAGAACGAATCAAGCATATATGTCCTGGAAACTTTATTTGAATTGCAGTTTCAATCAAATTTCTAACTATACTGAAGGTGTTTTTTGGGATAAACTTGGTTGTTCGGAAATAAATGCAGATATAAACTACAATATCATTAAAGCAAATCCTCTCTTTTTAACTTCCTGCACGAAAGCGATTGACTTAAAAGCATTACCTTATACTATGAAGTTCAGCAATTCCTATATTAAGGTTATGGCCAATACACTTACAAATGTAGATAATGGTATATTGGCTGAAGGATTTACGATTGGATTGCAAAACAACTATGATAACAATTCTATAAATATTAGAGACAATATTGCAATTGAACTAAAATATAACCCATTTAAAAGTAATATTATCTATAGCGGGATAAAGCTTACACAATGCCATGCTGCAAATATCGCATCGAATTATAATATTTCAAGTTCATCAATCGCCAACAGGAATATGTATGGAATTTTTGTGGATGCAAGTACGAATTGCAAAATAACTTGTAATACAGTTTCCTACATTGGAAAATGTTTTGGTTTTATGGGGTTTTGCGAGATGTATGGGGGCATTCTTGGCAGCCCGGGCGGCTTTCGTAATAATACAATGTGCGGGGCCTCAATAGGTATAAGCCTTGAAACCAATGCAGTTATTGGCGAACAAGGAACTTTAAGTCATGCAAGTGATAATAGATGGATTGGAAATTGCGGATTAGGTATTGCATTACCCGCTTTTAATATTAATACTCAATTCCCGAAATTCTGGGCAAGAAAAACCTCTTTAGCAATTTATTCTCCAATCACATCAGCAATAAATTTTTGGCCAAGTAATGATGTTTGTGATGTCTCTTGTAATTATAACAATCTGCTTCCTGCCGAAATGCTTATTGAACCGGGCACACTTACTACTGATGAGTTAGAAGCTATTTTAAAAAACATTAATCAATATGAGGTTTTAGAGGCCGAAGCCAAATGGATGGACCAGCAAAAAGCCTATGAAGCAATTATGCGCGATAGCCTTTTAAGTAATAGTAATGACAGTAACATCACTGAGTTTAAAGACAGTTTAAAGAATGAAACTATAAATGATATTTATCAAATCCAGGAATTAACAAAACATAATATGATGAGTATGGCAAAAGTATTGCAACAAAATATGGTGCCATCTAATGCTATAGAAGAAAATTATAAAATATTTTTCGATCTCTATTTGCGATTTTTAAATGATAGTACCCTGCAGGATGATAGCAGTAAAGTTTCCATGTTTATTGATGCACTTATACCCGTTGCAGCTCAATGCCCAAATCAGGGTGGTCCCGCTGTGGTTTCTGCCCGCACTTTGTTAAGCTTTGTGAGCCATGAGTTGTATAATTTTGAAAGAGATTGCAATGTAGAGAAGAGCAATGAGAGGCGTGCTTTTTCAGCTTTTGAAAAAGCAGCAAACAATATCACGGTTGAGCAATTTTCTTTAGCCCCCAATCCTACTAATGGCCATTTAAAATTTATCTACACTTTAGCAAAGCCGGCGACCTTGGTGATAAAAGATATTTTAGGAAATCAGCTATATAAAACCAACCTCAACGAGAAGGAAAATGAGATCTATACGAATGTTGAATTCTTGAATTCCGGGTATTATACTTTTTGTGTGCTATTTGAAAATCAAGTACTTTTTTCACAGAAACTAATTAAAATTGGTAAATGATAAAACCACAAAATCTACTGATATTATTAGGATTAGTGTTTATTAATAATAATGATAATCTAATTGCTCAAAACCTTGTCCCTAACCCAAGTTTTGAAGCGTATTCGATCTGCCCTTCTGGATCGGGTCAACTTTATCATGCCACAAGCTGGTTTCAACCAAGGAAAAACTCAACTGCCTCAGTAAATCAAGCCTGTAGTTCGGAGTATTTTCATACATGCGGTTCTGGCTTTGTAAATGCACCCAATAGTTCTTTTGGCTATCAAAATGCCAAAACAGGCAATGCTTATATAGGATTTAGTTACTATGAATCTATCGGACTTAATTATCGAGAATATGCCGAAGTAAAGTTAATTGACCCGCTGGTATCCGGACAGCGATATAAATTGGAATTTTATGCCTCACTCACCGACTATTGCCGATATGCTATCAAGCAGTTAGATGCCTGCTTTACTGCAGATTCCCTATTTGACAGCACCGTTTTTGTTATTTCCAGTATAGTGCCACAGATTCAAAATACAACTTTTGTAAGCGACACCATGAATTGGACAAAAGTAAGCGGTTCTTTTATTGCCGCTGGAGGTGAACATTTTTTAACCTTAGGCAATTTTCAATTGGATAGTTTAACGGATACCTTAAGAGTGATAAATAATCCCAACAACTATTTTAATGGTGCATATTACTACATTGATGATGTAAGTCTTATGGTTGACTCTTCTGCAAGCGTGGAGGAGGTTGATGGAAGAGGGAGTATGATGGTTTATCCCAATCCGGCTAAATCGCATTTTACAATTAATTTAAGTAAACCATTAATTCCAGCAAACACTTTTGTGCTTTATAGTAAATTTGGCATTGAAAAAAAGCAAATTAAAATCCTCAACTCCATAACACACATTGGGGTTGAGGATATAGACAACGGGGTTTATTATTGGCATTATGGAGGAGAGAGTGGAAAAATTGTTGTCTTGAAGTAAAAAGGTTTATTGGCTATTTTATAACTCTGACTTATCTTCCTTTAATATATCCCATGTTAAGCAAAGATAAAAATCAAATTACCACTATAAAAATACAAAATAGCATTGATCCAAAACACGGAATTATTTAAGCAGCAACAAAAGGAAAAGGAAAAGGAAAACCCCTTCGGCACCCCAATGTCCACCACCATGAAAGGACACCTTCTTCCGAAAGGGTTTTATCGTAAAAGGGTATTAAATAGCACCCTTGTATAAATCATTTTTACTTTTACAAAGATAAATTGCAGGGAATTAAAAAAAATGTGACTTAGCGCACATTTTAATTTTTTTTTACCTTCACAAAAAAAGCACAGATATGAAGCAAATCGGGACCTGGCTCAGCGAGTATGACGAAAGTCATAGAAACAAAACCAATAAACTTATCCACTGGATATGCGTGCCACTCATTTTTTTTAGTGTTACCGGATTTTTATATAGCATCAAACTCCCCTATCAATTAAATGATGCGATTCAGCTCAATGTTGGCTTTGTGGCTATGTTGCTTGTGTTTTTTTATTACGCATTGCTCTCGTGGCGACTTTCAATTGGAATGTTGCTGTTTGGAATGTTTTGCTTACACTGCTGTAATTGGATTGAGGTAAATGTTGCTATTTCTTTGTTGCAAGTTTGCCTTTTTATTTTTGTGTTCGCTTGGATTGGCCAGTTTTATGGACATAAAATAGAGGGCAAAAAACCTTCATTTCTGAAAGACATTCAATTTCTACTTATTGGCCCAGCATGGTTAATGCACTTTATTTACCAAAAAATTGGGATTCGCTTATAGCAGCGCGATTGATTTATTCTCTTTTTACATTGGGCTATTTTTCTAATTTTGCTGCGCTTTAAAAGGCTCCGTAGTTCAATTGGATAGAATGACAGGTTTCGGCCCTGTTGGTTGGGGGTTCGAATCCCTCCGGGGTCACGAATGAATCAAAAAGCGCAAAGCGTATTTAGTGGACATGATTCAAAATTAAGCTTGCTTAAATTTTGGAGCAGGTTCACTAAATAAATTGCAAAGCAATTCCTTTTTGATTTTGACTGAGTGTGAGGAGGGAGCAGCGAATGCTAATCCCTCCGGGGTCACGAATAAATCATAAACCCGCTTTGCGCATTTTGTAAAGACGAAACAAATTTAAGCTTGCTTAAAATTTGGAGCGTGTTTGCAAAATGAATTGCGCTGCTATTGGTTTTTGATTTTGACTAAGTGTGAGGAGGGATGGCAAAGGCAAACACAATTTGTTACACTAACTAATTTCTTTTGCCGATACAAATCGGGGCAACGAACTTATACTTTCTGCAAAAACCGAACTTCATAAAATGCAAGTTTCCCAATCCACGATTCGCACAGCTCAATTAATCCCAATGGTGCATGTGCACAGCAACAACGCACTTACCAATACTGCCTATAACTCCATTTTTAAAACCCCTACATTTTTAGCTGCTGATTTAACACTACTAGCATCCATTCGAAAAAAAATGATGGAGCTTTCACAAAATATTATTGAGGAAACCGGGAACAACATTTTTAACTATTGCCGCAATGCAAGTTTTGTTTTAAAGAAAAAGGAAAGCGCAGAGTTGGTAGAAAAAATCTCTTCTCTTCAATTTGTGCAATCCTTGGTTCAGCGCGCACTTGATGAAGTAGAAATCTATCACAAAAACGGAATAAACTACGTTGAGATTGAAAATGTTGGCGCACCCTATTTTATTGGAAACGAAATCCCATTAGAGGATTTATTAATACTTCACACCGTAGCTCAAGCCATTCGAAAAAATTATCCTGAACTAAAAATGGGTATTCAGGTCTTATCCAGTGGCGAACTGGAAGCCTTGCCCATTGCAATAGCATGCGATGCCTTTTTTGTGCGCTCAGAAGCTTCATTATTTAAGGGTTTGAGGCCAGAGGGCGAGACGAGCAATCGAGGAAATTTAGCTAAGTTTTTTTACCTTCGGAATTATTTGCAAGCGGCACAGGGTGTGGAAATGCCCGAAAACAGAAGAACTCCACAAGTTTGGTGTGATGTACAAAAAAAGCACACGGTGTTTAAGGAGGAATTAACCGGCTTAAAAACCTGGCTGAATACAGCTCTTTTTATGAAAATAGAAGGCCTTGTGCTCACTGGTGCAGAAACCGGTTCTGATATAGCTGAACACGATTTAAGAGAGGCAAAAAATTCAATCTCCAACCTCCATGAAAATGTAAAACATATTTCCGGAAATACTACTGAGATTAGCATTCCCATAGTTACCGGTTCGGGTTCGAATATTGAAATGTATAAGAAATATGCCGATTTTATAATCTTAGGAACTTCTCTCAAAAAAAATAATTATTGGGAAAACGAAGTGGATGAAAGCCGTGTGAAAGAAATGCTAAAACGCTTTCAACCCTAATCCAAGCAACATGGTTGAGTTTAAAAATAACATATTTCAGCGTGGTATAGCAGTTCTCAAGTGGTGCTTTATTTCGTTTGGCGTTGTAGCTTTTGTTTCAATTATCCTTAGTTTTACTGATATCCCCTATTACGCCTTTCGAAACTTAAGTATGGAAGAGCAAGTACTCAGCAGCGACCCGGAGTATATTGTTGTATTAGGAGGAAGCGGAATGCCGAGTCCGGATGGGCTAATGAGAACATACTATGCCGCACAGAATGCACTTCAATATAAACAAGCAAAAGTCATTCTTGCTCATCCTTATACTTCAGGTGATAGTTTGATGCAGTTGCACTTAATGGCACACGAGCTCATTATACGTGGAGTTGACTCGCTTCGAATTTTATTTGAACCAATGGGGTTCAATACACATTCTCAAGCCGAGAACATTTTAACCATGTTAGGAGCAGAAAAAAAGAATAGTGCCTTGCTGATTGTGAGTTCTCCTGAACATTTATTTAGAGCCGTAAGAACATTTCAAAAAACAGGATTTACTAGTGTTGGCGCCGCCCCTGCTTTTGATACACCGGTGGAAGAAAACGGAATTAAAGACAAGCTCAAAACTTCTGATACCCGTATAAAAAACCTCTACTTGCGCTACAATATATGGAGTTATCTTAATTACGAACTACTTGTTGCCCGCGAGTATTGTGCCATAACCTACTACAAAATAAAGGGATGGATTTAAGCACGTAGTTATTAAGAATCTACTGTTAAGATTTTCGACCAAATGCCCCACCATCGCGATTTATGTTTTGTAGATTTGCTTTATGAGGTTACTGCTTTTTGTTGCTTTTCTTTTTTCTTCATTAGCTGGATTCACAGCGCCATCAGGTTATTCATTTTATAAAAAGCTTAGCGTTCAAGAAAGTCAGATAACTGTTAACAACAATAGCTTATCCGGATTTCCTGTCCTCGTTCGCATAACAGATGCTGATTTAAAATCGGTCGCGAATGGTGGAAGGGTTCAAAGCAATAATGGTTACGATATTGTTTACACCGCCAGCGACATGAATACGCTTATTCCATTTCAAATGGAAAGCTATGATGCAGTAACAGGAACACTTGTTGCTTGGGTAAAAATTCCAACGATTAGTGCCACGGTTAATACTGATTTTTACCTGTTTTTTGGAAATGCAAACAATACAATAAACCTAGGTAGCAAAAGCACTTGGGATGCTAACTACAAGGGCGTTTATCACCTTCATGCAGATGTTGCAGATGGCACAATTAATGCTTCAAATCTTACCAATACCGGAACAACCAATTACTCACCCGGCTTAGCAGCTGATGGACAAAGAATAGGTTCTGGAAATTACCTTAGTCGAGCAGCCACCGCCGGATTGCAAATTACCGGAGATTTTACCTTGGAAGCTTGGATGCTTCCTAATTCTTTAATCTCAGGAAGTAATGAAAATATTGTGCTCTCAAGCAGTTCAACCAATAACGGCGCTGCTGCTACAAATATCAACTATTGCTTAAGTATTTCAGGTTCAGGAGGTAGCGCAGGAACACTTATTTTTAAATGGCAATATAGCAACAACTCCGATGAGCAAGTCAGCTCCACAGCTCCAATAACCAACACTACAGTTGGTTGGCATAATATAACCGTTGTGCGAGATGTAACAGCAAAACAGGTAAGGTTTTATTTTGATGGACTCCAATTGGGCGCTGCCGTTTCTTTTTCGAATTTACCTTCCGGTGGTGCCTCCAATTCCTTCCTAATTGGCAAAAACCTTCAGGATCCGGGGCGAACAATTGATGCCGTTTTTGATGAAGTTAGAATTTCTAACAGTATTCGTACACCCGAATGGATTCAAGCTGAATATAACAACTATAAAGCCGCCTCCTCATTTATTAGCTATTCGCCAACAGCTTCTGTAAGCCCATTGAGCTTTTGCTTTTGCAGCATCGATATGAGCGATTTTACATCCTTAGGTACTTTTAACTCTCACACGTATTATGTTTCAACACAAAAGGAAAATTGGCAAAATGCTGATAGTATTGCGAGAAGCAGAGGCGGTCATCTGGTATCGATAACTAGTTTGGGAGAAAACACTTTTTTAACGCTTACTTCTTTACTGAACAATGTCTGGACAGGGCTTAACGACAGCATTACCGAAGGGACTTTTGTTTGGTCGTCGGGTGAGCCTTTTTCATATAGCAATTGGGCGCTTTTACAACCCGATAATTCAGGCAATTCTGATTATGCTTTATTTGGCCTTTTGGGTTCATGGGATGATCAAAAAAACAACCCTCAACTTTTTGTTATAGAGTTTGATTGTACTGCTCCAACTCCAGTTACTGTAAATGCAGGTCCAGATCAATTAGTTTGTGGAAATGCTTCTAATTTAAGTGCAACTCCTATTCCTGTCTCGGCATTTGGAAGTTGGTCTTTACTGAGTGGTGCAGGGTCTATAGCCAATCCTAGTGTTGCCGCGACCACTGTAACCGGTTTGGATAATGGACCAAATGCTTTTATTTGGAAGGTTGGAAATGGCTCATGCAGTGCGTCACTTGATACTGTTGTATTATACACCGATACGGTAAAACCAACGCTTATTTGCCCGGCAAATATTGTTGTAAATAACTCGCTTGGATTGTGCTCCGGTTTTGCAACATGGGCGGTGCCAACTTTTAGCGACAATTGCCCTGGAGCAAGCATTGTGCAAACCGCAGGATTGGCAAGTGGGTCAGCCTTTCCTGTTGGTAATAACGCTATTAAATATATTGTTACCGACGGCAACGGCAATTCCGAGAGTTGTGGTTTTGATGTAATTGTTATCGACAATGAATTGCCTAAAATTAGTTGTTCCGGAAACTTATCGTTTCCTAGCGATCCGGGGACTTGCGGCACTATTGTAAACGGCATTACTCCATTAAATTTTTCAGATAACTGCGGCGGGTTCAATATAACTCATCTTATTACAGGATCCACCAATACAAGTGGTATTAATGATGCCAGCGGTACCCCTTTTTAATGTTGGCACTAGTCAGGTAAGATACACCATTACCGATGCTTCGGGAGGAAGCGCGGCCTGTAATTTTAATATTACAATTACAGATAATACAGCTCCCACTTTTTCTTTTTGTCCTGCAGATATGACTGTCAATGCAAGTCCAGGTCTGTGTTCAACAATTGTTACTTGGCCCAACCCTGTAGCTGTTGATAATTGCCCCGGTGTTGTGGTGACACAAGCAAGTGGATTGCCAAGCGGGTCAAGTTTTCCGGTTGGAATATACAGTATTAAGTATGTTGCCACTGATGCTGCAGGAAACTCAACAACCTGCATCTTTACAATAACAGTTTTAGATATTGAATCGCCTGTTATTTCAAACTGTCCAAACAACATAACAATCCCAAGTGACCCTGGATTTTGCACAGCTGTGGCCACTTGGACCAGCCCGAATGCTTCTGATAATTGCGGTGGCGTAAGTATAAGTCAGGTTGACGGATTAGCAAGTGGTTCTGCTTTCCCGGTAGGAACCACTAGCATCAGTTACAAGGCAATTGATGCTGCAGGCCTAAGCACCTTGTGTACCTTTACGGTAACCGTCGAAGATAATACCAGCCCTGCTTTTTTAAACTGTCCAACAAATGTTTCAGTAAATAACGATCCCGGTCAGTGTAATGCTGTTGTCGCATGGGTTGCACCGACCATTAATGATAATTGCAGTGGTGCAACCATGTCGCAAATATCCGGCCCACCAAGTGGATCCGTGTTTCCTGTGGGTGTAACCCCAATTAGTTATTTTGCTTTGGATGCATCCGGAAATTCTGCGACTTGCAGCTTTAATGTAACTGTAGTTGATTCAGAACAACCACAAATCACATGTCTGGGAAATGTTAATGTTCCAAATGATGTGGGCGTTTGCACAGCCACTGTTTTTGGAATTGCTCCGCAAGGCGCATCAGATAATTGTCCTGGTAGCACAATCACTTTTACAATTAGTGGAGCAACAACTTCAACTGGGATTAATGATGCAAGTGGTACAACTTTTAATCAGGGAACAAGTCTTTTAACCTATAGCATAAAAGATGCCGTTGGAAACATCACCACTTGCAGCTTTAATGTAACTGTAACACCTCCTGTGCCCAGTGTCTCAGATGCCGGCCCGAATCAAACAATTTGTGCAACCACAACAAGTATGGTGGCCAATAATCCAACTTCGGGAAGTGGATTATGGACTCTTGTTTCTGGCAACGGAATCATTGTTTCACCAACATCTCCCACTACTCAAATAACCGGTTTAAGCATTGGTACAGCAGTCTTTAGATGGACTATTTCTACTTCTCCTTGTACTTTTTCATCATCCGATGTTTCAATTACAGCTATTAACACACCTAGTATTTCTTTTGCGGGATCAGATCAAACCAATCTTTGTGGAGTAACTTCAACCGCACTTGCTGCAAACACACCAACCGTAGGAACAGGAACTTGGTCAATTGTATCAGGAGCGGGCGGAAGTTTCTCACTTAACACCAATCCTGCAGCCACTTTTACAGGAACACCAGGAACCACTTATGTATTAAGATGGACAATCGCCAATACTCCTTGTACAAGTAGTACCGATGATGTAACAATCTCCTTCAACAATAACCCAACAACAGCAAACGCAGGAGCAGACCAAACCAATCTTTGTGGAGTTACAAGCACAACACTTGCAGCGAACACCCCAACAGTAGGAACAGGAACATGGACTATTATAAGTGGAGTGGGAGGTTCATTTAGCTTAAACACCAATCCGGCAGCGACCTTTACAGGAACACTCGGAACTACATATGTCTTGAGATGGACAATAGCCAATGCGCCATGTACCAGCAGCAGCGATGATGTAACGATTACCTTCAATAATAATCCAACAATTGCAAATGCTGGTACAGATCAATTAAATTTATGTGGTGTAACTTCAACTTTTCTCGCGGCTAATTTACCATCCGCTGGTTCTGGGGGGTGGAGCATTGTGTCGGGTGCAGGAGGAGTTGTTGCAACACCGGCAATTCCAAGCTCCTCCTTTACAGGAACACTCGGAACTACCTATGTCTTGAGATGGACAATTACTAATGCACCATGTGTAAGTAGTACAGATGATGTAACAATTACCTTCAACAATAATCCAACAACTGCCAATGCAGGAGCAGATCAAACCAATCTTTGTGGAGTAACTTCTACCGCACTTGCTGCAAACACACCATCCGTAGGAACTGGAACTTGGTCAATCATATCTGGCGCAGGCGGAAGCTTCTCAATCAACACCAATCCGGTAGCTACTTTCACAGGCATACTTGGAACCACTTATGTATTAAGATGGACAATAGCCAATGCACCTTGTACTAGCAGTTCAGATGATGTAACAATTACCTTCAACAATAATCCAACAACTGCCAATGCAGGATCAGATCAAACCAATCTTTGTGGAGTAACTTCTACCGTACTTGCTGCAAACACACCATCCGTAGGAACTGGAACTTGGTCAATCATATCTGGCGCAGGCGGAAGCTTCTCAATCAACACTAATCCGGTAGCTACTTTCACGGGCACACTTGGAACCACTTATTTATTGAGATGGACAATTGCGAATGCACCTTGTACTAGCAGTTCAGATGATGTAACAATTACCTTCAACAATAATCCAACAACTGCCAATGCAGGAGCAGATCAAACCAATCTTTGTGGAGTAACTTCTACCGCACTTGCAGCAAACACACCATCCGTAGGAACTGGAACTTGGTCAATCATTAGTGGAGCAGGAGGAAGCTTCTCAATCAACACCAATCCTGTAGCTACTTTCACAGGCACACTTGGAACCACTTATATATTAAGATGGACAATAGCCAATGCACCTTGTACTAGCAGTTCAGATGATGTAACAATTACCTTCAACAATAATCCAACAACTGCCAATGCAGGATCAGATCAAACCAATCTTTGTGGAGTAACTTCTACCGTACTTGCTGCAAACACACCATCCGTAGGAACTGGAACTTGGTCAATCATATCTGGCGCAGGCGGAAGCTTCTCAATCAACACTAATCCGGTAGCTACTTTCACGGGCACACTTGGAACCACTTATGTATTAAGATGGACATTTGCCAATGCTCCTTGTACTAGCAGTACTGATGATGTAACGATTACCTTCAACAATAATCCAACAACAGCTAATGCAGGATCAGATCAAACCAATCTTTGTGGAGTAACTTCTACCGCACTTGCTGCAAACACACCATCCGTAGGAACTGGAACTTGGTCAATCATATCTGGCGCAGGCGGAAGCTTCTCAATCAACACCAACCCGGCAGCTACTTTCACGGGCACACTTGGAACCACTTATATATTAAGATGGACAATAGCCAATGCACCTTGTACTAGCAGTACTGATGATGTAACGATTACCTTCAACAATAATCCAACTACAGCTAATGCAGGAGCAGACCAAACCAGTCTTTGCGGTGTAACAAGTACAACACTTGCAGCCAACACACCGACCGAAGGAACAGGAACCTGGACTATTATAAGTGGTGTTGGAGGTTCATTTAGTTTAAACACCAATCCGGCAGCGGCCTTTACAGGAACACTCGGAACTACCTATGTCTTGAGATGGACAATAGCCAATGCTCCTTGTACTAGCAGCAGCGATGATGTAACGATCACATTCAACAATAATCCAACAGCTGCCGATGCAGGAGCAGATCAAACCAATCTTTGTGGAGTAACTTCAACTGCACTTGCTGCAAACACACCATCCGCAGGAACTGGAACTTGGTCAATCATATCTGGCGCAGGTGGAAGCTTCTCAATCAACACCAACCCGGCAGCCACTTTCACAGGAGCACTTGGAACCACTTATTTATTGAGATGGACAATAGCCAATGCACCTTGTACTAGCAGTTCAGATGATGTAACAATTACCTTCAACAATAATCCAACAACAGCTAATGCAGGAGCAGATCAAACCAATCTTTGTGGAGTAACTTCAACCGGACTTGTTGCAAACATACCATCCGTAGGAACAGGAACTTGGTCAATTGTATCAGGAGCGGGCGGAAGTTTCTCACTTAACACCAATCCTGCAGCCACTTTTACAGGAACACCTGGAACCACTTATGTATTAAGATGGACAATCGCCAATGCTCCTTGTACAAGTAGTACCGATGATGTAACAATCTCCTTCAACAATAACCCAACAACAGCAAACGCAGGAGCAGACCAAACCAATCTTTGTGGAGTTACAAGCACAACACTTGCAGCGAACACCCCAACAGTAGGAACAGGAACATGGACTATTATAAGTGGAGTGGGAGGATCATTTAGTTTAAACACCAATCCGGCCGCGACATTTACAGGAACACTTGGAACCACCTATGTGTTGAGATGGACAATCGCAAATGCACCGTGCACTAGCAGTGCTGATGATGTAACGATCACATTCAACAATAATCCAACAACAGCCAATGCGGGGCCTGATCAAACCGGAGTTTCTACTTGCGGCTTAACCGGTGTAACTCTTGCAGGGAATATCCCAACTAGCGGAACAGGCACTTGGTCAATAGTGTCGGGAGGGAGCGGTTCATTTACAAATGTGAATCAAAACAATTCGTTTTTTAGTGGCTCTCCAGGACTTACCTATATTTTACGATGGACCATTTCTACAGCATGTGGAACAAGTACCGATGACGTTTCGATAAAAGTAAATCTTAATCCATCTACAGCTTTTGCCGGCAATGATGCTACTTTGACTTGCAATGAAATATCCACTATTCTTACTGCAAACAACCCAATTAGTGGTGTTGGATCTTGGTCAATTCTTGCTGGCGCTGGGGGCTCCTTCTCAAATAATACGGACCCATTAGCTGTATTTACTGGAACACCAACAAACACAGCCGCGATTACATATACACTTCAATGGACAATAAGCAATGCACCATGTAACAGCAATAACGATCAGGTTGAAATTACATTCCCTCGACTTGCAGCAAATGCAAATGCCGGTCTTGACCAAACCACAAACTGCAGTTCTTCGTCCACTTCTTTAAGCGCCATACTTCCGGCGAACCACAGTGGTTTATGGACAATTGTATCTGGTACCGGTGGTAGCTTTAGTAATGCCTCAAGTCCCACCTCCTTGTTTAGCGGAGTTTCAGGAAATTCATATCAATTGCGATGGACGCTAACTAGAATCGCTAACGGTTGCACTTCTTCTGATGATGTTACCATTACATTCCCTCCCGGAACCAGTATCGCAGATGCCGGTCCCGATCAAAACAGCGTGTCGACTTGTAACCTTACATCAACAACGCTTTCGGCATCTATTCCAACAATAGGAATAGGAAGTTGGAGTATAGTTAGTGGCCTTGGCGGTTCCTTTTCTGATCCTCAAAACCCAAGCACCACATTCAATGGGAACAACGGAACCTCCTATTCTTTGCGCTGGACAATCGCCAACCCTCCTTGCATACCAAGCACAGATGATGTTGATATTGTTTTCAATAGTGTACCAACAAATGCAAATGCCGGGCCTGATCAGGTTTCGCTTTGTGGTGTTTCTTCAATTGTTTTAGCCGCAAACACACCGTTAATTGGGTTGGGAAATTGGACAATTCTAAGTGGTTCCGGAGGCGGTTTTTCAGCCATAAATGACCCGAACGCAATTTTTAACGGTGTTCTTGGAACCGCATATCAATTAAGATGGACTATCAGCAACTCACCGTGTATCGATAGTTTTGATGACGTTTCCATAACATTCAACGAAAATCCTAGTATTTCATTTGCGGGTATAAACCAAACAGTTTGTGGAACCTCTGCGCAATTGGCGGCAAACCCTCCTACTAGTGGTAGTGGCAATTGGTCTGTAATTAGTGGAAGTGCCAATGTGTCCAATACGTCCGATCCAATTAGTTCGGTTAATGGCTTGGCAATCGGCGCAACTGTTCTTAGATGGACTATTTCAACGGCTAATTGCGGAAGCAGTTTTTCTGAAGTAAGCATACAAGCTGTTTCAAATCCAACAATTGCAAGTGCGGGACTCGATCAAATTCTATGTAATGTTACTAACACAGCGCTCGCAGCAAATTCACCATCAGTTGGAACCGGAATTTGGACAATAAACTCAGGTGTTGGAGGTTCCTTTAATGATGCAACTGACCCAAATGCAACATTTTCGGGGCTTGCAGGCGAAACCTACCAACTTGTTTGGACAATTACCAATGCTCCCTGTTTGGATAGTTTTGATGAAACCCAAATCTCATTTAACACTAATCCAACCCTCGCCAATGCCGGAATTGATCAAACAATTTGTTCCTCAACTGCAGCTTTAGCAGCAAATGTTCCACTTTCTGGTCAAGGCATTTGGACACTTGTTTCGGGAGCCGCACAAATAGCCAACAGCTTATCACCAACAACAGCAGTATCAGGATTAGCAGTAGGCTTGAATGTTTTCCGTTGGACCATTTCTACCACAAACTGCAGCTTTTCCAACGACGATATTAGTATTGTTGTGACTGAAAACCCAAGTACGGCAATAGCCGGAAGCAACCAAACGATTTGCGCCGGAACAACTAACTTAAATGCTGATATTCCAATTGTAGGTAGCGGAGTTTGGTCAAAAATTTCCGGTTCGGGAACGCTTGTTTTTCCCCTATCTACTAATTCCCCTGTTACTGGGCTAACAGCGGGTTCAAGTGTTTTTCAATGGACTGTTTCTAATGGTGTTTGTCCTCCTTCCTTATCTTCTGTTACAATCCTTGTTAGTGATGACCCTAGCAATTCCTCTGCCGGTATTGACCAAACCATTTGCGGCAATTCCACAACACTTGCGGCAAATAGTCCTACTGTTGGAAATGGAAATTGGTCGGTTATTAGTGGGAGCGGAAGCTTTGCCAATCCAACAAATGAAAACACGCTTGTTAGTGGCCTAAGTATTGGGCAAAATGTATTTAGGTGGACAATAAGCAACCCGCCTTGTGCGGATAAGACGGATGATGTTACAATCACTGTCAACACCATTCCTGCAATTGCAGATGCAGGGCCAGATCAATTAAGCCTCTGCGGAACCTCTGCTACGAATTTGGCCGCTATCCCGGCTGCAATCGGAACGAATGGATTGTGGACAATTGTGAGTGGAACAGGTGGGTCAATTCAAACACCAACTTCCTCTAACTCATTATTTACCGGATTACCGGATTCTTCCTATGTTTTAAGATGGACAATTAGTAGCGTGGGTTGCTCAGATAGTTTTGATGAGGTAACAATTCAATTCAAGAGTTTACCGGTGACCGCAAATGCCGGCTTAAATCAAACAATTTGTGAAAATGCAATAGGAATTACCTTAAATGCTAACCCTCCATTAAACGGCACCGGGCTTTGGTCAGTTCTTAGCGGCAATGGCAGCTTTAGCAATAGCACATCCTTTAACACCCCTGTTACTGGCTTCACCACAGGCAACAACTCCTATTTATGGACTATCTCGAATGCTTGTGGCTCCACTTCTGATACTGTGTTTCTGATTGTTGATGCTGTTCCCTCTACGGCAAATGCCGGAACCGATCAAACACTGTGCGAATCATCTAATTTTTTAAACCTATCCGGAACTAACCCCTTAAGCGGATTGGGTCAATGGACCCTAATTTCCGGAAACGCAACTATTGCTACAAGCAGCCAAGCAAATACATTGGTAACAGGGCTTAGCTTAGGACAAAATGTGTTTGAATGGAGTATTAGCAATGGCGTGTGTCCAAGCAGTTTTGATACTGTTATTGTTTCAATTGACGGGTTACCAACTCCTGCATTAGCAGGAAGTGACAGTATAATTTGCTCCGGCGTTTTTCAGCTTAGCGCTAATACTCCTTTAGTTGGCTCCGGCAGTTGGTCTAGGCTAAGCGGTGGAGCGAGCATCGCAAACAACCTTTCTCCGCTCACTTCGGTTAGCGGCTTAACAAGCGGTATTAATTCATTTGTGTGGGCAATTAACAATGGCACATGTGCTGTCTCGTCTGACACAATAAATATAACCGTTACCGACCATCCAACTATTGCAGACGCAGGGCCCAATCAATTGATTTGTGCAAACACATCGCAATTGGCTGCCAATGTGCCTTTAATTGGAACGGGTTTATGGACCTTGGTTTCCGGGAATGGAATAATTGCAAATCCAAGTTCGGAAATAAGCCAAATTAATGGTCTTGCAGTTGGAACTTCTATTTTTAGATGGACTATCTCAAATGGCAATTGTGCGGCGAGCAGTGCCGATGTGAACATTACGGTAACACCGTCTACCTCTTTAGCGAATGCCGGACCTGATAGCACAATTTGCGGTAACAGCATCCAACTTTCTGCTGTTGCAAGCAACAATGGTATTGGCACCTGGTCGCTTGTTTCTGGTTCAGGTACAATTCTAAACTTACAATCCGAATCTACGCTCGTAACGGGTTTGGGCTTGGGAGTGAATGCCTTTGAATGGAGAATTCAAAACCCTCCTTGTGCGGATAGCTTTGATACTGTATTCATCACTGTTACATCCATTCCGGTTACTGCTAATGCCGGAGCCGACCAGCTTAATTTGTGTGGAACGAACACCACAAGCCTTGCAGCCGATACCAATAATCAGGCTCTTGGTTCGTGGTCGATTGTTAGTGGCAATGGAGGTAGCTTTTCTGATGTATTTTCTCCTAGCTCCAGCTTCAGCGGTATGATTGACAGCACTTATGAATTGCGCTGGACGATTACCGCACTGGGCTGCACAGGAAGCGCTGATGACGTACTGATTCGATTCAATTCAGCTCCAAGCACGGCCAATGCAGGAGTTGATCGTAACGATGCATCCACCTGTGGCATCAGCAGCTTAATCCTAAATGCAAATGCACCGGGATCCGGTTTGGGGGCTTGGAATATAGTAAGTGGCAGTGGTGGCAGTGTTTCATCAAATTCGCCCACAGCAACCTTTAGTGGAATTTCCGGAAACACCTATACTTTAGAATGGTCTATCAGCACTGTTTGCGGGATTAGCAGAGATACAATGAGCATCACTTTTAACCAACTTGCAAACCTTGCCAATGCCGGTGTAAATCAGCAAATCTGCGAAAGTGCTGTTAGCGTTCAACTTGCTGCCAACAGCCCATTTAATGGAATTGGCAACTGGTCGGTACTTAGCGGGTCCGGAAGTTTTTCGAACAATTCAACTGAAAATGCACTACTAACAGGACTTTCTCTTGGCCTAAACACCTACGCATGGACCATCTCAAGTGTTAACTGTGGAAGTTCTGTAGACACCATGAGTGTGCAGGTTGATGCCTTACCAAGTGCCGCAAGTGCCGGAACGGATCAACAAATCTGCGAAAGCACTGCTAGTGTTAATCTTACAGCAAATGCCCCGGTAAGCGGTGCAGGATATTGGAGCAGCTTAAACGCTGCTGTTCAAATTAGTGACACCCTTGCATCATCAACCTCAGCAACAGCTCTGTTAATTGGCAGTAATTTGTTTGTATGGACAATATCAAATGGAACGTGCCCAAACACAATGGATACTACCGCTGTGTTGGTAGCTGCTTTAGCCTCGCCTTCTAATGCCGGTGCAGATCAGGCCATTTGCGAAAATGTGCCCTCTTTAATTTTAGCAGCAAATAGCCCTGTTTCAGGAACCGGAAACTGGTCGGTTATTTCAGGAACTGCCATTTTCTTTGATATTACTTCTGAAAACAGTTCGGTTGGCGGCCTCTCCCCTGGCCAGAATCAACTTGTTTGGACAATCTCTAATGGCAATTGCCCCGCTAGCTCCGACACCATAAGTGTTATTGTTCATAGTATGCCGGATGCAGCCAACGCCGGTTTAGACCAGCAAGTATGTGAGAATTCTGGAGTTGTTAATTTATTGGCAAACACCCCATTAATTGGCACAGGTAACTGGAAGCTCCTTTCCGGTACCGGAACAATAGCCGATACCACGTCAAATTCCACAAGCCTGAATGGCATCAGTGCTGGTGTGGAAATTTTAATATGGACCATTTCAAACGGCGCTTGTTTTACAAAAGATACCTTGGTGGTAACAGTTGACGCACCCCCAACAACAGCAAATGCTGGCTCAGATAAAGCAATATGTACTCCATTTACCCGCTTAAAAGCAGATACAGCGTTAATCGGTGTGGGGGTTTGGACGCTTGCTGCCGGTGCTACCGGAAACATTTTAAACCCGAATTCAGACACAACTGCTGTGCTCGCCATGTCGATAGGGGTTAATTCATTTATTTGGACTGTTTCAAATGGTATTTGTCCAAGTTCTGTGGACACTGTTAACGTCACTGTAAGTCAAAACGCAACTATCGCTGATGCAGGCCCGGATCAAACGGTTTGTGTTTCTGTTGATTCTGTAAATCTCGCAGCAAATATTGCCCTTAATGGAACAGGAAGCTGGAGGTTGGTTTCGGGAAGTGGAACAATATCGGACACTACAAACGCTAACACCAGTGTTAAAGCACTTGGTGCAGGAGTAAATCTTCTTGCTTGGGTAATAAAGAATGGAATTTGTACTTCTTCAGACATTGTAAAAATCACCGTAGATGAGCTGCCGACAACGGCAAATGCAGGAATAAATCAAAACATTTGTGAAAGCACAACACAAGTAAATCTAAGTGCAAATGCCCCAACCGTTGGAGTTGGATTGTGGTCTGGGCCAGGAACTTTCTCTAATAGTAGCTCTGAATCAAGCAACGTTACCGGTTTCACAAGCGGGATTAATTCGTATATCTGGTCCATTTCAAATGGTGCTTGTGCGGCTACTTCTGACACCGTCGAAATAGCTGTGGATGCTCTGCCTAGCCCGGCAAATGCAGGAAGCGATCAAACATTTTGCAACAACAATTTGACAACTGTTAATTTAAATGCAAGTTCGCCGCTCACTGGAAATGGCGTTTGGTCAACCACAAGCAGTGCTGTTATTGATATCATTACCGCCACTAACTCATCTGTTAGTAACCTGGCGGCCGGCTTGAGCTCTTTTGTTTGGACGGTTAACAATGGTGTGTGCCCATCCTCTTCTGATACCACCAAAATTGAGGTCGACCAATTACCTACCCAAGCACTGGCAGGCAATGATCAAAGCAGCTGTGATACATTTTATGTACTAAACGCAAATAACGCGCTAATCGGGTTTGGACAATGGTCAAAATTATCCGGAGGTGGTGTGATAGCAAACCCAAATGCTCCGGTAAGCAATGTAAGCGGCTTATCGATGGGAGCCAATACATTTGTATGGACAATTGCAAATGGGGTGTGTGTCGCCTCGGCCGATACCGTTTCCATTAATGTTAGTGCCCCTCCCTCCGCTTCAAATGCAGGGATAAACCAACAAATTTGCATTAGCAATCCATCTGCAAATCTCTCTGCGAATATCCCGGTAAACGGTTCAGGACAATGGTCGGTTGTGGCGGGTACAGGAATTATTGTATCTGGTGGACAGCCCAGCACCCTTGTAAACAATCTTTCCACGGGAATTAATTCTTTTATATGGACCATCTCAAACGGATTGTGTGGCGACACAAAAGATACTGTAGAAATACAAGTGGATGAATTGCCTGATATTGCTGCAACTGGATCAGATCAAACGTATTGTGAAAGCGCAGCAGGAATCTCAATTTCAGCAAACACCCCAACAATTGGTACAGGCCAATGGTTTGTTGGGCAAGGAAATGGATCGGTATTAAACCCAAATTCACCATTAAGTACAGTAACCTTCTCCTTGGGAACCAATGCTTATATATGGAAAATTTCGAATGGTGCTTGTCCTGTTTCACAAGACACCTGTTTCGTTTTGATTGATTCATTATCTCCAATTGCATTTGCTGGAAACAATCAAACTCTTTGTGAAAGCAATTCTATAAGTTTAAATGCAAGTGCCGTTTCGTTTGGAACCGGAAGCTGGTCAAGCCCAACTCCTGGTGTTGGTATTGCTAACCCTTCTCAGCCCAACAGCAACGCTACTGGGCTGACTATAGGACAAAATAGTTTTATTTGGACAACTATTAACGGCGTTTGTCCTACAAGTACGGATACTGTAATTATTAGTATTGACCAAGCTCCAAGCGTTGCCCATGCCGGACCGGATCTAACCTTCTGCGACACAACAAATCAAATTCGCCTGCAGGGAAATGCAATAATAACCGGAAGCGCCACATGGCTGCCTATTTTGGGTACAGGAACAATCTTACAACCTAACGATTCTAATAGCCTTGTGAGCGGGCTTGTTGCCGGATTATCGAGTTTTGAGTGGGTGGTTACAAATGGCATTTGTCCTGCATCAAGAGATACAGTGCTCATCGTGTTAAATGAGTCGCCGAGTAATTCATCTGCGGGAAGCAACCAAAACATTTGCGAAAACACAACCACCATAACTTTAAATGCAAACACTCCCATTATAGGCAATGGGGTATGGTCGCTGCTTAGTGGCACCGGAAGTATTAGTGACACCAACAGCGTATCACCAATTATTGGCGGGTTGAGCGTTGGTTCATCGGTATTTAAATGGACCATAAAGAATGGTTTGTGCGTCAGCGCATCCACTGTTGTTATTAAAGTGGATGAATTGCCGAGCCCTGCTTATGCAGGGGAAGATAAAAATGTTCCTGGCCCTAGCTCTTTTTTAGAAGCCTCAAGTCCTTCAATCGGTTTGGGCGCTTGGTCTGTTGTTCAGGGCACAGCATCCTTTGCCGATTTAATTGCCCCCAATACCTCTGTTTCAAATTTATCTCCGGGTGCTAGTGTTTTGCAATGGACGGTTACAAACGGGGTATGTCCTTCTAGTTCTGATGACGTTACCATTAACTATGAAGATTTGCAAATTCCAAATGCGATTTCTCCTAACAACGATGGTTTTAACGATGCTTTTGTAATTCCGGGACTCGAATTTTACTCCGGTGTTAAGTTTACGCTATACAACAGTTGGGGAATTATAGAATATCAAAGCGACAATTATCAAAACGAGTTTAAAGGTGAAAATAAGTCGGGGCAAGCATTACTTGATGATACTTACTATTACATTCTTCAAATCACATCAAACATTGAGTACAAGGGTTACTTAATAATTAAAAAATGAAAAAGGGAATCGTATTGATATTGCTGATTATGGCCAAGTGCACGTTTGCACAGCATCAGACTTTTTACAGCCAATATATTTATTCCGGTTTGCTCATTAACCCAGCCTATGCAGGTAGTCAGGACGCACTAAGTATTGCCGCATCCTATCGAAACCAGTGGACTGGATTTACCGGTGCTCCAAAAAATTTTAGCCTCGGGTTGCACAGTCCATTAAAAAACAAAAAAGTGAACTTAGGCCTCATTATTTCCAATGAAAAATTTGGAATTACAGCAATCACCGATGCTAACCTCTGTTATGCTTATCGAATAAAATGGAAAAAAAACACCCTATCATTTGGGCTTCAAGCAGGGGCTGATTTCGCCAAAAACGATTGGGGCCTGGTTAAAACAACCGACCAAAATGACCCGAATTTTATTGCAAGAACAGAAACTAAAACCATACCTAAGTTTGGTGCTGGGGTTTATTTTACAGGCAAGAATGGTTATGCAGGAATCGCCTTTCCAACACTTTATAAAATTGATTCAAAAACCACTTTCTCTTCATCTGCCTTTAATTTATATTCGGGTTTTGTGCTCCGCCTAAAAAACGACGTAGTAATAAAACCCTCGGCACTTATCAAATACATACAAAATTCTCCCCTGCAATGGGATGTAACAAGTACTTTTTACCTGAACAAAATAATTGGAGTTGGGTTTGGTTATCGTTCAAACGATGCAGTATATGCTTTTCTTGATTTAAAGATAAACGAACAGTTTAATTTAGGATATGCGTATGATTTTACAACCAGTCAATTAAAAAATTATTCGAGCGGAAGCCATGAAATTATGTTGCGCTATTTGTTTAAGTATACTGTAAACTCCAAGAGCGTTCGTTATTTTTAGTATGAAGATAAAACTGTTGGCTTTATTTATTTTTAGCGTATTCATTACACAGGCACAAAAGGCTGTTAAAAAACCTGCACCACAAGTGTTTACCAATCGTTTCATGGTAGTGCCTGTTAATATTAATACTGACCAATCCGAATTCTCCCCATTTTACAGCTCAAATAAACTCTATTTTGTTAGTACGCTAAGCGAAAAAATGGCGGTTGCGTATACATCAAACAGCCTTAACACCACCGATATTTTTGAATGTACTAAAGTTGATTCTCTTAGTTTTTCTAAACCCAAAAGCATTTCCGAAATTAACTCTACCATGGACGATGGCCCGGCAATGCTAAATTCGACGGGTAATTATATGGTTTTTTCAGCAAGTAATTCCAAAGGGAAGCTCCAACTCTATTATTCGACTTTTGAAGCCGGTAAATGGAATAAACCGATACAACATCCGGTTAGCCGAAACTCAAACTCCTATTGTCATCCCTTTTTAACAAACAACGGGAACACCTTGTTTTTTTGTTGCGATAAAGATGGCGGATATGGCGGAATGGATATTTACTATTCAAATTTCGAAAACTTAAATTGGTCGAACCCCGTTAATCTTGGGCCAAAAGTAAATAGCTCAGCAAATGAAATTTTTCCATACATAAATGTAGATAATCAACTTTATTTTTCTTCTAAAAGGAGCGGCGGTATGGGTGATTTGGACATCTATTCATTTAATATAAATGATTCACTTAATGCTGTTTCTTCCCTATTACCTGCCCCAATTAACTCTGTCGCGGATGATTTTGGAATTTGTTTCGATGGCGGCACATCCAATGGCTACTTCTCATCCAACCGAAATCCGAAAGAAGGAGACAACATCTACTATTTTTCAAAAATTATCCCTGATTTTAATTTGTGCCTGCCTGTGAAGAAAAGCAGTTGTTTTACTTTTATGAAAGATACATATTCTTTATCTGATGGGGCAACCGACACGGAGTATGAGTGGGACTTCGGCGATGGAAATAAAGCAAAAGCAAAAGCTGTAAAACACTGCTATTCCAGCCCTGGTTTCTATACTGTAAAGTTAAACGTAATTGAAAAAAGCACCGCTAAGATTGTTTATAATGAAATGGCCTACACTATAGCCGTAAGGCCTCAAGGACTGGCGATTGATATTAAGGATACCTTATTCATAAATACACCACTTGAATTTGATGCATCCAACTCTCAACTCGAAGGCTTTACTATATTGAGCTATAATTGGATTTTTAGTGACAGCTCTTTTGCGAAAGGTCCAAAAACAACTCATACCTATCTCAAAAACGGAATTTATCTTGTGGAATTGGGTGTGGAAGCGCAAAATAAGTTAACAAAACAGGTTTCAAAGTTTTGTATCGATAAAAAGATATTGGTGGGTGATAAAGAATACATAGAGAAGAATTTGAGGTATTTCAAGTATGCCGAACTATTGCCCGATGCAGACTCTCTTTACTATCAAAATGAAGAAGAGGATGTTGCACTAAATACCATCAAAAAATCAAAAACCTTTCGATACACCAACCTCAGTGCCGATGCATTTAAATTAACCGGCGAAGAGGATGGAGATGTTATACTTAGCGAGAAAGAACGAATGCTTCTTACGCATAAATTTGAGCTCTTGGGTGCGGATGGAAAATCCTTAGATACCATGGAGGAAAATGAAACAACGTTACGGTCAAAAAATAGACTCCTGCGACTTAAGAACGCAGGTCTACCTCCTATTGTTGACACCCTCTACATTCCCAAAGAAAACGATGAAACCACTTATCGGGTAAATTTAGGCTGGAGCGATTCCCGGGTGGATAAAAACTCGAGTGTGTTTGAGGGAATTAAAAAACTCGAAGAAACTTCTGAAGGAAACAGATATCGTTATACCTCCGGTAATGAGAAAACCTTTGCTGCCGTTATTCCCTATTATGAGAATGCAAAACAAAAAGGCTTCAAAGACGCAGCTGTCGTTGGTTTTTTAAAAGAAAACATTGCAAAAGGTCAAGCTAAAAACTTACATGCAATTCTATTTGATTCCGCCTCCGTAGAAAGTCAGGCAGTAAAAGTATATTTCAAATACAATGTTGCCTCTTATGATAAAAAATACAATCAGCAATTAGACTCATTGGTATCAAAATCATCGAATAAAGAAAATCGCAAAATATTGCTTATAACACATTTTGATGGCCTTGGAGGGGAGGCATATAACTTGAACTTAAATACGCAGCGAACCAATAACATGATAAACTACCTAGTTGCAAAAGGTATTAGAAAATCACAAATAAAAACAGAATTCATTATTCATCCTACCGAAAAACTTGAACCCGACTTACTTCGAAGAATCGAGGTTTTTTTGATTAATTAAAGCAGCTATTAATTTGCACTCATGATGCCGTAACGGTATTCGACCCAAATTAATTTCTATTTTTGCTTTCTATACTTAACGCTTAAGGCTTTAATTGCCTAAACTCTTTTTTGAAAAACAATTATGGACAATGATTTAATCCGCGGCATTAACACCGTAAACGACTTGCTAAAACTTAATGCGAAACAATACTGTGATTTAGGTCCGGGGAACAACGGTTATATTTCTCTCGCACTCAAGGAAAACAATAAGAATGTGATTGCCCTTGATGCTCCTTGGGATTCAGTAAGAGGCGTGGAATGGGCCGATAAAGCAAATATAAAATTCTATTTTTCAGAGTTTTTTACGCAAGGGCTTGATTGCATTGAAGAACCCGTTGATTGCTTTATTTTAGCACATTCCATTGCACATTTCAGACACCCGCCTCAAATATTATTCGAAAACATTTACAAAAAACTGCCCCCTGGAGGCTATTTCTATTTGAGTACCGTGAATGTTTCTTCGCTTCAAAATGTGATGAGCCTTTTCAGAGGACAATCAATCACCGGAAAGGTCAACAAAAAAACAGATCCAGGTTTTGCGGATGTTGCAAAGTCATGGAATACCTCCGGAAAACACTTGATTTGGGACGACTGGATGCATGTTAAGGAATATACCATCCCTGAATTAACCGAAATGCTAAAAAGCGAAAATTTTAAAATCGAGGAAACAAAATACCGCAATAATTTTCGTCACTGGAAACAGGATCTAATTACAAAAATATATCCGCACCTATCTGAGGAAATAATTGTGATTGCACAAAAATAAGAGAACACCCGATGCTCAAAAATTTACACCAGTTGGCATTTTTACTCCTGATGCAGTTTATACTTTCGCTGCAATTGGTTGCGCAGCCTAACCTTGTTCCGAACCCAAGTTTCGAAAGTAATTCCGGTTGTCCGGCGTCCTTTACGAATGCCTTTTCTGTGGTTAACACCTGGGTAAACAGTGGAAACACACCGGATTATTTTCATCCTTGTAGCGCTTCTTTTGGTGTGCCAACAAATTACTTTGGAGCACAACCGGCTCATAGCGATTCTGCTTATGCCGGTATTGGAGTATATGCTTCCTCAATTACTAATTTCAGAGAATACATTAGTGTTCAACTGACTCAACCGCTGGTTGCTGGCCACTCTTATCATTTAAGTTTTTTTGTTAGCTTGTATGATAATTGTCAAGAGGCAAGTAATTACCTCGGTGCTTTAGTTTCGTCGCAGGCCAGCCTCAATCAAAACGATTTTTTTATTGCCACTCCTCAACTTGAATCCGCAGCGGTTATTAGCGATAAAAACAATTGGGTGCAACTTAGTGGTAACTTCATTGCGCAAGGCGGAGAGGCATATCTTTATTTAGGTTGCTTTAAACCCGATGCTCAGCTTAGTGTTGTTACTACCGGAGCCGGTTCCCTTTCCTCGATTGCTTATTATGTTGATGATGTTAGCTTAAGCGACAACAGTGGTCTTAGTGTTTCAAGCTATTCACCATCAGTTCTTCAACTTTTCCCCAATCCGGCCGATGATTTCATAAGTATTTTAGACTTCCCGAATTTACAATCACTTAATTTATATAACAGCGCCGGTGAGCCGGTTTTAAATCCCTTAATTCCTTCTCAAACAACTAAATTTTCTACCCTAGGTCTAGCGAACGGGCTTTACTTTTTGACCTGTCGGACAGATGAAATGGTTTATTCAACAAAAATCATTATACAGCACAAGTAAGTTGCCCTCAAGCCGCATTTACAACTCTCGAAAATGAAAAAGAACCTGTTTTTCCTTGTCTTAATAATTGCCCTTTCTTTAGCTGGTTTTAGCCAAAACTGTTTAACCCCGGGTAATTTACTAAGTGGGAAAGGTACAACCCAGTTTATGAAATACATGAGTCCTAACCGTATCGTTGTTGGGGGCGTTTATTATACCGCAAGTCAAGGAAATATGACCATGCCTCCATTCACCTTAACGCCTCGAAGTGGTGACCTGCTTACCGTTTTTGCAGCAGTGCTCGATAGTAACCTTAGTCCAATACATGTGTTTAATGTAATTGGCTTTAGCGAAACTGGTGGAGCTTTTAACGATACACGGGTTTGGGACATGCATGCCGATGCAAGCGGAAATATTTACTTCTGCGGAAGCTATACACAAGACACACTCCTCTCCTATTTTAACGATACCATCATCAGCGATTCCTATCAGGAAGCATTTATAATCCGTTGCGATACGCTTGGAAACACCAACCTTTTAAAATCATGTGGCACACGTCAATGGAACACCAACTATAAGTTTGAAGACAGGGCTCAATCCATTTGTAGCGATATTCAAGGAAACATTATTTTTACCGTTTCCGGTGAAGGATCCTATTTGCAAATGAATAACGACACTGCCAATAGCACAACCTCGTTCTCGAGTGTAAGTTATTCGGATATTTTTATTGTTAGCCTATATCCTAATGGCAATACACGTTGGATTAGAAACTGCGGTACCGCAGGCAAAGACGATGCTGCTTATGATGTTGACGTAAACGCAAAGGGCGAGGTCTCCGTTTGCGGCGGTTTAAATGGCAGCAATTCAGTTTTTCACTTCGGTCAACTTGTACATACTTTTAAATACAGCCAATACGGTTTGCAGGGATTTGTGGGCAAACTCGATTCAAGCGGCGTGCCGGTATGGCTTTCACCAATTGAGGTGTACTATCCTTCCGGGCCCGATGTGGGCGCTTATGCCACCGCAATTGATGATTCGGGCTATGTTTATTCCAGCGGATATTTTGACGCTTGGGCTATTTTTAATGGCGACACCATTCGTTCGCTTTTTTCAACAAACAATTATTTCTCTAAATACAACCTGAATGGACAAACTGAATTTGTGAAGCTTGGCAATATTGACACATTTTACCCCTACCCTATTTACATGGACGAAAACCAGGGTAAATTTCTCATAACCGGTCAAACCTTCACCAATCAACTTACATTTCAGCAATATGGGCAATGTTGCTCTATGGAGGCTTATGCTGTGGTTTATGATAAACACGGTACCGTTCAATGGCTGCGCGGTGCTAAATCCGTTAACTCATCAAACCCTTATTTTGGAATGGGTTGCCTGAACGAAAACGGAACAGCTTATGTGTGTGGTACAGGAAGTGGTGGAACCGTCGAAATTGCACCGTTGCAAATTCCAATTAATGCCAACAATCAATACTTTGTCGTAAAGTTCTCTTCAGCTTCGAGCAATGGCTTGTCCATCAGCATAACCAATTCCGGCAACGATACTATTACATGCGGAACCAGTACTTTTTTAACACCATCATTAGTCCCATCAAATGGCCCAAGAATTACTTGGTGGGCCGATTTTGATTCCATTGCAAGTCCCAATTTTACTGTTAACCTCAACGCCAGTCCTAAAATGAACAGCTTATACATAGCCACCGCTTTTTACAACGGTTGCGTGGCAAGCGATTCTATCCGAATTGTTGTAGATGCGCTGCCTGCATTTGCCGGAAACGATACCTGTATTTGTTCGGGACAGCCTTTAACCCTTAACGGGAATGTGCTTTTTGGCGCAAGCTATCAATGGATTCCTGCAAATGTTGTTAGCAGTGCAAACACTGCACAAAGCACTTATAGTTCAAACCAAAGTTCTGTTTTACAATATAAAGTAAGCAAATCCGGCTGTAGCTCAATCGATACATTAGCGGTGGTTGTTAGCCCCTTGCCGCTTGCAGCTTATAGTTATTCATCAACGCTTTTAAATCTTACATTTCTAAGTTCCTCCCTATATGCCGATAGCGTTTCTTGGAGTTTTGGCGACCAGAGCGCTCCCTCAAATCTCCTAAACCCTACTCATACCTATCTTCAAAACGGACTGTATAATGTATGTTTGCACGCCTTTAACTCTTGCGGACAAGACAGCCTCTGCCAAATTGTTAATCTTTCAAATGTTGGAATTGCTGAATTAGTTGCCGAGCAGTCTTTACGTCGCACACAAAATGGGTATACAGTAATTAAAGCAGGGTCTTTAGGAAGTTTTGCTTTGTTGGATATTAGTGGACGTGTGCTGATAAATGGCTATGAAGCAAGCTCAGAGTTGAATCTTAATTTAACTTCTTTTGTACAGGGGTGCTATTTGCTTAAACTTAAAAGCGATGACGAACATATTACGCTTCACAAACTTCTATGGTAGCCTGTTCTAAGCTATTTCTCCATTCACAAAGTACATATCTATTTCGCCTTTGTTCTTGGCTTTTATTTTTCCGCGGTGTTCGCAGGTAAATCTGTTTTTGATGAGCTCATAAGTTGCTCCCGAAACATTTACCCTTCCTGTTTCTCCGCTGCTCTCCATCCGTGAAGCCGTGTTTACGGTGTCGCCCCAAATATCGTAGGCAAACTTTTTAATTCCAACAATTCCGGCAACAACCGGTCCCGTATGAATCCCTAGGCGCAATTCAAAAAAAGGCTGACCCTTCGCAAGCCTTTCCTGTTTATTGTTTTCAATAAATTGAACCATTTCCAGTCCTGCTTTCACAACATCAATTGGGTGTGTAGTATTGGCAACAGGTAAGCCTCCCGCACACATGTAAGCATCTCCAATTGTTTTTATTTTTTCGATGCCATACTTTGTAACTATCCTATCAAAAGCGCTATAGCAGTAATTTATTTCCTGAACCAAATCTTCTGCACTCAGCAATTCGCTTGCACGGGTAAAGTTTTTGAAATCCGTGAACAAAACCGTTACATGCTCGAAGCTTTTCGCTTTTGCCGCACCGGTGGCTTTTAATTCTTCCGCTGTTTCCGACGGAAGAATGTTTAGCAGCAACTCTTCACTGCGTTGCTTTTCCTTGGAGATTCTGTTTCGTTGTCGTAAAAATACCGCTGCAAACAAAAGCACGACAGCAAACCCTCCAATAAAGCCATTTCGAACAATTTTTTGTCGCTTAATTTCCTGCTCCTTTATCTCCTTGTCTTTTGTAAGCAGGTTAATTTCTCCTTCCTTTTTTTGGATGTCGAAACCAAATTGAAGTGTTCCTAACTTCTTGTCCACATCAATGTTGTAGATGGTATCCTTAATGCCTATCAGCATGTTTTGATATTTGAATGCTTTACTAAAATCCGACAGTTCAGCATAAATGCTTGAAAGCCCTTCATAAATTTCTTTTAGCCTTAGTGCCGCTCCAATTTCCTTTGCTGTTCCTTCTGCTTCTAAATAAGCTTCTAGTGCTTGTTGCGAATCGCCTCTTTTTTCATGACTTTGTGCAAGTCCAATTAAAGCAATGGTTATATCATTTTTTGATTCGAGCTTTTTGGCTGTTTCATAGGCTTGCTTTTGATAGTTAATTGCCTTTTCATAGTCGCCCTTTTTTGCATACACCTTGCCTATTGCATTTAAAGAATAGGGTATGTTGGGTGAGCCCTCGTAAGCCTTCAGCGACTTTTCAAAATAATACAACGCGGAATCATCCTTGTTTTTTTCCAAACAAATTTCACCCAAGTTAACAGATACTGTACCGATGGCATCATTATCACCAAGCTTTTCACTTAAGGGCAGTGCCCGTAAATAATACTCACTTGCTTTATCGTGTGTGGCAGGTTTATCATAGTATACCGCGCCAATATTAATACAGAGTGTGGTTATCCTTAATGTATCTGAAATTTCTTCAGCAATTTTTAAGCCTTTTAAATAAAGTTCCAAGGCTTTTGTATTATCTCCCTGATCAAAATACATTACTCCTATATTGCTGAGAATATTAGCTACTCCCACCTTATCATTCATCGATTGAAACACTTTTTCGGATTGCTGCCAATAATCAAGCGTTTCAATATATTTCCCCTGCATGTAATATGCGATACCAATGTTTTTTAAAGCATAAGCCACCCCCTTAGGAAAGTTAATTTTTTCAGAAAGAACACGCGCCTCTGTTGCAATTTTAATTGCCAAATTGGGATCGGTGCCAAAATATTTTTTACTCAGCAAAATTTGCGTGTTAACCTTGTTGCTGTCGTCCTTTGCTTGACCAACAGCTCGTTTAAGGCTATCCGTGACATTATCTTGAGCATAAAGTGCAAGCGAAATGAAGGTAAAAAGCAGTAGGAAAATTCTTTTTTTCACTTGGGATTAAATAATATTTGTGTGTGAAAATACAAATTCTTTTGTGGGATTTTATAACAAGCTTTAATCTTGAAAAAGCTGACAAAAAAACAAGAGGTATAAATGTATCTTAGGTTCAAATCTTTGCACCTAAGAGGTAATGATTTTTGAGTAGTCCGATGGCGAGTGTTCAAAACAAAAGAGGCCGCCTTTTTTAAGACAGCCTCTTTTGTTTGTTGTGGAAAGATATTCTACTCTTTCAAAATCTTAATCTTCTTGGTTTCCATACCATAGCTTTCTACAATTAAGAAATAAATGCCTGCTGGTATAGCACTTAAGTCAAGTTCCCTAACATTGTTTCCTTCAATTGAAGTAAGTATTTCACTTACCTGCAATTTACCAACAACGTCAAATAAGCGAAGCGTATAAATTTCACTCGTTTCCGCTGTAAATGCGAGCGTTAACTTATCGTTAACCGGATTAGGATAGCTTGCAAACTCAATCAATTTAGTAGGCTCTGGAGATGAGGGAAGAATTGCCTCGCGACAGTTCAACCCAACCGATATGGTATACGTTACCGCAACAGAAGAGGCACATGAGTTTTTAGCTTTTGCAGTTAATGTAACTGTAGATGCTGTTACGCCTGTAAACTTAAGCTTTATAGTAGTTCCTGTGGTTACTGTTGTAATTACTGCACCATTCGTCACAGACCAAAAATAAGAACTTGCCCCGGAAACTGCTGCTATTGAATAGCTTACGCCTGATTGTGATTTGCAAACAGAACTTGGTCCTGAAATCGCAATTGGTTGTGTGGGTGCAGCACTTATTGCCAAACTGCTTGCAACACTTGAGCCGCAAGAATTACTTGTT
Organism: Bacteroidota bacterium; assembly: GCA_016721765.1. NCBI lineage: Bacteria > Pseudomonadati > Bacteroidota > Bacteroidota bacterium. The sequence continues at coordinate 967,457 of JADKHO010000001.1, forward strand.
TTAACAGTAATATTCCCTGTTCCTTTAAAGCTGCTTCCAAAATTTACCTTAATCGCATTTCCGGTGTTGCTCACAATACTTACTCCGCTTGGAACAGTCCAAGTGTAGGAGGCTCCCGCAACAGCAGCAACTGAATAAGTTTTTCCTGTTTTACCACAAAGGTTAAATATGTCTCCAGTAATAGGTCCCGGTGCATTTGGTTTCGATTGTACGGCAAAACTAGCCGTTGGGCTTACACCACAGGTGTTATTGGCATATACAGTTACAAAGCCCGATACAAAGCCCGATGGAAAGGTAATATCCACTTCATACTCTCCTCCAATTGGCTCCTTACCAACAACTGTAAGCGGATTACCACTGTGTCCCATACGGTCATTAATAACACAACCTGCAGGAGCCGACCAAGTGTATGATAGCGCGGCCGTTTTACCATCAATTTCGTAATCATAAGTTCCTCCGCCACAAACTCCAATTGCCTTGTTATCATTACCACTATTGGTAACAAACACCGGAGCTGTTGTTAACGCCGAATACACATTTAACGAAGTTGTTCCGCTGGTTCCATAGCAGTTCACAGACTTAACATTAATTGTTCCACTGGTGAATCCTGCTGAAGCACTAACTGTAATCGATGTTGTTCCTTGGCCTGATAGAATAGATAAGCCAGTTCCGGTTAGGGACCAAGTATAACTTGATACCTTAGGCATCGCCGCTATTGAATAAACAACGGTCGTAGCTTGGCAAATGTTAGTTGCTCCAAAAATCGCCAACGGTTTGGAAGGTGCTGCCGTTAATTTAGCAGCAGATCGGCTTATTGATGCACTAGAGCCACAATTGTTATTTGCTTTCACGCTTATGTTACCTGTGTTATATGTGCTGCTAAACGACACACTAATCGAAGCGCCTATTGAGCTTCCGGTTGCTCCGCTTGGTAATGTCCAGGTGTAAGAAGTTGCGCCTACAACTGGTAACACACTAAACACAACTCCTGTTTGATTTCTGCACACCCCATCAGGTCCAAGAATTGAAGCAGGAGCCATTGGCGAAGTACCAGACGATCCCACTGTAGTTGATGCAGTTGCCACACACCCTTTCGAATCTTTAATCGTAACTGTATATACACCAGCTCCCAATCCACTTGCGGTTTGAGTTGTTTGGCCACCTGGAGCCCAGGTAAAGCTATATCCCGCTGTTCCTCCCGATGGGATTACTGTTGCTGTTCCTGTATTTCCACTACATCCTGTGGGTGTAGCGCTAGCAAGTCCTGTTACTGCTGTTGGTACTTGTATTGTTGCAGAAGCTTCTGCCGAACATCCGTTCCCATCGGTTACAAGATAAGAATACGTTCCGGCACCTAAATTTGTTGTAGCTGCAGATCCAAAGGTATAGGACCCACTACCTCCTGCGGCATTTAATGTTACACTACCTTTTTGTCCATAGCATGCTGGTTGATTGGCCATGGCGGTTAACACCAACTTTGAAGGTGCGACATTAATAATTGAAGTGGTTAATGCAACGCAACCATTTCCATCCGTCACTGAATAATTATATGTACCTGCCATTAAATTACTTGTAGGCTCAGCACCATAAGACATTATGCCTGTTCCGCCACTAACCGATAAACTTACGCTTCCGGTCTGTCCAAAACACAATGGCTGTGTGGCTGTTGCTGATAAGATTAACAAGGAAGGAGCTGCATCAATAACGGCCGAAGCATTTGCCGTACATCCGTTTTCATCTATAACTGAATAATTATATGTTCCGGCCGATAAATTACTTGTTGGAGTTGAACCATAGGTCATTGCTCCTGATCCGCCGCTTACCGATAAACTTACGCTTCCGGTCTGTCCAAAACACAATGGCTGTGTGGCTGTTGCTGATAAGCTTAACAAGGAAGGGGCTGCATCAATTATCGCCGAAGCATTTGCTGTACATCCGTTTTCATCTATAACCGAATAATTATAGGTTCCGGCCGATAAATTACTTGTTGCTGTTGAACCATAGGTCATTGCTCCCGTTCCGCCGCTTACCGATAAACTTACGCTTCCGGTCTGTCCAAAACACAATGGCTGTGTGGCTGTTGCTGATAAGATTAACAAGGAAGGAGCTGCATCAATAACGGCCGAAGCATTTGCCGTACATCCGTTTTCATCTATAACCGAATAATTATATGTTCCGGCCGATAAATTACTTGTTGGAGTTGAACCATAGGTCATTGCTCCCGATCCGCCGCTTACCGATAAACTTACGCTTCCTGTTTGTCCAAAGCACAAAGGCTGTGTAGCGGTTGCTGATAAGGTTAATAAGGAAGGAGCTCCATCAATAACGGCCGAAGCATTTGCTGTACATCCGTTTTCATCTGTTACCGAATAATTATAGGTTCCGGCCGATAAATTACTTGTTGGAGTTGAACCATAGGTCATTGCTCCCGTTCCGCCGCTTACCGATAAACTTACGCTTCCGGTCTGTCCAAAGCACAATGGCTGTGTAGCGGTTGCTGATAAGGTTAATAAGGAAGGAGCTCCATCAATAACGGCCGAAGCATTTGCTGTACATCCGTTTTCATCTGTTACCGAATAATTATAGGTTCCGGCCGATAAATTACTTGTTGGAGTTGAACCATAGGTCATTGCTCCCGTTCCGCCGCTTACCGATAAACTTACGCTTCCGGTCTGTCCAAAGCACAATGGCTGTGTGGCTGTTGCTGATAAGATTAACAAGGAAGGAGCTGCATCAATTACTGCCGAAGCATTTGCTGTACATCCGTTTTCATCTATAGCCGAATAATTATAGGTTCCGGCTGTTAAATTACTTGTTGGTGTTGAACCATAGGTCATTGCTCCTGTTCCGCCGCTTACTGTTAAACTTACGCTTCCGGTCTGTCCAAAGCACAATGGCTGTGTGGCTGTTGCTGATAAGGTTAACAAGGAAGGAGCTGCATCAATTACTGCCGAAGCATTTGCTGTACATCCGTTTTCATCTATAACCGAATAATTATAGGTTCCGGCTGATAAATTACTTGTTGGAGTTGAACCATAGGTCATTGCTCCTGTTCCGCCGCTTACTGATAAACTAACGCTTCCGGCTATACCTGAACACGATGGCTGTGTGGCTGTTGCTGTTAAGGTCAACAAGGAAGGAGCTGCATCAATTACTGCCGAAGCATTTGCTGTACATCCGTTTTCATCTATAACCGAATAATTGTAGGTTCCGGCTGATAAATTACTTGTTGGAGTTGAACCATAGGTCAGTACTCCTGTTCCGCCGCTTACTGATAAACTAACGCTTCCGGCTATACCTGAACACGATGGCTGTGTGGCTGTTGCTGTTAAGGTCAACAAGGAAGGAGCTGCATCAATTACTGCCGAAGCATTTGCTGAACATCCGTTTTCATCTGTTACCGAATAATTGTATGTTCCGGCTGTTAAATTACTTGTTGGAGTTGATCCATAGGTCATTGCTCCTGTTCCGCCGCTAACCGATAAACTTACACTTCCGGTCTGTCCAAAGCACAATGGCTGTGTGGCTGTTGCTGATAAGGTTAACAAGGAAGGTGCTGCATCAATTACTGCCGAAGCATTGGCGGTACATCCGTTTTCATCTGTTACCGAATAATTATATGTACCTGCAGTTAAATTACTTGTTGGGGTTGAACCATAGGTCATTGATCCAGTTCCGCCACTAACTGATAAATTAACGCTTCCGGTCTGTCCAAAGCACAATGGCTGTGTGGCTGTTGCTGATAAGGTTAACAAGGAAGGTGCTGCATCAATTACTGCCGAAGCATTGGCGGTACATCCGTTTTCATCTGTTACCGAATAATTATACGTACCTGCAGTTAAATTACTTGTTGGCTCAGCACCATAAGACATTACGCCTGTTCCGCCGCTTACTGATAAACTAACGCTTCCGGTCTGTCCAAAACACAGTGGTTGAGTGGCGACAGCTGATAGTATTAATTCAAGCGGCTGAGTAAATGTTCCATTCAAATAATTAACCGTATAGTTAGACAGTTGAATTAGTTGAATTCCGCTTGGTTCAATTTGAAACGTTCCACCAACAGGTGTTCCCACCACTGCTTGATTTGAATTGTCGAGAATAGTGTGTATTGGCCCACTTGCAATTACATTTTCTGTGGAATCACTGTATTTAAACCCACTTATGTTTGATGTCAATGTTGGCAAAGTATTACATAATGGACTTAAATCATTCGCCTGAACATTCAATGGCGCCGGCAAAATTGTCAAATTACCTAGTGCATAACTTACGTCAAAGTTATCAGAAGGCAATGCCCCCGGAACAATAGAGTTAAGCCCTGCAGTAATTCCGGTAATTAAATTAATGGAGTAAAACTGCACAAGTGAGTCACCAGCCGGAGCATTAACATCATCTTCATCAATAATTACAACCACTTCATCGTTGGTTCCATCCGCAAGCGTAGAGCTATTCACCAATCCCTTTCCGTTCACAAGTCCTTTTGCATTCACCAAACCCTTTCCATTCACTAAGCCCTTTCCGTTCACCAATCCTTTCGCATTCACTAAACCTCTGCCATTGGTTTGTGGAGTAGCACTTACCAACACCGTGGTATCCGGATTAATTTGATAGTTGAATATTGATGCTAATGCTATTTCAACAATATTGGTAGTGTCATAGGTTTGAACACCATTAACCAAACCTTTTGCATTCACTAATCCTTTAGCATTTACCAAGCCCCTTCCACTCACCATATAGGTTTGGCCGGAAATATCTGCATTTACCAATCCTCTGCCATTAACCAACCCTTTCCCATTAACCAATGCAATTCCATCCTCTACTAAAAAGTCTTTGTGGTCTGCTTTAATGGAATCTAAAAACGCTCCTCGGTCTGCTAAAGCTATATTCGTTTGGTCGTAAACATAGTTGAACTTAATGCCTGTTATTTTGTCTCCATAAGTAAGCGTGGTATCTCTTGGGGTAATTACCAAAGGCATTTTCTCTATCGATAACAATCCATCCACAAACTCATATTCATACGTTTGAGATCTTGCTAAATCCGCTGGGTCCGAAAGATTAAACGTATTCATTGCTGGACGTATAAAATAAATACCTACAATGCTTTGATTAACTGCTGAGCTGCTATAATTTAGTGTGCTAAGTCCCAAATCTTGAAGTGTAAGACCAGAACCCGCAAGTGGTGCGCCCTCAACAGTAACTGTTGAACTAAAAGTTGGCAATTGTTCCCCATATTTTTTGTTCTTATTATCAGCGGTAACCTTCACCTTTATCTTGTAATTGTTGAAGAAATACAAGGTGTCGGAGTTCCCTCCATCGTTCCCACTTGGAGTAATCGGAGGGTTATTTACCCAAACCGGTGGATTTCCACTAAAGCTAGGCAAATCAACTGTAATTTGTGAAGCACTTACATAGTTGGATGCAATAACAGCCCCATTAAAATAAACCTGTGATTGATGCGTTAAATAAAGTCCCGAAATGGTTACTGTCATCGGAACTGAACCTGCCGTTATTAAAGGATCCGGTAAGTCTAAGCTGTTAATAACAGGAGTTGGGGTGGCAAAAGATTGCAATGCCGAGTCTGCCTGAATAAAGCCAAATCCGGTACTAAAATCAAAGCCTCCTGCATCCATGTCCTGTGCTGTACTTTGCAAAATACTTCGAACATCTGCGGGGCTTAATTGTGTATTGTTAAAAAATTTCCTCTTTCCCTGTATCAACAAGGCTGCAACCGCTGCTGCGTGTGGTGCTGCTGCTGATGTTCCAAAAAAGTTTGGAAAGGCATCCCCGTCAATATTTACGCCACCCATATTTACTGTAGTGTTCACACCATTCGGTGCTGTAAAATCAGGTTTGTTTCGTGTAACACCATAAACTGCAGTTCCTCCTATTGATGAAAAGGATGCAATGGTTGGTGGATTTACTCCGTATGCTGGTGTATTGCTATAAAGCACAGCACCTACTGTCATTGCGCCTTCTGAATTGGCTTGGCCTACAATCGTTGAGGTTCCAACCGGATATTCTTCAAATGTCCCCTCACCTCTAAATAAAATGTATTTAAACCTTACATTATCTGTTCCCCAAGCTCTTGTTACCATTATGTTCGCATGTCCACTTCCTGAAACAGTAAATGGCAATACCTCAATTGGATCCCCCCAATTGTTTTTTCGGTTAAACCCGAAAAGCTTATTACCTGCATCATCCACAAGGTAAATATCCAAGTCGTTTCTTGCTCCCGGAAGCTGCCCCAACGAATAAATCGAATCCTCCCACTGAAGCACAACCGTGTAACTTCCAGCAGTTAAGCTGATTCCTTGCTTGATATCTGAAGTACCGGAGCCGGCACCAAAATCGTGAGCAACACCAACAAAGCCTGCAGGTGCAGCGGTAGGTGCAAACACTCCTTCATAAGATTTGTTACCAAAATTTCCGGCAGAAGTAAAATACGAAACACCTTGAGCGGTAACATAATCCACTGCTTTAGAAACTAAACCTTCTTTAAAAAATGGTTCTGTTATATAAGTTACATCATCAACAATAATATCGCAATTGGCTTGTTGTAACTCCTTAATTCCTTCTGCAAAGTCTCCTGCACTGATAAATCCGGTTCGGAAGGCAAGACTTGCTTTGGGAGCCACATCGTGCACAATTTGAAGCATAGCTCTTCCCTCGTCGCTTTGTTTACCATACGGATAATCTAAAAGTACCTGAACGGGGCTTGTGCCGCCTGCTCCAGGCAAATCTCCATTGGAAACATCGATGGCGGCCTTACCTGTAATTGTATTATAACTATTTGAAATAACCCCTACTTTTATTCCTTGTCCGTTCACCCCAAATGCAGTTCTTGCTAAATTACTTCTTAGCGAAACATCACCATTTGTGTAAGCCAATCCGCTGCTGGTAACCGGAGGGTAATAAGGTCGAACGTAGTTCACCAAAGTGGGTATGCTGTCCAGTTTTTTCAAATTATTTATCGGATATTTTCCGGTAATGATAAATGGATTTATTCCATTATCTATGGTGTCGGTCATGCCGTATGCCGGTGATAATAACAATGCTACCAATGCATCATACTGACCGCTATTCGCAATTACCTCAATATACACACTGTCACTTTGAACAAGGAAGATGTTGTTTTTAATCGTTGCTGTATCTGTTACCGATGATGGGTTATAATAAAGCTGAGATAGTTCAGCCCCGATTTTATCATCTACTTTTCCATCTGTTGGAGGCGGGTAGTAAGGGGTAATACAAAATATATTGTTCACTAAAACCGCTGCTGCTGCAGAACATCCATTCGAATTGGTAACGGTAACACTGTAATTTCCGGCAGCACTTGCCGAAATAGTATCATTGCTCTCTCCAGAAGGCGACCAAAGTATTGTACTGTACTCATTTACAGGAGCAGAGGATGCCAACCACGAAGTTCCATTTAGCAATAAACCATCACCGTGTGCCGGATCATAACTTGTTGGCGGAGGATTTAATGATTGGTTCGAAACCACCTGATTTGGATTGTACAAACTGGAGTTTACTGTCACAGAATCAGCACCCTCATCAAACATATAATATCCAACTAGCCCATTTGAATAAAAATCAATGCTGCTATTCATTTTTGTAACTATTTCAGCTTGACTTAAAGAGTAATTCCAAACCCTTAACTCATCAATACTTCCTGCAACAGCAGCCATGCCATTAACATTGGTTCCAATTTGAAAGTCTTGTGAATTGGTTTGAAGAAAGCTGTATGTAAAGCCATCCAAAACACCATTTAAATATAGTTTCATTTCGAAGCCATTAAATGTTAACGCTACATGCATCCAAACTCCTGCTACGATTGGCGTGTTGCCATCTAAGTCTGTAAATCCGGCATTTAGATGTAGTTTACCATTTAAGATTGACAAGGTGGTATTTCCAAAGGATTGGTTGGCTGTACTTCCCCAGTTAAAAATACTTCCATCTTGAAGCGTATTTAATTTAACCCATGCTTCAACTGTCCTGGAATCATTAAACATCGGTAATAAAGGATTGTTTCCAGAAACATAATCATCCACTCCATCAAAACTTAACGCATTTCCAGCACCGTTTGGTATTGAAAGATTAATAGATGAGCCGGTGCATACATCTAATGAGCCACTTGCCAATATGGTTGGAGAGGGCAACAGTTCCTCAACAACAGTTAATTCTGCTGTTGCTGCGCAACCATTCGCATCTGTGGCTGTGTAAGAATAAACTCCCACAGAAAGATTGAGCGAATCAGAACCTGTTATAACATAACCCGGAACCCCTCCGCTTACACTCAAGGAAACATTTCCTGACCCTCCCTGACAAACAACAAGCACTGGGGGGGTAATAGATATTACAATTGGGTTTGGGCTCGAAATAATAACATTCGCGGTATTCACACTTTCGCATCCACTTGAGTCACTAACTGTCACATCATAGTTTCCTGGATATAACCCGGTAAAAACACCTGTATTGTTTTGCTCGTAAAAGTCGTTTCCTCCCAACACATAACTGTATCCGTTAGCATACGGAAGACCGCCTGTAACGTTTGATATGGTTATAATTCCACTGCTTGACTGAGCACAATTTGCATCTGTTCCCACAGCTGTAAAGCTAATTGTTGGTGGGGTGTTAACAAACACCGTAACCGAATCAATTTGTGAGCAGGCGCCTGTTGTTCCCGTAACATAATAGGTGGTGGTGCTACTTGGATTTACGGTAATAAAATCACTCGATTCATCGGTACTCCAATAATACGTTTCAGCTCCACTTGCAAATAAACCAACAAAGGAATTTCCCGAGCACGCGCTAACGTCTTGTCCTGCATCAACACCTAATGGAGATGGTTCCGAAATAACAACAGTATCCTGATAGCCATAGCAAGGTATACCGCTTTCGTACACTCCGGCAACATAAGTACCAGCACCAAGCGCGGTAAAAAACTCACTTGTACTATTAAGTGTATCGTTGTTGGGTGTGATAATAAAATAATTGAAATAGCTATTTTGGTTGATAAGGTTTGATGCAACAAGCGCTATGCTTATTGTTCCATCAGCTGCTCCATTACAAGTAATATCCGTTGAAGTGATGGGGGTATTTTGAAGTGGTTCTATTACCGTAATATTGATGCTACTAAAGCCCGTACAACCATTTGCATCAGTACCATATACACTAAATTCACTTGAAAACAATGGGTAGTTTGTTATGAATGATAAGGTTTCACCAGTACTCCATGAGTAGGTGGTGGCACCGCTAGCAGTTAAAGTAACCGGATTTCCGGTACAAACAACACTGCTGCTTGCTGATATTGCTACTGTTGGATTGGCGTTTCCGGTAATTAGCAAAGAGTCGCTAACTGAACAAAGGCCCGATGTTCCTGTAAAATAGTAATAGCCGTCGCTTCCTGATTCAATGGTTACTTCAAACGATGAACTTTCAGTGTTAAAACCATTGGGCCCTAGCCACAGTTGATTATCAAACATTAGCCCACCCAAAACACCAATCGAAATAGATGAACCATAACAAACCGTGGTAGAAGATGCCATCAAAGAAATCGGAGTATTTGTAAGGTGCAGTGAGGGGTTGGTATCGTTGCAATCTGTACTATCCAACACATAACCCACAGGGGCGGAACAAACGTTTGATACTAAAAAGGGAGCATTTATATTCCCGAATCCATCCGCATCAACATCCGCAAAATAAGTGGTATATAATGCACTGGGATTACACGATACGCCGCTGGTTACCGCACCATTAGCTGTCCAGTTTGAATTGGAACCCTCAAGCGCAAAATTTTTCAGTATCATGTTGTGGTGCGCAGATCCTGCATCAACTAAAATTGTATCACCGTTATTCGCCGCCCCAGCAATTCCTTGATTGAAATGATAACCAGCTACAAGTCCGACGGTTGTCGGATCAACTTCACAGATTAAATCATTCTGAATTTCTTGCGCACACAATGCGCGATTCCAAATTCTTACTTCATCAATAGCTCCATTCCAAACTTCCGAATTTCCATAAAATTGCGAACCTATATAAAAGTTAGCAACAGGATTGTCTAGCGTTGGACCCGGGCTTGGTATTGGGAAGCCGGCCGCTGAGGCAAGCACACCATCCAAATAAAAATAGGTATCCATCGTTGTTCTCACGAGGGTGTAATTGTGCCACGCCCCATCTGTTGGAAACTGAACACCCACATTGCCCCAAGCATCTCCTGCACGTATTTCACCGCTTCCTCCATATCCCAAATAAAACACGTGACTCTGAGATACCATTTCACGAAATTCCCCAGGCGCAACTACATTTGCTTTTGCCCAAACAGAAACCGTATATGGACTGTCATTTAATGGTATTAAATTGGGCTCACCAACAATATAATCGTCAAATCCATCAAAGTTTAAAGCCGACCCAACTTGTGCATCTGTTCCATTACAATCTTCATCAATTCCATTGTTGGGGATTTCGTTGGCGCCGGGATAAATAGACGCTATCAAATCATCGCAATCTCCCGACATCAATACATATCCCATAGGCTGGAAGCAGGCAATCGAGTCAGACAGAAATGACCCAAATCCATCGCCATCAATATCCTGAAAATAGGTTTGTAAAACGCATGGTGTGCAAGTATTCCCCTGCACGACTCCACCGACCGAAACCCAGTTGGATGTGTTGCCGCTTAAAGCAAAGTTATGCAGCACCCCAACATGAATATTTGCATTCGAATCACCAAGTCCGGTAACCGGCGAGTTATTAGATTCTCCGCCTCCTTCATTAAAATTATAATAGGCAACTAAGCCAGGCATTACACCCGGTAATTCGCAATCTTTATTTGTTAGAATTTCTGAAGGGGTACGCACCACATTCCAAACCCTTAATTCATCCATCGAACCATGAAAATATCGGTCGTTACCATTCCAGCTGCCTACATGAAACGGAACTCCTCCTGCAATCGAAACAGGGTTTAAAACAACATAAGTATCCGTTATGGTCCCATTCACATAAAATTTAATTTGAGCATTCGATTTAGAATAAGTTGCGGCTACATGGTACCAATTGTTGGGAACAAAAGAAAAAGTGGAATAATAATCAGTTGCTCCGTTAATCGCCAGTTGAAGTGATCCGCCGCCAAATTGAAAATGAACATAACCCGGTGCCCAACTATCGTGATCTAATATTGTGTTGTAAGTGTCCGGAAGTCCATTTATGGATTGAGGGAAAATCCAGGCCTCATAAGTAAACTCATCGGTTGCCGGAAACCCCGTCGCCACCGAAACATTATCATTAATTCCATCAAAATTAAGCGCTGATGCAAGTTGAGCATCGCCTCCTACACAATCGTCATCAATTCCATTCCCCGGATAGTCATATCCGCCCGGAAACACAGAGGCATTTCCATCATCGCAATCACCGAAAGTTAATACGTAGCCAGGAGGTATGGTACACAGGGTTGAAACCACAAGAGGGTTAAGTAAATTCCCAACATTGTCCCCATCCAAATCCGCATAATAAAGGGTACTTGGGGCATAATTGCAACTTGTGCCAGTAGCAACCCCTCCGGGAGCCGTCCAATTGGAGAGATTTCCGGTTAATGCAAAGTTAAAAAGCGTTCCTAGGTTTCCGTTTCCGGTAGCGTCTAAAAGCGTGTTGGCTCCTGCATTATTAGAGCCGGAAACACCTTGGTTAAAGTGATAGTTCGCCAGTAATGCGGGCGGGGTTGCGTTAATTTCACAGTTTTTATACGCGTTCACCTCTGCGGCACAAAAAGCCCTGTTCCAAAATCTAAATTCATCTAAACTGCCCTTAAAATTGGGTTCACCCGGAACATTTGAGCGCCCAATCCAATAATTGGTTAGTGCTCCCAAAGAGGCCGGATTTAGTGTCATGGAGTTATTTATGCCTTCCTGCACCCCATTTTTGTAATAAGTACAAGTTGTTCCGCTCAGTGTAATTGCAATGTGATTCCATCCAGAAAAAAACAATGGGCTTGTTCCTTCTACCGTTTGTGCTATTCCTCCATTGTTTATTGAAAAGGCAGCTTTCCCCAATCCATTATTGGTGGTAAAATGCATGTAGGTGCCTGGAATTGACCAAAAATCAAAAACGGCGACATTTGCAATTGCGGTATCGCATTTTATCCAAAACTCTAGTGTAAAATCATTGCTGCCGTTTAGCACAGGCGGTATAGTAACATAGTCATTAATGCCGTCAAACTTAAGCGCGGCGCCGGGTTGCGCTTGCGCGTTCAACGAAATTAAAAATGCAATCCCAAGCGAAAGGAGAATTTTTTTCATACTAAAATTTTAAAAAATACCTGTTATGTTTTGATTATAAAAACCGTTTTTTCTAGGAATTGTCTTTATAATATTGCCTATTACCACATGTTAAAAACATGTTGATAAATGCGGGTCATACGGAGCTCAACAAAAAAGGTTACATCCTAACAAACTAATACTATCGATGAACACTGTTTTTTTGTAAGCGAATATAGTATTTCTTTCATTTGAAACAAACAATTTTTATGGTTCTAGTCGAAAATAACGCATCGTTAACATCAGATGAATCAGATTATTAACTTTGCTCAAGAATTTGTTCATTTAACCCTTAATACCAAACCAATTATGAAAAGTAAACACCACGCATTTAAACTAGTCGCTTTTTTACTCTTAATGTTTCGTTTTCCTGCTTTTGCACAACAAGGTAGCTTGCTGTTTGATGGTGTCGACGACAAGGTAGTTGTTCCGGCAAATACCGCTTTTAATTCTGCCAATAGCCTAACCTGCGAAGCATGGATAAATGCCACGCAATGGAAAGCCCAAATTTATCAAGGAACGATCGTCGGAAAAGACGGAAGCAATACAAGTGGATATGCGCTGCGATGTGGTGCTAATGGAAAACTAAGCTTTGTTATTGGCGGCCCCGGCGGGTGGACCGAAGCAACTTGCGGCAGCATTATGCAGGCAAATGTATGGACACATGTGGCCGGTGTGTTTGACAATGGCGCAATAAAGATTTACGTAAATGGTAACTTGGTGGGCACCAACACTGCCTCTACAATTACGGCATCAACGGTTAGTTTATTAATTGGTGAAAGCCCGGGTTTTGCCGGTCGTGTCTTTAAAGGGTATTTAGATGAAGTTAGAATATGGAACGTAGCACGCTCTCAGGCGGATATATTGGCAAATATGACCGTTGACTTGCCGAACAATGAACCTGGTTTGGTGGCCTATTACAAATTTAATCAAATTAGCGGGACAAGCACACCAAATGAGATTTCTGCAACAGTTAATACAATTGGCACATTAACAAACTTTCCAGCTAATCCATGGTCTACCGGCTACGTGCCACCCAGCACAGATATTAGCGCCAGTGCCGTTTTGTCGCCCGATGTCATAACCTATTATTCCGGAGCCTCTCGCGTGCGTGCTGCTTTTAAAAACACCGGACTAGATACAGTAACCGGTTTTTCTGTGGGGTATATTTTAAATAATGGAACTCCTGTTGTTGAAAGTATCACACAAACGTTATTGCCCAATCAAGAAATAAATTACGCTTTTCACGATGTAATTGAAAGTGTTGGAAATACTAGTAATTTAAAGGTATTCACAGCCCTTGCTGCTGATAATAACGCACTTAACGATACAACACGATTAACGCTTACAAAACCAAGTAATGGTATTTACACACTCCCAATTTTTACTGCTGTGCGACACAATTTTGGAGCTTTTGGTCAAACGCAACATGTAGTTATGCCCTTGCCGGATAACAACACGCGGTTCAGCCAAATTATTATGAAAATAAGTGTCGCCTGCCCTTCAAGTGGCTGCGATCCGTGGGATCAACCGGCTAAAATTTCGCTGGTAAAAAATGGTCAAACATATGAATTGGCGCGCTTTATTACACCCTATGGTAAAGCTTGCGGTCCATGGACAATTGATGTTACCGATTTCAAATCCTTGCTGCAAGGAAACTGCGATTTCGAATCCTATATTCAAGTTTGGGGTGCCTCTGGTTGGTTGCTAACGGTAACACTTGATTTTATTGAGGCAACAAGCCCTCTCCCCTATCAGAAAATTACTCGTCTATGGGAAAATGATAACTGGGTTTATGGAGATCCTAACATAAGCTATGATTTACCTTTGCAAACAGTTTCAATAAACCCGCAAACGCAAGCAGTGGATATGCGTATGACAAATACCGGGCATGGACAAGCAAATACAAACAACGCTGCCGAATTTTCCATTAAAACACACACTGTTCAGGTAAATGGTAGCACTGTTGCCAATCATTATTTATGGAAAGCTGATTGTGATTTAAATACCTGTAGCAATCAAAGCGGAACATGGGTATATGATCGCGCGGGTTGGTGTCCGGGTCAAGGTGTGGATCCCTATTGGGTGAATTTAAATTCACAATTTAGTGCAGGCCAAAACTTAACTGTGGATTATACACTTCAGCCTTATGTAAACTTATTAAACACTGGCTACAACGGAGGCAGCCACACTGAACCACATTATAAAATTCATTCATTTTTGGTCGAAAAATCCAATGTATTTATTGATGGAGATTCGCTTATCAATGCTTCTGCCTTACGCCTCTCCTACCCTATTAACAATGCCCAACTCGGAGCATCCACCCCTATAAAAGTGTGGTTAAAAAACAACGGAACTACTGCGCTTTCTGGGTTTAATATTTATTGTTTCGTAAATGGCTCTTTGCTTACCAAGGATGTTCCTAACTTATTGCTCCTAGCGGGAGATAGCATAGAGTACACTTTTTCCCTTACTGGAAATTTTGTTTCCGGCATAGAGTATCACATTGCTGCTTTGGTTGATATAGCTAATGATGCGGCAAGTTCGGACGATGTTGCTTCGGTGATCATAAATAGTACTGTGGGGCAAATTGAACTTTCGCAAATCAATCCTAGCTTAACTATTTTTCCCAACCCTACAAAGGGTACTTTTACCTTAAAAACCGACAACCTTAAAGAGGATGCACAAATTACGATATCAGATCTAAGTGGAAAAGTTATATTTCAATCAAGCTATTCTCTTGAGCAAGCAACAAAAGGGGTAATATTTAACACCGGTTTTGCTGAAGGCTTTTACATTATTGAGATGAAAGGCAAAAGCACACGTATGTTTGAGAAACTAATTATCAATAATTAAGCACCTACTTAATCGTGCTTACTTTTTATTTTACATTTGTGGAATAAACCTAAAAACCATTTCTATGAAACTAGCAAAATCAATTGTAATTATTGCTTTATTATCAATAAGCTTCGGCGTAAGTGCCCAAAAAGCAGAGGTTGGCTTAAGTGGTGGAGTTGGAACAACTTGGCTAATGAATAAAAATGTGTTCGATTATGGCGACAATCTTGATCCTGTTGTTTCCCTTGGAGGTAACTATGGAATTGCCGCAACCGTATATTTTACCGAGAAAGTAGGTCTTGGAATTGAGCTAAACAATGCAATTGTAAATCAAAAATACAAAGGCGTTATTGGCTCTTCTGATTATGATTCAAAAACCAAAATAACCTATTTTGATATACCTCTTTTATTAAAACTAAAGTCGGGAAAGTCCGGGTTTTATTTTGAAATTGGGCCAAAATTAAGCTATGTTTTAAACGCAACTGAGGAGTATAATTCTTCCCTCCAAACTTTGAGTTACAATGGTACTGGAGTAAGAAACGATTTTAACGCTACTGTAATTTCAGGAGTTGTTGGCATTGGCGGTAGAATTAATGTGGTGGACGCATTAACCATATCTCTCGGATTGCGCCTCTCCGGAGGAATAACAGATGCAACAAAAGAGTATGATATTACTACTATTGGTAATTCAGGGGTGAGCACAACTGCAGCAAATGTTGGGTCTGATGGCGTTTTGGATTACAAGCGCACTACCCTCGCCACCGGTGGTTTGCAAATTGGAGTTTTATATAGAATTGGTAAATAATTTTACATCTGTCACCCAAAAGACCTGCAGATTTTTTCTGTGGGTCTTTTTTTTGAACCACTTTTGTCCTTTCCTTGATGGCATTCCTGCTTTTTAAAACATGAACATGCCCTTCCTTTCTGAAGCGGTGTTCTGCTTCCTCGCTCGCTAAATAATAAATAATCAGTACTTTTGCGCCATGTTCAAAAATTATGATGTTATTGTTGTTGGTGCCGGTCACGCCGGATGTGAAGCAGCTGCTGCAGCGGCCAATTTAGGCTCGAGTGTGCTGCTTGTTACCATGAACATGCAAACCATTGCTCAAATGAGCTGCAATCCAGCCATGGGGGGCATTGCAAAGGGACAAATTGTGAGAGAAATTGACGCCCTTGGTGGCTATTCCGGCATTGTTTCGGATAAAACTGCCATTCAGTTTCGTTTGCTTAACCGAAGCAAGGGTCCTGCTATGTGGAGTCCTCGCGTGCAAAGCGATAGACAACGATTTGCAGAAGAGTGGAGATTGCAATTAGAGCAAACCCCAAATGTTGATTTTTGGCAAGACATGGTTAAGGAATTGATTGTTGAAAATGGTACCGTTAAAGGTATTGTCACCGGAATGGGTATTCGCATTCATGCAAATTCGGTCGTATTAACCAATGGTACTTTTTTAAATGGTATCATACATATTGGAGAAAAACAATTTGGTGGTGGCAGGGCGTCCGAAAGCGCATCAAAAGGGATTACTGAACAATTAATCGAACTGGGCTTCGAATCGGGCCGTATGAAAACAGGAACCCCGCCAAGAATCGATGGTCGCTCACTTGACTATTCGAAAATGGAAGAACAAACAGGGGATGAGCTGCCGGGTAAATTTTCCTTTTTACCTAACACCTCACCGTTCTACTCCTCAACACTAACAGGTGAAAAAAAGGAACAAAAGAGTTGTCATATTACTTATACCAATGATGCGGTTCATGAAATTTTAAGAACCGGATTCGAAAAATCACCAATGTTTCAAGGCAGAATTAAAGGCCTTGGTCCAAGGTATTGTCCATCTATCGAAGATAAAATAACTCGCTTCGCAGAAAGAGAGCGACATCAAATTTTTGTTGAACCGGAGGGATGGAATACTGTTGAGATTTATGTAAACGGGTTTTCTACTTCCTTGCCAGAAGAGGTGCAATACAAGGCATTGAAACTAATTCCAGGCTTTGAAAAGGTTCGTATGTTTCGACCTGGTTATGCAATTGAGTACGATTATTTTCCACCGCATCAATTAAGTCTAAGCTTAGAAACAAAGCTAATTTCAAATCTGTTTTTCGCCGGACAAATAAATGGGACAACCGGCTACGAAGAAGCGGCATGTCAAGGATTGATGGCAGGTATTAATGCACACTTAAAAGTGGCAGGAAAAAACCCTTTTATTTTGCAACGCTCCGAAGCATACATCGGCGTACTAATTGACGACCTGGTTACAAAGGGCACGAACGAACCCTATCGCATGTTTACTTCACGAGCAGAATATCGTATTTTACTCAGACAAGACAATGCTGATATTCGTTTAACGCCTCGTTCTTTTGAATTAGGTTTAGCATCTAAAGAAAGAATGGATAGAGTAGGGGAGAAGATGAAAGCAAGTAAAGAAATTAGTGCGTATTTTAAACAAATTAGCGCTGAGCCAAATTTAATTAATAACTATTTAGAGTCAATTGAGTCTGCTAGCATAAATCAAAAAATAAAGTATTTCAATGTGCTTTCTCGTCCAAATGTTTCTATAAATGAACTTGTAAAATACGATGAAACTCTGCGTGGGTTTATGGCAAATTATGATGAAGAATGTATTGAGCAAGCTGAAATATTATTGAAATATGAGGGCTATATCGAAAAGGAACAGGAGATGGTTGAAAAACAGTTACGACTCGAAAACTTAGAATTGCACCATATTTTTGACTACAAAACAATCCCATCCTTATCTGCTGAAGCAAAGGATAAACTAAATAGGGTAAAGCCAAAAACGATTGGCCAAGCTTCAAGAATTTCAGGAATTTCGCCGGCTGACATTTCCGTTTTAATGATTTTTATGGGGCGATAGTTCTGCTCCTTGATAAAACCTCAAATAATGTTTCACGTGAAACGTATACAATAACCCAGTCCGATATATGGAAAAAATAGCCTCATGTCCCATTTGCAAAAACGAAACATTTAATGAGTTTATCAAATGTAAAGATAATACTGTAACTAATGAAGTGTACACAATTGTTGAATGCAAGGGCTGCACTTTTAGGTTTACAAATCCTCGACCTGCGGCAAATGAAATCGGAAAATACTATGAATCTGATGACTATATTTCCCATTCAAATTCTAACAAAGGTATCTTTAATAAGCTATACCAAGTTATACGAAACTATACCATTTCCGGAAAAAAGTCACTAATCAGTCGATTTGTTTCACGTGGAACATTACTCGATATCGGTTGTGGAACGGGTGAGTTTTTAAACCATATGCGTTCCAAAAACTGGGAAGTTAGAGGCATTGAGCCTGGCGATTTGGCGCGAAAATTTGCAGTAAGTAACTACAATTTGGATGTAAAGCCGGAGGATGCTCTCTCAGAAATCGAAAACAATTCCTTTGATGTAATCACGCTTTGGCATGTGCTTGAACACGTGCACGAATTAGACAAAAGAGTAAAAGAATTAAACAGAATTATCAAGTCAGATGGTGTTGTATTTATTGCTGTTCCAAACTGCACCTCCTATGACGCAAGTTATTATAAAGAAAATTGGGCGGCATATGATGTGCCCAGACATTTATATCATTTTACACCAAAAACTATCTCGAAACTCTTTACTCAACACGGATTTAATTTGGAGGAAATACAGCCCATGAAATTCGACTCCTTTTATGTCTCAATGCTTAGCGAAAAATATAAACTAGGAAAAATCAATTATTTCAAAGCAATACTCACCGGCCTAAAATCAAATTATCTTGCAATGAGTAGTAAAGAAAATACTTATTCAAGCCAAATATATATCTTTAAAAAAGCCAACTAATTACAGTCTATATATTGTAAAAAGGCTACTAGAATGTGTTATAACCCCAACTCTTCTTTTCTATATCCAACTCTTCCAAAGTGCCCTAAGAGTTGTGTCGCAAAAAGACGATTAAAGTTACTTAAGATTAAAAACAAATCACTCATTGCTTCATTCTATTTTTGTTACAAGCTTTGCACGTTCATCCCAAATAACAATATTCTGTTCAAGACTTGAAGTAAGAACCCTGCTTCCCCGCTTATTCCATGTTACTCCCCACAAATTATCAGTTGATTGGCCTTCTGAAATTAGTTTCCCATGACTATCCCAAATCCTCAATTTATCGCTTGCTGTTGCCAATCGATTTCCCTTTGAATTCCAAGCTAAATTTCGGTATTCTCCCTTACTTATATCAATTGATTTAATTAGCTCGCCTTGCATAGTCCAAAACTGTAACAATGATTTTACCGTATCATCTCCATAATCTCCTGTTACAAAAAATTTGCCCGATCTATGCCAAGCTATGCTTAAAATTAAAACATCTTCCGGCCTGTGATTAATAACCTTCAATAGAGTACCCTGCATGTCATAAAAACGTATTTTATCACCAACGCAAGCAAGTATATCCAATTTGGGATGCCATTCAATTGCGGTTATGGATTTGCTGTTTTCACTGTTAAACTTTCTAATCAAATCACCTTTTAAATTAAAGATTAATATCTGTCCATCATTATCAGCAACAGCCAAATACTCACCTGTTCTATTCCAATCAACACCCCTAGCCCCATCCACCGAAACTCCTAATAAGTCAATTTTCTCATTTGTTTCTAAATCTATTATACTTGAATGTGTTACCGACATTTGTGTTGTAACTGCTAATAAATTTTTCACCGGATGCCACTTTATGCGTGTTATGGTATTACCAATATAAAAAGCCTTATAAACCTTTAACTCATTTCCATTATAAATTTTTAGTGTATCAGTATTGCCACCAACCGCAATAAATTTTCCGTCAGGACTCCAATCTGCTGTCCAAAGAATTTGCTTTTCATTTGTTGCTTGAGAATAAGTATTGTTACAGATTAGTAAACTCAGAAACACAATTCTAACAACTCTAACTTTTAAACGGATCATATCAAAATATTCACAAAATGCCATTAAAACCCTTACAATTTCAACAAATCTAAAAAACAATTGCGGCAAAAATTAACAATTGCAAAAACGAAGCTATTACACTTCGATTAAGCGTACAAGCCACCCGATGGGACTGATGTATAAAAAAGTTCCAAATAGCGCTTAAATCGCACGAAAAAACAGCCACTCTAGCGCCCTAGACAATCAATAATTACAGAGGAGCAAATGACTATTTTATGGTGATTTGCTTCGAATAACTCGCACTTACTTCAAACCAACCAACCGGAATGAACTGCGTTTGAGTTTCATTTGAATTTGCATTTTTAATGTTGCTCTTCACATTATAGGGGGGTGTTGCAAACAAACCACCATTAATCATTTGGCTTTGTGCTTGATTTAAAAAATCATAGCTGGCGTGGTTAATACCATACATTTCAACTTTAACTGTTTCGCCGGGTGTAAATGGACTGTTAAAGTCATTTATTCCTTGACGATAAGGCACGATAAAAATTAACCCATCACCGTTGCCGAAAGCTGCTTCTTGGGCCGTTAGAATGGCATTGGGTTTATTGTTAAATGACCCATTTCTGTAAGTTCTAATCCAATAAAAATCTTGACGTCCAGCATTATCTCTTGCCCAAAACTCAGCCCTTATCACAGAATCGGCACTTAAACCATTTGCTTCTTTATATTGCGTCAGTGAATCAATCACCACAGAAGGTTGCATAGTAGTTGAGGAAACGTATTGTTGACCATTGTAATCCACCACTAAATTGTAAACATGGCCAATTCTTGCCAAAGTATCTAGCGAGCCGGGAATCCACAAATACTTGCCGTCATTATCTGAATCTAAAAATGAATACGTATTTCCGATATCATCTGTAATTTTTACATCGGCTCCCAAGACAATAGGAGAGGGTGCGTTTTCGAAATAATCGGCTGTTTGTGTCAACTTTATTATTTGTGGTTCCCGCTTATCATTTATCCAAGCATCCACAGTTATTTGCGATGTTCCCGGATCCAGTTTAATTTCCATCTTTTCTTCACACGATAAGAGAAGTATCGAAGATGAAAACATTATAAAATACTTTACAAATTTCTTCATATACTTAGAATTTAAAATTATACGCAATGGATGGGATTGGTCTGGCAATTATACTGTATCTAATAGCCTCGGTGGTATTTCCACCGGTTGATGCTTGCTGAAAATATACACTAAAAGCATTGTGCCGGCCATAAACATTATATACTGAAAAGACCCAAAAGCTTTCCCATTTTTTATGCACCCTTCCTTGTCTGGTTACAGATAAATCCAAACGATGATAAGCAGGAATCCGATAGTTATTGCGCTCTTCTTCCGCATTAATAGGAATAATGTATCCCTGAACCACAACCCTGTTGGTTGGGAAAGTTGCCGGTGTTCCGGTAGCAAATGCAAAAGTTGCAGAAGCATCCCACTTTTTATTGAAAGTATAAAATGCTACAATATTCAGATTATGCACTTTATCAAACCTGTTGGGATACCACTTGTTTTTGTTAATACCATTTACTTGGCGCTCTGTTCTGGCCAAAGTATAACTAATCCATCCGGTAAAAGGTCCATTATTTTTCTTGACAAAAAACTCTAATCCATAGGCTCTGCCTTTACCATTCAACAACTCACCTTCAATGTATTCATTTAGCAATAGGTTGGCATTGTCAATATAATCAACCTGGTTTTTCATCAATTTATAATAGGTCTCCACAGAGGTTTCATAGTCATTATTTTCACCAAAATTTCTAAAGTAACCCAAAGCCACTTGATCGCATATTTGAGGCTTGATGTTGTTTGTTGTTGGCGTCCATACATCCAACGGGGTGCTTGCGGTTGTGTTGGAAATTAAATGCAAGTATTGAGAAATTCTGGTATAACTGGCTTTCACAGAAGAACTAGGTGTTAAATCCACTTTTATTGAAAAGCGTGGCTCCGGATTTCCATAGCTTTTAATCACTTTACCGCTCGCGGCATTGCTTGTGTCTTGCAGCGGCTTTGGAATATTTGGAGTGGTATCTCTGTAGGTAT